>NZ_QUEG01000015.1:0-35832 GCF_003477925.1 Clostridium sp. AF32-7AC
ATCTTCCGTCTGTATTTCACCGACCAAACCATATGGTAGTTAATATTACACACACAAGTCCTATAATGTATAAGATTTTCTTTCATACATATAGTATATCATATCGAAATGTAATGCGCAACCATTATTCGAACGTATTTTCGTTTTTATTGTATGCCGGTTACGGCATTACTATCAAAGGATGAGAATTATTATACTATTTGCATTGTGCAGATATGCACACTACTGCGCTTTCATCTCGGTAATTGAATTGCCGAGGATTCCCGCTTATTGTCCTAAGAACTTCCGCACGCATTCCAGAAACCGTTCTCCATATTTTTCAAATTTATACGCACCCACGCCGGACACCTCCAGCATCTCCGCTTCCGTGACCGGTTTTAAAATACACATATGCGTCAGCGTCTTATCAGAAAATACGATATACGGCGGCACTTTTTCCTCGGATGCGATCTCGCGGCGCAGCGCGCGGAGTGCCTCGAAGAGCGTCTCTTCCTTCTCCGTAAATTCGGCTGCCCCGGCTGGAAGCTTCGCGCCCCGGCGGCTCTTTTTGCTGCTTCCAGCTACCTGTTTTTCCCGCTCCTTCGCCATCTTCATCTCGATTGGCTCCGGTGCTTCCAGGAAAGCCGCACCTTTTTCCGTCAATTTGACAATCGAATACTCATCCGCCGTGACAAACAGATACTCCTCCACCTGGAGGAAATTAAACATCTGGCGCAGATGCACGACGCTCTCCTTCGCCAGCTCCCCATAATGCGGATTCTCATCCATCCGGTAATTGCGGATCTTAACCGTATTCGCCCCGTGAACCGTGTCGAGAATCACCGTTGTTCCATAGCGCTGTCCGCACGACTGCACACAGCCTAAGAGACTCTCTGCCGCCGCCTGAATGTCGATCGTGTCAAATTGCGTCATACAATTCGAACAGTTTCCGCAGTAATTACTTCCATATTCGCCGAAATACCGCAGGATATAATCACGCAGGCACTCATTCGTAAAACAATAAAACGTCATCTTTTTCAGGCGTTCCCGGTCACGTTCCAGCACCACCTGCCGCGTATAGTCGTCAAGCTCCTGATTGTCCTGGTTCCGCTCAATAAAGAGCTGGTTCGTCACCACATCCCGCCCGCTATAATACAGGATGCACTCCGCCGGTTCGCCGTCACGCCCGGCACGTCCTGCCTCCTGATAGTAGGCTTCCAAGTTCTTCGGCATCCCGCAGTGCAGGACAAACCGTACATCCGACCGGTCGATTCCCATGCCGAACGCATTGGTCGCCACCATCACCGGAACCCGGTCATAGATAAAATCATCCTGATTCTTCTGCCGCTCTGCATCGGAAAGTCCCGCATGGTAACGCGTCACTGAAAATCCATCCCGGATCAGCTTCTCACAGATCTCCTCAACATTCCTGCGGGTCAGACAGTAAATAATCCCTCCCTGCCCCGGGTGCGCCTCCAGATATGCCCGGATCGCCGCATAGCGGTCCTTCGGCGTCTCCACTGCAAAATACAAGTTTTTCCGGTCAAATCCCGTCGTCAGCATCACCGGGTTCTGTAACTGCAAAATGTCGATGATATCGTCCCGGACCTCCTTGGTCGCGGTCGCCGTAAAAGCACTGACCACCGGACGCCTCGGCAGCTTCTCGATAAAATCAACAATCTTCAAATAACTCGGTCTGAAATCCTGTCCCCACTGGGAAATGCAGTGCGCCTCATCGATCGCCAGCATCGCAATATCCACGTGCATCGCAAAATCAAGAAATGCCTCCGTCATCAGACGCTCCGGCGCCACATAAATGATTGGATAACGCCCCTCGCGCGCATACCCAAGCGCCTTATAATACTGTGCCGTCGTCAGCGAACTGTTCAGATACGCCGCGTGGACGCCCGCCTGATTGAGTGCCGTGACTTGATCCTTCATCAGAGAAATCAGCGGTGACACCACCAGCGTGATTCCCGGAAGAATCAATGCCGGAACCTGATAACACAGTGATTTTCCGCTGCCCGTCGGCATGATTCCCAGCACATCACGCCCATCAAGAATCCCATCAATCAGCATTTCCTGTCCTTCTCGGAAACTGTCATATCCGAAATACCGCTTGAGAACTTCATATTTTTCCGATTTCTCATAATTCATATATCTTTATCCAACACCCTTTCATTCTAGTTCTGTCTCAACTATCCACAATCTTGAGCATTTCCAGTCTCAGACATCCACCAGTTCAATCTTTCCTGAAACCTCTCTCCACAGGATGTTTCTCTGAACTCCACACATCCACACAAATTTCACTCTTTATACATATATATCAAACACCAAACCATTTCTTCCTTACAAAAGCCCCAGCTCTTCCATCGCCCGGTAAATCCCATCTTCCTCCACGGTCTTCGCCGTAAACGTCGCATACGGCTCCAACCCGGCATCGTGTTTTCCCATGACAACCGCATTCGGCACATACTGGAACATCGACAGATCGTTCATGCTGTCTCCAAAGACCCACGCGTCCTCCAGCGCGATCCCATATTGCTTCAAAATCCACTCGATCGCACTCGCCTTAGAATGCCCCATCGGCACACACTCATAGAAGCCGCCGCCCCGGTCAATCACCTCAAAATCCCGAAGTGTCTCAAAAAATCCCGCCGGATCACTGTCTGCTCCGACCGCCACGCAAAATTTACTGATCGAAAAGGACGGATCCGACCAGTTCTTCGCCGAAACCGAGCCGCTCTGGTCGAGAATCGAGCGGATCGCCCGCATCGTTTCGGTCTGCACCCCATCTGGCCGGAAAAAGCAGGCGTCCACGCCCTCCATCACTGTATCCATCCGGAACCGCAGAATATCCTCTTTCAGTTTCTCCGCCCGTTCCGGCGAAATTCTCTGGTCATAGAGTGTTTTTCCATCCACGGAAATATAGGTACCACAGCCGCAGAGCAGCCCGTTTACCGGCGCTTCCTCCCGGATTTTGGACGTCTGGCACCAGGTCCGCCCCGTATTAATAAATGTCAGATTTCCCTTTTCCATTGTTTTTTTTAAGGCAAGCACCGCGCTTTGCGGTACCTGCCTTAATTTTTCACTAAACAATGTTCCATCAATATCAAAAAACAATGCTTTTTTATTTATCTTCATTTCTGAATACGATCTCCCCGGTCTCTGCATTCATGCTGTCTACGATCGCCAGTGACTCAACGCGGATGCCCTTATCACGGATGCGTTTGCCGCCGTCCTGAAAACCTTTTTCAATGACAATGCCCGCACCAACTAATTCTGCTCCCGAATCCTGAATCAAAGTGGTCAGACCGTCTAATGCCTTGCCCTTTGCCAGAAAATCATCGATAACCAGAACCTTATCGCCTTTTCCAAGGAACTCCTTGGACACAATAATATCATATACAGTGCCATGGGTAAACGATTCAACCTTCGTTGTATACACTTCTCCGGCAATATTTTTCGTCTTTGTTTTCTTGGCAAATACAACCGGAACATCAAAATATTCGGCTACGATACAGGCAATACCAATACCCGACGCCTCGATCGTCAGGATCTTGTTGATCTCCTCACCCTCAAAACGGCGTTTAAACTCCTTGCCGATCTCCTGGAACAGATGAATATCCATCTGGTGATTCAGGAAACGATCCACTTTCAATACATTTCCTGCTCTTACGATTCCATCTTTACGGATTCTGTCGTATAAAATCTGCATATGTCTATCCCCTTATCTGTATTTTTATGAGACGCTTTCTACTCCGCCTCGTCCTCGGCTGCTTCTGTATTCAGCGCCGCATTGTTCTCCTCAGTGCTGACGGTGATCTTGGCATTTTCTACCAGAAAATCAAGTGTCTTCTGCATCAGTGCCGTATCGTCCACCATCTTCTGATCGATGTTATCGTTCTGAAGCATCGTCTCCAGGCTCTCATAGCCGTAGCGTTTCGCCAGTGCTTCCTTGTCCGAATCGTCGATCGTGATATTTTCCTGCTTTGCAATCTCATTTAAAACGAGGGACTGTTTCGCCATTTCCTTGGCTTCCTCTCGGATCTTCTGCTTGAAGCTGTCCTCGTCGCTTCCAATCATACCCGCATAGGTCGCCAGATCGACGCCGTAGGAGGAAAGCATGTTGGTGTATGCCTTTAACTGTGTATCATATGCCTCGTCGATCGATGCAGTCGAGCATACAACTTCTGAATTGTCCACAACCGCATTCAGAATATCCGTATCTCTCTGATTGTCAATCGAGAGCTGTTTCTGCTCTAAGAGGTTCTCACGGGTGGATTCACGGTATTTCTCCACGGTTCCATCATCCGGTGATACGGAAGCAACAAACTCATCCGTCAGTTCCGGAACGGAGCGCTCCTTGACCGCATTGACCGTTACCTCAAATACAACCGCCTTACCTGCCAGATCCGGGTTGTTCGGATACGGATCCGGGAAGGTCAGGTTTAAGTCTTTCTGATCGCCCTTCACAGCGCCGACCAGCCCATCCTCGAATCCATCGATAAAGCTGCCGGATCCCAGTGTCAGGTCATAGCCCTCGGCGGTACCGCCCTTAAATGCCTCACCGTCCAAAAGTCCCTTATAGTCAATGTTGACCTGATCGCCCGTCTGGGCTGCCCGATCTACCTCGCGGTACTCGGCCTTTGAATTCAACACCTGCTGAATCTGGTTTTCTACTTCCTCGTCCGTCACGGATGCCTCGGTCACGGTCACAGCGATGCCTTTGTACTCGCCCAGCTTCACGCTGCTCTCTGCGACATACTCCTCTGTCTCTGCAGCCGTGCTCTCTGCTGCGGTCGTCTCAGTCCCTGTCTTTTTTCCGCATCCAGATACCGCTGCTACTACCGCAACCGCCAGGCAGATGCCTGCTATTTTCCATCTCTTCATTTAGTCGTCCTCTATCTCTCAATTTCCTGCCTGCGCCATCCGGCACCTGGCTTTCAAACGCACATATGATATATCTGCACGTATGTCTTACCAATCATCATACCACAAACCAGCCTGTCGCAAAAGTGATTTTTCAATATTTTATATTTTCAGCAACTCTTTTTTCATAGTTCATCACTTTTCCCAATTTAAGGAAACCGGATATGAATTATTTGATAAAAAATTCCGCCAGAAAAAAACGTTTTGTCTTTCCTGACGGAATTTTCCGGCTATTTTTTAGCTGCAAAATGCTGCAAATGCCAGATATGTGTTATAGATATCCAGTTTCGATGCCAGCTCAAATGGGGCATGCATGGATAAAATCGGAACCCCCATATCCACAACATCTACATCCATGCCAGCCACAAACAGGGCAACCGTGCCGCCGCCGCCGACGTCTACTGCGCCCAGCTCGCCGATCTGCCAGTATACGCCTGCCTCATCCATGATCTGGATCACTTTCGCCATCGTCTCCGCGCTCGCGTCGTTGCTGCCGGATTTGCCACGCGCACCCGTATATTTCGTCAAAACGACACCCTTATTCAGATAGCAGGAGTTTTTTTCTTCAAATACACTCGCAAACGTCGGGTCATACGCCGCATTGACATCCGCCGACAGGCACAGAGAATGCTTCAGCACTTTGCGGACATCCACATTTTCTGCCTTGCACAGTCCCTCGATATAATGCAGGGTAAAATCGGAATTTAAGCCGGTATTTCCAACGGAACCGATCTCCTCTTTATCTGCCAGAATCGTAACAGTCGTATATTCCGGGGACTTGGCTTTCATCTCTGCGGTCAGTGCCGTGTACGCGCACACCTTGTCATCCTGTCCGTAAGCACCGACCAGGCTGCGGTCCAGACCAACATCTGTTGCCTTTACTGCCGGCACAAACTCGATCTCTGCACGCAGGAAATCCTTCTCCGTCATGCCAAAGCGCTCATTTAAGAGCGACAGCGCCAGCAGCTTGACCGGCTCCTTGATCGAGTCTTCTTCCTCGCACGGATACGGCAGGGAGCCAACGATGATATTTAATTCCTCGCCCTTGATGCCGTCCTTCAGTTTCCGCTCATTCTGTTGTGCGGCAAGATGCGGAAGCAGATCGGTCACGCAGAAGACCGGATCACCCTCTTTTTCGCCGATGCAAATATCCATCGATGTGCCGCCCTTTAAAATCACAACACCGTGCATCGCCAGCGGGATCGTCGCCCACTGGTATTTGCGGATACCGCCGTAATAATGGGTCTTGAAATATGCCGCCTCTGCCTTCTCATACAGCGGGTTCGGTTTCAGATCCAGGCGCGGGGAATCGATGTGAGCCACGTTAATTCGGACGCCGTCCTCCAGCGGACGTTTTCCGAACGTGCTCATCAGAAGCGCTTTCTTGCGGTTGATCTGGTATACCTTGTCGCCCGGCTGATAGATTTTTCCTTCTTCGAACTCCTCATAACCAGCCTCTTTCAGGCGGAGCACCGCTTCGCGCACAAATTCGCGCTCGGTCTTTGCCGCATTTAAAAACTCCTTATATCCCTCGCAATACGCAAATGCCTTTTCCTCCTGCTCCGGGGCTTTCTTTCCAATATTAGGAAATTCCCAGATCAGTTTTTCTCTCTGTTCTTTCGCTACTGACATATCCTTCCTCCTTTTGCAAATCATTTCTTTTTCACTATCGTATCACTATCCAGCAGAATCGTAAATGGTCCATCGTTTAAAAGCTCGACCTTCATATCTGCCCCGAAAATACCGTGCTCGACCTTCCGCACCTGTCCGGCGCAGCGCGCCAGCGCGTGTTCGTAGAGATGGTTCGCCAGTTCTGGATTTCCCGCACCCGTAAAGCCCGGGCGGTTTCCGTGGCTGCAGTCCGCGTACAAAGTAAACTGGCTGATCAGCAGGATCTCGCCATCCACATCCGCCAGCGAACAGTTCGTCTTGCCGTTCTCATCCTCAAAAATACGCAGCTTGCACATTTTATCCACCATTTTGTCGGTGATTTCCTCCGTATCGGTGTCGCTGACGCCCATCAGCACCATATATCCACGGCCGATCGAGCCGATCAGCTCGCCGTCTACCTTTACACTCGCGTGTTTGACTCTCTGTAGTACAAATCTCATGTTTTTCTCCTGATTTTTATTTTTCCTGTAATCTTTCTTTACCGCAGCAGCGCCCTCAGCCGCGCCAGCAGATTCTCCGCATTTTCCTCGCCCAGAATGACCTCCCGCGCCAGGATCGGCCGGTCGGTGATGATGTTATCGACGCCGATCATCTTCATTCGCTCCAGTTCACTCTTTTTATTGACCGTCCAGACATGAACCTCCTTACCACAGGCATGGACGCGCTCGACCAGCTTCCGGTTCGCTGAACTGGAGATCAGGCTGATAAAATCGATCGCATCATCCTCGTAATAGCTTCCATATGCTGCCGACAGGATATAGCCCGTATAAATATCCGAATCCGCCGCCTTCACCCGCTTTAAATAAGAAAGACTCGTCGATGTCACGACGCACTGTTCCACGAAATCATTCTCCCGGATACAGTCCACGACCTTTTCCGGCAGATCGCTCGACGCGCCGTCATATTTGATCTCGATGTTCAGCATCATCCGTCCCCTGACATATTCGATAACGTCCTCCAGCTTCGGAATCCGCGTCCCGCTGTACTGCTCCGAATACCAGCCACCGGCATCTACCTGCTGCAGCTCATCCCAGGAAAGCGATCGGATCGTCCGCCGCGTCCCGTCGATCCGCTCCAGAGTGCTGTCATGGAACAATACCAGCACACCATCCCGCGTCTCCTGCACATCCAGCTCTGCAAAATCCGCCATCTGATCGACCGCTGCCTCCATCGCAGGCATCGTGTTCTCCGGTGCGCTCGTCGATGCGCCCCGATGCGCTGTGAGCTGCACTTCCCTCAGCTGATCCGCCGCCAGCACATTGCCCCGGTAAAAAGCGTCGTACATTGCTCCGGCGCTCAATGCCGTCAGAAGTGCCAGCGCCGCCATCCGGTTGCGGCGGCTCATCCACGGAAGACCCGCATGTTCGCCAGCTTCAAACTTCCAGCGCTCTTTGTTCTGACGTTTCCGGTCCAGCTGCACATATAACACCGTCAATGCGCCATAATTGACCGACATCAGCACGATGCTCATGAGCGGCATCAGAACCATCTCGATCCGGTCGCGCGCCTCTAAAACCAGGATCAATTCCAGACGCCGATCCGCAAACCAGACAGCAAACACCGCCACAATCACAACCGCAATCAGATAGAGCACCACCGTCACCGCCGTAACTGCCAGATTGCACAAAACAAGCGTCCCAACTACCTGTACCCGATTACCGCGCAGCAGCTCCCTGCTTCGCAGAAATCCGCCCCGAAACGACCGCTGCTCCAGCATACAGCCAAAACAGATAAAAATCGTCGGAAGTGAGATCACAACCGCGCCAACAATCACGCCAACCAGTAAAAGCCGCCCCCAGTTCTCCGCCAGAAGCGCCGGAAGGATAAATTTGACCGCCTTCACATGGCATAACATCCGGTAAATCAAAAATGAATGAAGCACCAGGCCGTGAACCGCCAGCACCAGAAACAACCTCAGATTCCGCTTTCGGATCTCTGATACCGTCAGACGGATGCCTGCCGCAAACATCGAAAAAGCGCTCATTTTCCGCGAGAGTGCCGCCGCCTGATATGCCGCCAGAAGTCCCGCCGCCTCGATGGAAACTCCCACCAGCAGGATCGCTGCCATCAAAACCAGAATCGCGATCGTAACCGGCCGCAGCAGGTAGGAAACCAGATTGCTGACCGTCACATAACTGTAACCAGACGCGCGCACCGACAGACGGAACAGCGCCGCCACTGCCTGCAAAAGAAGCGGCAGCGTGAGCAAACGGAAAGCCAGCTCAAACAGCAGAATATTCCCCCCATTTACCTGAACAATCTGCTTTGTCTCACCCATCCGCCTGCGTATCTTCATTTTCTTCGTCTCTTACTCTCCGGCTTCTTTCCGGTTCCCGGACGCAGCTTCCCCGCTCCGTTTCCCGTCTTTCGGCTCCTGCTCGTTCCCCGCGGGCACATCCTCCCGCTCTGCTTTCTTCATTTCCTCCGCCACTTTCGCAGCTTCCTTCTCCTTCGCCTGTTCCTCCGCAATCTTCGTGATCGCCTGATTCAGGGAAAACATCTTATTATCCAGCATATCCGCCATATCCGCGCAGGCTTTCAGTTCCTGCTCCAGATAATCCGGCGCATTTCCTTCAAATTTATAATAAATCTTGTGTTCCAGACTTGCCCAGAAATCCATCGCTATCGTCCGTATCTGGATCTCCACCTTCGTATCCACCGGACCATCGCTTAGATAAATCGGGATCGTCACAACCATATGGTAACTCTTGTAGCCGTTCGGCTTCGGATTCTTGATATAATCCTTCACCACCAGCACTGTCACATCCGACTGACGCGCGATCATCTCCGCGATCCGGTAAATATCCGGGCTGAACGAGCAGATAATACGGATGCCCGCAATATCGCTCAGATGCTCAATCATGTTCGGGATCGTCACCTCATGTCCACCGCGTTTAAGCTTCTTGACGATACTCTCCGGTGTTTTCAGGCGCGATTTGATGTGCTCAATCGGATTGTAATTATATAAATGAATAAACTCGTTATTTAGAATTTCAATTTTCGTGTTAATCGCTTTCAGGGCAGAATTGTACAGAAACATGACTGTCGTCCACTGGTCAAGCTGATTATACGTCTCAGGGATATTCAATTTTCCCTCTCCTTTACTGCTATTTAGTCAAATTTAAAGCCCTTTAACAGCTCAGCAAACCCGGTTGTCGCCTCGCCTGACTCATGATAATTAAATACTTCCTCTTCCGGCGCTTCGTCCGGCTCTACCTCTTTCATGCTGAGGCTTAGTTTGCCATTTGCGGTAGACAGGATTTTCACCGTCACTTTCTGTCCCACCTTTACGACTGCACCCGGATTCTCCACGCGCTTTTTACTCATCTGGGAAACGTGTACCAGTCCGCTTAAGCCATTTTCCAGCAGGACAAACGCGCCGTATGGCTTGATTGTCTCGACCGTTCCTTCCATGATCGCGCCGGTCTCACAACGCGCAATCCGGCTCTTCTTCTCCGCATCCTGTTTTTCTCTCGCCAACTCTCTGCCGGACAGGACGAGACGTTTCTTCTCCTCATCCGCCTCAATCACCAGCACCGGAATCTTCTTTCCATTCCAGCTGTCCAGATCCTCGACATACGCTGCATCCAGTCTCGACGCCGGTATAAAGCCGCGCACGCCTTCCACCATCGCAACCGCACCGCCGTTTACGACCTCGGAAATAGTAACCTCAAGCGGTGTGCGCTCATCGAGCAGCTGACGGAAATGTTCCCACGTCATCCTGTCATTCGCCTCCTTGCGGGATAAAACGACATTGCCCTCGCCGTCGTCGGTCTGAATTACCGTTGCCGTGAGCAGGTCGCCCGGCTGAATCTCTTCTTTCATATTAAAATCCGGATCATTGCTCAGATTCTCACGGTCAATCACGCCCTGAGCAAAATATTTCAAATCCACCAGCACCTGGTCGTCCGTCACTGCAACAACCGTGCCAGTCACAATATCGCCCTCATGCAGACGCTTGAAAGACGCCTCCAGCTCCTCGGCATAGTCCTCCATTGTCTCTACCAACTCTTTATTCTCATCCATCCTGGTATTTCTCCTTTCCGTTCCTTCTACACTCTTTTGGGTGGCAAAACTCTATTGACTATTTAACCATATTCCACCCGATATTTCCAGAGTGAATTTGTGAAAATTATCTTAAAATCGATTCGCTACCGCCCGATTCACAGCCTCTGGTTTGCAAACATCCCACCGGAAACAAAAAACATACCTTGCTGAAACCGCCCGAAGTTTCCTATGCCACAAAAGACCGCACATGCCTGCGCCTGTGCGGTCTACGTTTACACACACTTCACATCACAGTTTACACGTTATGTAAACTGCAATGCAAATTCATTCATCCAACACCCGTCTCCGCATCTTTCTCCAATCCATGGTTCTTCTGCCAGAATGTCACACCGCCAACCAACACAAGTCCCAGAAGATCCGTCCATGCGCCCGGATCCATCATGCACAGACCGCCCACGATCAAAACCAGCCGCTCTACAACGGATAGCCATCCAAACAGAAAACCGTTAAGCGCCGCCGCAATCCCGAAGATACCGAGCAGCGAGGTGATGCAGATCTGCACAACCTGCAGTGCATTCGTGTCGATGAATACCATCGCCGGGTTAAATGCCAGAATATACGGCACGATAAAAGCGGCAACCGCCAGCCGCGTCGCATTGAGCGCCGTTTTCATCGGAGGCGCTTTCGCGATCGCGGAACCCGCATAAGCTGCCAATGCCACCGGCGGTGTGATATCCGCCACGATTCCGAAATAGAAAACAAAGAAATGCGCGCAGACCAGATTGATCCCGATCTCCGGTGCAATCAGAATCGGCGCACAGGTCGCCGCCATAATACAGTAATTTGCCGTCGTCGGAACGCCCATGCCAAGCACGATACAGCATAACATCGTCAGGAACAGCGCGATCAGCGGTTTTCCCTGGGAAACTGCCACAATTGCCGTGATCAGCTTCGATGCCAGACCGGTCGATGTGATACATCCAGCCACCAGCCCCGCCATCGCACAGGCAACCGCCACCGTGATCGTGCCGCGTCCGCCTGCCTCCAGCGCATCCACAATCTTTTTCAGCGTGATCCGGTTATTCCGGTTCAGAGCACCGACCGCAATCGCGGCAAAGATCGCTACCGACGCAGAAAACTGCATCGTAAATGTATTTGTCGATACCAGCACCACCAGCACAATCAACGGTGCCAGCAGATAGATCTGTTTCATCAGCACCCGCATCTGCGGCAGTTCCTCCCGCGGAATTCCACGAAGTCCCAGTTTCTGTGCCTCCAGATGCACTGCGATATAAATACCCGCAAAATACAGCACTGCCGGAAGAATCGCTTTCAGCGCCACCGTCGCATACGGCACGCCCATATATTCTGCCATCAGGAATGCTGCCGCGCCCATGATTGGCGGCATGATCTGCCCGCCGGTCGAAGCAGCCGCCTCCACTGCTCCGGCAAATTCCGGGCGGTAACCACATTTTTTCATCATCGGGATCGTGACCGAACCCGTTGTGACAGTATTTCCAACCGAAGATCCCGATACCATCCCGCAGAGCGCCGAGGAGATAACCGCCACCTTCGCCGGACCGCCCGCCGAGGAACCGCAGAGACAGTTCGCCAGGTCGATAAAAAAATTCGAGATCCCCGTCCGTTCCAGAAACGCCCCGAAAATGATAAAGACCACAATATATTTTGCACAGACATTGATCGGCGTATTCATAACGCCGCTCGTCGTGTAAAATAAATCATAAATAACCTTTCCAAAACGCACCGTCGCAAATGTATATACAAGCAGTGCACCGACCACACAGAGAATCGGGATTCCCACACAACGCCTGCAAAGTTCCATCAGCGAGAGCACCGCCAGAATCGCCATCAGCACCATAACCGGATTCTTCGTGACCCGCGTCGCCAGCTTAATGATCGCATGCGCGTTCGCCGCAAAATAGAAAAATGGAACCGCCCCCACTGCCATCAGAACCCAGTCGTACCACGGCATATGGTTGATGCGTCCGTCTCCCTTCTGAATCGGATAATGCAGATACCCGAGAATCAGAATCATTCCCAGAAACATCGACAACCGGATTTCCGGCAAGGCGGTACTGAAAAGCGTCACATAAATGCTGTAAACGGAAAATAATACCGACAGCCACCGGATGATCGATGCTGGTTTCCCCTGCCAGACGCGCGTGTTGGACTCGCGGTCATATTTTTTCATGACTAACTCAACATCCGCAGCTGTCCCTGTGTCCGAATCGCCCTTTTTCAGGCTTTCACGTTCCAGGTATTTTAGATCTGGTGCCCTGTTTTTCTTTTCCTTCCATTCACCCATTCGTATAACCCCCTTTCATACTTCATTTCTGGGTTTCCCCCTTATTTCACCGGCACCTCCATCCCTTTCTCTGCGAAATAATCCGCTGCTCCCGGATGATACGGAACCGCTGTGACCGAAGTGGCAAATTCAAGGTTCAGCTCCGCTCCCTTCGCATGCGCCGCCTTGATGGAATCCATATTTTCAAAGACGCCATAGCAGAAGTTATAGATATCCTCTGCCGGAACGTCATCGCGCGCCACTACTACCGCACCGACAGCCACCGTCCTGATATCCTCATCCGTTCCATACGCGGACGCTGGGATCGTGTTTTTGCTGTAATATGGCGATTCTTTAATCAGCTGATCCATATGCTCATCGTCCAGGCTGACGAGATACACATCCTTCGTCGCTGCCAGGGAGGTGATTGCGGTCGTCGGTGCACCCGCTACGACAAATGCCGCATCAATCTTGCCATCCTGCAACGCCTCTGCGCTGTCCCCAAAGGATTGATACGTCGGATTTATATCTTTTTCGATATCCAATCCATATGCTCCCAGCACATCCACCGCATTATAATAGACGCCTGACCCCGCCGCGCCGACCGAAACATTTTTGCCTTCCAGATCGGCTACCGACTGAATCGACGGATCCAGCGTAACAATCTGCACCTGCTCCATATAGAGCGCCGCCACGGTCGAGAAATCAGCAACTTTTCCATATTCTTCAAAGAGATTCGTACCATTGTAGGCATATGCCATGACATCCGACTGCACAAATCCCAAATCCGCGTCATGTGCATCCAGCGCCTCGATATTTGCCTGTGAACCGCCCGATGTGATCGCCGTCACCGAAGTGCTGGTCGATTCCCCTATCTTTCCTGCAAGCACGCCGCCAAATCCATAATATGTACCCTGATCGCCTCCCGTCGTGAAAATGAGGCTGGTTCCGCCATCCTTTCCGCCCTTTTTCGTGTCTGTCACCTGCGCAGCGCCAGCCCCACTCTGACTTTCTTCCTGTCCGCCTGCTGTGTTACCGGCAGTATTCCTCCCGGCTTCATTTTTACCTCCCGCAGATGTCTCTGCCGATACTCCTGTCGTTCCGGTACTGCCGCATCCCGTCAGCGCCAGCCCTGCCGCCATCGCCATGGAAATTGCTACTGCCATGTGTCCCTGCATTCTCATTTTTTTCGTCTTTTTTGTTCTTCTCATTCTCTCATTCTCCTCCCTGCTTGAACATTTACGTCTTAGATAGACTGTCAAAAATTACCATTACTATTTTATGTGTGGGAGGGAAGAATTATTCCTTGGCACGTTAGTGCCTTTTTGCGTAATAGGGAATTCCAAGAAATTTCCTATTACGCAAAAAAGACCGCTGATCCGGACTTCCTGTCACCAGGTTGTCCGAATCAGCAGTTCTTTTATGTAACTGCGTTATGCAATTATATTACTTATACATTCACTCCATATGGTATGGGGAACTACTGACTACCAGCAGATACCCTGAGCCATCATAGCGTCAGCAACTTTCTGGAAACCAACGATGTTAGCACCAGCTACCAGGTTGTAGCCTAAGCCGTATTTCTCAGCTGCTGCTGCGGAACCATCATGGATACCAGTCATAATCTGATGAAGTTTGGAATCAACTTCCTCTGCTGTCCAGCTGTATCTCTCGCTGTTCTGGCTCATCTCAAGACCAGATACAAGAACGCCACCTGCGTTAACAGCCTTGGACGGAGCTACTACCATGTTCTTCTGATCCATTAAGAATCTCAGAGCTTCGTTGGTAGTTGGCATGTTAGCTACCTCGATGTAGTACTTGATGCCGTTAGCAGCGATCTTCTTAGCCTCTTCCATACGAACATCGTTCTGAGTAGCAGCCGGCATAATGATGTCAGCCTTAACGCCGAACGGTTTCTCACCTGGGAAGAACTGTACGCCGAACTTGTCTGCGTAATCCTGAACTTTGTTACGTCCAGAAGCTCTCATCTCCAGCATGTAGTTGATCTTCTCTTCAGTTACAACACCATCTGGATCGTAGATGTATCCATCCGGACCAGACAGGGTAACAGCCTTAGCACCCAGCTCAGCCAGTTTCTTGCAGATACCCCAAGCAACGTTACCGAAACCAGATACAACAACGCTCTTGCCTTCGATTGTATCGTTCTCATGTTTCATAACAGCTTCTACATAGTAAACAGCGCCGTAACCAGTTGCTTCCGGACGAACCAGAGAACCACCGAAGGACATTCCCTTACCTGTGATAGTACCGTTCTCGAATGCACCGCGAAGTTTTCTGTACTGACCATACAGATAACCAATCTCACGTCCGCCTACACCAAGGTCACCAGCCGGGATATCTACGTCCGGTCCGATGTGACGATATAACTCAGTCATGAAGGACTGGCAGAATCTCATGATCTCGTTGTCGCTTCTGCCGTTCGGATCGAAGTCAGAACCACCTTTAGCGCCGCCCATCGGCAGAGTTGTTAAGCTGTTTTTGAATGTCTGCTCGAAGCCTAAGAACTTCATGATAGACAGGTTTACAGAAGGAGCGAAACGTAAGCCTCCTTTGTACGGTCCAATAGCGCCGTTGAACTGTACACGATAGCCACGGTTTACATGAACAGCACCGTTGTCATCAACCCACGGAACACGGAACTCGATTGTTCTCTCCGGCTCAACCATTCTCTCAAGAAGAGCTACCTTCTCGTACTCCGGATGTGCATCTACAACCGGACCCAGAGTAGATAATACTTCCTCTGCAGTCTGAAGGAATTCCGGCTCATGTGCGTTTTTCTCTTTGAGTTCTGCAAGAACTCTGTCAACATACTTGCTCATTAGATAATACCTCCTGATATGTATATAAGTTTGAATAGCTCACTCAACTATGGTTACCACTAATACTCGATGATATATTCATCTATCTTGTACAATTTTCCCTCTGGTTCCAAATCGTTTTTGTGAACTTTTCTGTTTCTGTAATGTATTATATATCATCTCTTCGGCAAAATCAAATAAAAATAGTCTTATAGATGTTATTATCATTTGCTTATGGAGTTATATTGTTCTTGATTATAACTCGGGGATGGACAACGAATGTGTCCTGGCACATTCGGGCGTCTCGCGCGGCCGCTTGCGACAACCTGCATCTTCGCGCGAGTACGTATCATTGGCACATTCGTTCCTTTTTGTGTGATAGAAAATTCCAAGAAATTTCCTATTACGCAAAAAAAGAGGCCTGCCCAAAAGCAGACCTCTTGAAATTCGCATCTATTAGCCCAGGAAGCTGATGAATCCTGTCAGGATAGTTGCGTTTACAAAGTCGATGAATAAGGAACCTACCAGCGGAACTACCATGAATGCAGTCGGAGCCGGACCATATACGCCGGTGATTGCCTGCATGTTTGCCATAGCGTTCGGGGTAGCACCCATACCGAATCCACAGAAACCACTGGTCATAACAGCAGCATCGTAGGATTTGCCAAGTACGTTGAATACAACGAAGTTTGCATAGAAGAACATAAGTACTGTCTGTGCAAGAAGCATAACTACCATCGGTACAGCCAGCTCAGCTAACTGCCACAGCTTCATATCGATCATAGCCAGACCCAGGAATACGGAAAGGGAAGCACCGCCCAGTGTACTGATCTCTTCCATCGGGATCTCTTTGTTCTGAACATCCATGATGTTACGGATGATAGCACCAACTAACATTGCGCCGATGTAGAACGGGAATGTCATAAACTTGCCAAGGAACATGGATACGATAGTACCAGCACCGATAGCAACGATTAAGTACAGAAGACCGTCAAGGATTCTAGCGGAATCGATTGCACCAGTCTCATCTGTCTCTACAGTCTCAGTCTTAGTAGCTGCCTCAGCAACTGCGGACAGTTTGTACTTACGGATCTTAGCAGTTGCGATAGGACCACCGATTACGCAGCCTGCAACCAGACCATAAGTAGCGGAAGCGATAGCTACAACGCTCGCATTTGCTACGCCTAATTCCTCAAGTAACGGTCCGAAGGAACCAGCAGTACCGTGACCACCTACCATCGGGATGGAACCGGTTGCCAGACCCAGACGAGGATCCAGACCAAATACGCTTGCCAGACCAGCCCCCAGAACGTTCTGAAGAATTACCATAACAGCTGACAGAGCCAGGAATACAACTGTCTGAACGCCGCCCTTCTTCAGCATACGGAAGGATGCTGTGAAACCTACGCTACAGAAGAAAGCTACCATGAATACGTTTTTAAGTGTCATGTCGCAGGAAATTTCCAGAATGCCCATGCCTCTTACGATGGTATGAACAATTGCATAAAGGAAACCACCAACTACAGGTGCCGGAATACAATACCGACGAAGAATAGAAATTTTAGCTACCAGAACACGTCCCAGTAACAGTACAAGTGCCGCAACTGCGGTTGCCTGATACATATCAAGCTCGATTGTCTTCATACAACTACCTCCAACCTATTTTTTTTTCTTGCTCGCAGGTGTATAATACTGTAGCCCCGACAAAAAACTACAAGATCCATCATAAAAACATAAAATTTTTATAACATTTTTTTAACTTATGATAAATAAATTGGAAAGTTTTGTAAATCTACCCGTTATACCTCACGATCTACCGCCAGCATCAGGCTGTCGATGAACTTTTTGATGCTGACTTTGCCGCCGTAACGGCGTTTACCGCGGATGTGATCCATCTCTGCCCGGATTTCCTCGAATGGGAACAGGGTGCTGGAGTATGCAGTAAAGGTTTCATTCATGAAATCCTCAATACCCAAATGTGCCAGGTTCGACATGCCGACCGCGATCGCACGGCGGACACGCTGCTCCATGTTCTTCGGCGCATCGCTCAAAAGCTCGCAGAGCTGACCGATGCTGACCTGGGAGATCGGGCGTCCGTTGTTGTGCAGATACTCGCAGATCCGAAGGATATCGTCGCCGCCCTTCTCGCCGGACATGCCGAGACGGTTTAAAATGTAAAGCACCTTTCTGCCGTAACCGTCATCTTTTTTCTTCTCCTTCGGCATATCCGCGATCTCTGCCATGAACATTTTCTTAATATTCGTCAGTGTTTTCTCATTCTTGATCTGCTCATCCACATTACGGATGACCGATTTTACCTCAATGATATTGATTGGCTTGCTGATGAAGAACTCAATGCCCGCATCGTATGCCTTGCCGATCAATTCTTTTGCCGCCACCTGGGAAATCATGATGCATTTTGCCTTGCAGCCTCTTTCCCGCAGTTCGCGCATGACCTGAACACCGTCCTTTTCCGGCATCAGGAAATCAATCAGAACCATATCCGGATTCTTTGCCAGGATATCATCCACATCCGCCGGCTGTCCCTCTGAAGTACCGCAGACAATTCCCAGATCATTATCTTCAATAATATCCTGCAGGACGCTGATCACTGACATATCATCTTCAACAATATAAATCTCCATTTACTCTATTTCCTCCAATTTCGCTATCGGTATCTCAATATGGAATTTCGTTCCTCTTCCCTCTTCCGAATCCACTGAAATACTACCTTCAAACTGCTCCTCTACCGCGTTTTTCACACCGCAGAGCCCGACGCCTCTATATATATTGCCGGTTTTTTCATCAAACTTCGTTGAATATCCCATATTGAAAATCCGTGGGAGATGTTTTTCTGAAATTCCCGGTCCGTCGTCCGCTACTTCAAACACATAATTACCATCTTTTTTGTACTCCCGAATCCAGATCATCCCACTTTTTTTCGTCGATTCGATCGCTTCCACCGCATTTCCTACCAAATTTTTGAGAATCGTCATAAGCTGGTAGTGTTCCTGCGTCATAAAATTGTCCCGGCAGTCAAACATCAGACGGATATCCAGCTTTTTCTCCGCCATGGTCCGGTAGGTGGATGATTCCAGAATCCGAAGAAGATCCTGCAGGCTCATCGTTTCCTCGTTCGACTCTTCCTCGATCGCCTCCTCAATGCCCTGAATGATGCGGATGTAATCTTTCTTGATCTCATGGACATCCCGCGCTATCTCAAGTCCCATCTGCTGCATTTCCCGTGGAAGATCCTTTTCCAGAATCTGCTCATAGAGCTTGTATGCATTGCTCATGACGCGCTCGATCTCCTCGGTGTTCTTATGCATCAGGTAAATCTCAGTCTTGAGTCCCGTTGTCATAAGAAATAACCGCTGATAACGGCTCTCATGATCCGCTTTCGTAAGAAGAAGCCGGTACTGCTGTTCTCCGATCAGTGCCAGTGCCACAAAAAGTGTGCGGACTGCAGCGATCATAAAAAGCTTTTGAATTATATCCGGTCCCGGCATCGCATTGTTTTTAAGAAGCGCCGCCAGGAAGTTTTCGAATATATTCGAGCATAAGTCACAGAAAAATGCCGCCGCAATCACATTTTCCAGATTCGCGATATGTTTATTCCGGATCTGCAGCTTGAACATCATGCCGTACACGATATAAAAGAATGCTCCGGGCATCGCAAGCTGTACCAGCATCTCGGATGGCATTCCCTGCAGATAATATATCACAATTCGGAACAAAAAAACAATGATCGACGTCACCGTACAGATCGTCATCGTGTGAATCTGGCTTCCGACTGTCATAATCAGCACCGGAAGCAGGATAACCGACGCTGACACACGGAAATTGTTGACAAATACGTTCCAATACAGCTGCGAAGTTATCGCTATGATAAAGCCTATCGCTAATGTTCGTCTCCAGGATTTCATTTCTGCCTTTCTCCCTCTTTAAACGGTTCGATTTCACATGGTCTTTAGCCTGAGTAAAACAGTTTTTACATATTCATATAGTATACTTAGTTTCATGAAATCTGTAAAGAATTTTATAACAGATGTGAAACTCTTGTTACTGTTCACACACGTGTGCCCAGCAACGGGATTTTGCCGATGCTACGCATTCCAAATCGGCAAAATCTGCTGCCGGAACTGTATCGTACGGAATTTTCAGTTCAAAAAATTCCTACCTGTGAACAGTTACAAACTCTCCCAGTGACGCTGCCCTGCTTATAACCCCTCTTTACCTATATAATAGCGTCTCCCGGATTCTCTCCGCAAACGCATTCATCCGATCCTCAATCCCCGGCAGCTGCATCGCTGCCCCGGCATTGTTTGCCGTCTCCATCATCGCAAACTGCCCCGGCAGATAGAAGGTTTTGTTCATATTTAACGCCGCGATAAGCTGTTCCGCCACGATATCGCTTCCGGAATAGCCCGACACAACCACCGCAAACAGCGCTTTGTCATAAAACCGCGTCGTCCGGAACAGCGAAGTCAGGCGGTTGATGAACGCAGTCAGGTTTGCCGACAGCGCATCGTTGTAGTTTGGACAGAGCATCACGATCGCATCCGCCTCGCGGACTGCCGGATAGACGTCCTCGACCATCACTCCACCGTAGAAGCAGCTTCCCTGCTCGCCAAAATGCAGGCACATCTTGTACGGGCATCCGGCGCAGTCGGAAAGCGTACCGTTTCGAAGCCCTATCTCCCGGATCTCCATCTCCGGGAGCTGTTCTTTCACCCGGTTCCAGATCGCGTAGGTGTTGGAGGTCTTGTGGCTTGACGCGTGCAATACCAATACTTTCGGACATTTTTTCCTGACGCAATCCGTTCCCAGTACTTCTTTGACCAGCCCCGCCGCGCTCTCGCGGTATGCCCCCATCAGATCGGTTCCAAGATTATTGGAAACGATCGTGTAATTGGAAAGTGTCCGCGTGCCTTCGACGAGCGGACGCCCCACGAACGCGCAGCCCGCGCAGTTAGCGGCAAACACCAGATCCTTCGCCGCCGATTTGGAATAGAGGTCATTTTCACTGTCCACCAAAAGCCCGCCGACAAAACCGTTCAGAAAATCCGGATGTTCCCGCAGAAAGCGAATCAGGCGGTAAAGCTCCAGGTTGATACCAGATGTGCCAAGCGGCACGGCAAACAGGATACGTCCCTGGACTGGATTTTTTCGATTCTGTGTCTTTTTCAGGCGCCTCCATCGGTTTACATAATCTTCAAACGTGCTGATTTCCGTCGCTGTCTCATAGACGTAGCCGTCCAGCGCATAGGATAACACCTCCGAAAGGCGCGCATCCGCACCTTTTTCCTCCTCGCGCAGATGGACGAGGAGGAGTGGCATTTCTTCTATATAAATATCTCCTTCTGAATTTGAATGAATCACTTGTTTTCGCTTCCTTCCTGCGATAAGACTCATTGATCAGACAATCCTTTTCAGATTTTCCTCCGCCGTCACAATCCGCTCATACAGCGCATCCGGCAATGGCAGAATTTCTGTTTCCAGACCATATTCGGTATAACGGTTTTTCACGCCCATGAAGATACCGCCCATGAAGACGGAACCGCAGTGCCATTCGCCGCGCATCATCAGAATCAGGGAGATTGCGCCGGAGGAATATGCCGGTGCGATAAACGGCTTGAAACCGATCGCGCGCATATGCAGGTTTGCCGTTACCGTCAGCTGGGTCAGTTCTTTTGAAAGCTCGTCGTTGTAATTCTCAATGGAATCTGCGATGACGAGATCCTGTCCATGCGGTCCGAAGGAACGCCCCTCAGTCAAAAACTGTGAAAACCGCCCGTCGCGCTTCGCATAATAAGCCGCACGCGCATTCATAACGCCCAGTCCGAAGCCCTGTACCTGTTCCGGGCGGAGTCCCTTTAAATCAAGGATGCCGTTTTCGTCCTTGTTGCTCTCCAGCCATGCCGTCTTTGCCAGCGGGTCAACCGGATCGGAGACAACGGCAAATAAGCCCTTGAAATGCTCGGCTCTCGCCTGTCTTGCATACTGCGCAACGATCTTGGAGTTATTTTCAAACTGGTACATCCGCACATCCTTGACACCGGAACCAACCGGCGGGATTCCCTTGGAAGCAACAAATACAAACACATCGCACTTAAAGAGGTCTTCCGGTTTTACCACATCGACCTCCGGCAGCGCGTCATATGCCCACGGGTACGCGATCTGGTTTTCCTCAAATTCCCAGCGTGCGGTCACTTTATCGGAAATATCACAGATGCCGATCGAACTGATGCAGTCGCCGCCCAGAAGATGAAGCCCGGTCAACAGCGTACTTCCGACGTCGCCGATCGCCAGCACATGGACTCTTTTCTTCGTTTTCTGCGGTTTTTCTGCCAAAATAGCCTCAAAATCCGGATGCAGGCGGTTGACTGCGCGCATCACGCCCTGAATGATCGCAGCTTTGACTGCCTCGTCAAGTTCGCAATTCACCTTTTCTGCCGCGCCACTCTCAGATGCACCGCTGCCTGCCGCTTTTTCCGTCGATTCTTCCAGCTTTTTCTTCATCGTCTCCGCCTGCGCTTCCAGCTTCCGGCTGCTTAACCAGGAAACATTCTCTGCCTCCTGGAATAAAAGCAGCGGCGAGTTTACCTTAAAAGAATCTCTTCCGGTTCCCGGCTCGCGTTCGAATAAGAATGTGAGCGGTGTGCCCGGGTGCGGCATTTCTGCCTTTTCGTATGATAAATTTCCATTGAAGGAACAGCAGATTTTATCTCCAATTTTATAATAGTACATATTGCATACCCCCTGCTCTTTTTTGATATCTTATATAATATTATTTTGCATTATTTGACATAATTTCTCACTTCCGCGTCCGATACAGCATCTCCAAATCATTTTCCAGATACACCGACGCTGCCAGATTCGGATCGTAGCTGACACACTCGCCTTTATCCGGGCAGAGCGGCAGGATGACCGCTTCAGACAAGCGGCTTAACGTCAGGTTTCTCGCAAACAGCGCCCGGTACTCGGATTCGAGCACCAGAAGGATGTTGCGCGCATTGCGGATGCAGCACGCAGAGAACTCAAACGCGGCTTCCGGCGTACTTCCCTGTACCGGCGGTGCGGCATACGGCAGGATCATATTGATCGACGGCGTCAGTCCCGCCACCTTCACGGTATCGCGGCGCACCGTATCTCCTCCAATGAACGGGTACAGTGTGGACTCGACAAACCAGTTCCGCAGGTTCGGAATATAATAAATACTGTCTACCGGCACGCCCTTCGTCGCCATCGTGTCGCGCCCATAGCCTGAAATCATACCTAACACCAATTTTTTGATTTCCACGCCCTCTTCACGCAGCATCGGCTCCAAGGCCTCGAAACGTCCGCCGTGATGCAGCAGATCATCCACCAGAATCACCGGGCGGTCAAAGGACTTGATAGCCTTGATCTGGCTTCGCAACGGCGAATAGTACGGGAACGCTTCGATCGACTTCTCTTTCAGCTCCGGATCGTACACTTTATCTGTATGCAGCGTCTTCGTCACCGTATTCGGAATAACTTTTCCTCGCAGGATCTTGCCGAAGGGCACGCACATCGCCCCGCCGAGGCGTCTCGGCGTCACTGGGTCACGCGGCACACCATTTAACGCCGTGATCCGTTCCACCAGACGGTGGTAAATCACGCTCGCCGACATCGAAAGAACCAGCTGTCCCGGATAGAAGCGCGTCATCGCCATCTGCAATTCCCGATGCGCCTTGTAGATCGCATCCAGAACGCGCGGATTGCTGGAAAATGGTTCTTTTAACGTTGTTTCCAGATTCTGCACTAATACAAGCGGCGCATGCATATCGACCAGATAGAGCGGCGCGTCTTCCGGGGATTCCGGCGCCTTCACAAAGCCCTGGCGGACCACCGCCGACAGCACGCGCTCCGGGCAGTAACCGTCTGCCGGGAAGAAAAGTGCATAGCCGCATTTATACTCAAAGGACCGTGCGATCGCCTCGGTTAAAAGCAGCTGTTCCGCGTCGTAGATCATCGGATCGCGCTCGACATAGATACCCGAAATCAGAAGAATCTCACCGTAGGTATGGCGGCGCACCTGATCTGCCAGACTGACCTGTCCCAGAACGGCAAACAGCTCATCCGGCGCCAGATAACGAAGCCGTGCCACTCCGACCAGCCGGTTTTCCTGCACGGTATTCCTAAGAAGCAGCAGCCGGTCGCCCGACTCCTTCATCGAATTCAACAGGTTCTCGCGATCTTCTTCGTCCCGCAGAACGAAATTCGAAATTTCCGCCAGAAGCATTTCATCCGGCATCTCCACCTCCTCATAGGAGATCGCACGCGCGCGGATATATGGTTTATATTCCGGCTCGCGCAGATACAGACCATTGTAATAGATATATTCCTGCACAGACGGGTCGATCAGGTTCGAAATATCCCGGTTCAGATCGACATTTTCACGGATTCTCGTCGAACTGATGTCCTCCAGATGCTCCGGAAGCTCCAGTTCCACGACCTTGCCGCTAATCTGATCCATCATCTGACGGTTGTATTTATTGTCCGCCTTGACATCCCCCACGCGGCGGAACGCGATGTGGTTCATCGAATGAATCGAATTTTTGACCGGTTTCTTCTTATAAGAAGAGGCATTGGCAATGACATCGCTGCCGACCACGATATACAGCTCTTTTCCGGAAAATACCTCTCTCAGGCGTTTCAGATCCGCCGGATTGGCAATATTGACCGGAATCTCATCCGGGAACAGATTCACATGGAACTCATCCGCCACCGACATACTCACGATCTGACGGCGGATCAGATGCGGCTGCGCCTTTTTTGACCAGGAAAATTCATCGACCGCCAGAAAAACCTCATAGCCGCGATCGCGAATCTCGCGGACAATCTCCTTGTGTGACAGCGTAAACGGGTCAAATGTGCCTGGGAAGAATGCCACCTGGTTCCGCTCCTTGATCTCTAAATTGCCCTCGGTCATATGATACTGCGTGATGAACCGGTAAATATTAGAAAGGGACGCCGCACGATAAAATGCCGTCAGCTCATTTCCCTTATTTTCATTGAATAAGAACAGCATCTTGCGGAAGGACAGGGCGAACAGCTCTTTTTTCTCCCGGCACTCCATCCAGGATGAGCCGAAGACGGTCTGCCCCAGCACCAGCATCGCCTCCTGGCGCACCGACTCGCGGTAATTCGCCAGACCGCTGAGCAGGATGCCAAGCAGACGTCCGCGCCGTTCCTCGCATACCTCTTTTTCCTCCGCAAAGCGCTCTGGGTAGCACGAATACCGTTCCAGCAGCACGCCGACCGTATCAAGCGCAACCGAGACTATCTGGTCGTTTGCATTTGCCATCATGCCATGCAGGTAGGAAACGATCTCCTCCAGCTGTTCCGGCGGCAGCCACAGCGCCGCCTGCCCCAGATACTGCGGAATATATTTGGAAAATTCGTACTCACCGACTTCCAGCCCCTTCATCAGCTCAACCACGATCTCATTTCTCTGATCCGGTGTCAGAAGCCCGATGATGCGAAGCAGGGCGGTTCCGGCATCATGGCGCACGATCACGTGCTCGCTGACTTTTACAAGGTTTGAGAGATGCGCTGCGATATGCAGCATATGTTCCTGTTTGCCATGGGCGATCTGATCGACGAGCAGCTTGATATTGGCCGACTTGATGACCCACGGCGTCGCTGTTTTGAGGTTATCCAGGAAAATATCAGAGACAACATCGCGGTCATACAAAAGTTCCTGTTCTCTCGCCGTGTCCTCTCCGAGGTTACTTAACACGCGGTATTTGAGGAAGGTCATCGTGATATTGTCCTCAACCTGCGCCGCCCTCACGCACACGCCGATCTCGGCACAGCACGGATGATCCGGCTGGTACGCCGTCAGAAGCTTGAACGCGCGCCACGATGCGATCCGCACATCCGGTTCCCCGCTCTGCGACTCAATCAGGGCAAATTTTGCGATTTTCCCCAGTTCCTCTTCGCTCAGTTTATCAAACGGCATGAAATGCACCGTATCCAGCAGGGAAAATGCCTCGCCCGGATCCAGCTCCTCCGCCCGGTCATACCAAACCAGAAATGCCTCCAGAAATTCCCGCAGATCACCCGGCGTCGCATGATCAACCACCGATGCCAGCACATTTTTCAGGTGATAACGGATGCGCCTTTTCTGCTGCAGCATCAGCTTATGATCCGGTCGGATGATCATTTCCAGATATTGCTTCCAGATCTCCATCACGCGCTCCTCGGCAATATCCGGCATGCCCGCCGGGCGCTCCTTGCGGTAACCGGCGTTGAACTGCGCGATCACGTGTCCGATCAGCCTCGCCGCCTGCGCGCGGATGTCGCCCTCACGGTGCATCAGAAGCTCATATAAAAAGCCCAGCGTCTGCTCTTTCTGTTTGTCGTTTGTGTATGTAAAATATTCACGGAAAATGTTTAAGTACGCGCGGACACTCTTCCAATCCTTCTCGCTGCGCGCCGCCTCGAGGAGATTGCCAAACTGGCGTTCCGCCCCCATCTGATGCATAACGCGGATATTATGCTCGATACCCATGAAAACGAGGGACTGCACCGTCTGCTCTGCATTCCGAAGGGAAATATCCGGCAGCACCTCCGGCTTTTTCGGGTGTCCATTCAAATCCACATCCACACCGAGAGACCGCATATAATCCTCAAAATCATGCAGTTTGGAATAAACAAAGCGGTAACGGTTTAATTTGACCTCGTCCACGTTGTCGAGTTTCGAGAGGATGACGTTGAACGCCTCATCCAGATTGGAAATGTAGGTAATCTCACGCCCGTCGTCGCCGCGGCTCTGTTTTACACGGAAATCGGCATAGATCAGCACCAGGGATTCAACCGACAGGTTTTCCGGTTCCAGATCCCAGGTCGAATGGTTCGCCGCGATATGACCGATGTATTCCATCGAATGGTTGTTAAACCACTGGTTTGTATAATAGTAATGAAGATACGGAACCCGCTCATTCGGCTTGCAGCCGAATTTGCCGAGATCATGTCCCGCAGCCGCGCCCGAGGTCAGCGTCAGATCGATCGGAACTCCCGCCGCATAAAGCCCGCGTGCCACCGTCATCGCGACATAATGCACACCCGCGATGTGTTCCAGCGTCCGAAACGGCGTCACCTCCGCATTGAGGCGCATCATCTCATAGATGTATTCCTGTGCGAAAAACTTCTTGAAACGGCTGTATTCTGCCGCGCACTCAAAGCTTGAAGCTTCCTCATCACCCAAAAATGCAAAGTCCTCCATCGGTTTGTACGGAAGCACCGCCCGCTCGCGGTCAAACACGAACTGAAGCACTGCCAGATAGAACTCCGCACCGGCGGAAAAAGCAGCATTTTTCTTCTTAAACTCCGCATCCGGGTAGAGAATATGGCACACATACTGGTAGGTAAACTTCATCCAGCCCTCTTCCGGCTCATGCCCTAAAAGGCTTAACGGTTCCTCGCAGATTTCGTAAACCGCCCTGCAGGAAATCCGTTTTTTAATCGGGAAAATATGGGCAAACTGTTCCTCCCAGTGATCCTTGTTCATGAGCATCATGACATTTTTCCGGCTCAGCCCCGACCGGTCTAAAAAGTCTTTTTCACAAAGGCGCTCGGTCAGTTCCGCAGCCGCCTGACGTACCTCTTTTTTACTCATCCACATCCCTCACATTCTCTGGATCTCTCAGATGCTTCTTTGCTGTGCAAAAACCATCTGAGTCATTGCAAATATTCTTTTCATATCAAATTTTATAATACTTGAATTATACCACCAGGTGGGGAAGTGCGCCATACAAAATAACGGATAATTCATCGCCATACGGCACAGTAAAACCACAAAAGACGCCTGCAAAAATGCAGATAGCTCATCTACCTTCCATTTCTGCAAACGTCTTTGTTTTTACAAGTCAATCGTTTTATGGCTGCTCTTTCCGAATCTCCGGAATCTCAACTCCCAGCTGTTTCGCCATCGCATCCGCGATCACCTGATGATCGTCCCAGTGTTCCATGCCGGATACCATCACATAGGCAAAAGGACGGCTTCCATCTCTCATGAAAACCGGAATGCAGCCGCCGCACACGAAGAAGTTCTCCTCGCGCACTTTCCAAGATGCTTCCAGTTCTCCGGCTCTCGATGCCGTCAGCGCCCGCAGCGAGCTCATCCCCGTGAGCCGCGATGCTGCCAGCTTGTTGGTCATCCACCAGTCTGCTTCCAGCGTCGCGCCCTCCATCTTGTAGGCAAAGACGGTCGTCTCGTCCTCCACGATGCGGACAGCGACCGAACCGTGATATTTTTTCTCCGTGACCTCTGCAATCAAAAGCCCCAGCTCAAGCGCCTGTTTCCGGGTAAATGTGTCGTAGCAAAGTACGGATTCCTGCTGTTTCAGAATCTCATTCCACTGTTCTTCGGTGTAGAAATTCTTCATGTGTTCCCCCTCCTGTGTCGGTTTGTTTTCCCCTTGTGAATCAGATTATGATCCCCCAGGGTTCATTATATCATACGTATTCTCACCCGTCCACTCACGAACCCGCGCTATCGCGCTCTACCGCCCTGCTTCGCATGGCTGTTCGTTCGTTAATGGCGCAAGAAAAGAATATGTCTGCTTCGCAGCCGCATTCTTTTCTCCTGCGCTCATTATATTTTTTCATGAATACAGCTGTAAACACATTGGAATTTCATTTTGACTCGGCTTCATAAGGTATTTAGATAGAAGCCGCAATCAATCAAACTTCGACCTAAATGTTCTTTTTACTGTCTGTCTTTCCCATCCCACACACCATTTTCATCTACATAGTAGCCGTCCGGTGTCAGACGTCCGACATACAGGATGCCTTTTCTTCCGTCTGAGGTCGGGTGGAAATAGTGCCATTTGCCGTCAATCAGGACCCAGCCGGTCTGCATGCCGTGTTCCGGATCGAGGTAGAACCAGCCGCCATAGTCTTCGTCGCGCATCCAGCCGGTCTTGATATAGCCGCTTTCATCGAACGCCCACCAGTTGCCGTTTACCTGCTCCCATGCATATGCAATGCCATTTGTACCGCGTTTTTCTGCCTTCGGGTAGCTGCTGTCTGCGAAGCGCAGCCACCATCCATGTTCATCCTGCATCCAGTGACTCTTTCCGTCATTGGCCGTACTGTTGGCAGTTCCCGTGAGAATACCTATGCTGCTGTTGATTCTTCCCTTCACCGGATCCTGCCTGGTCGCTCCGCTGCCGGAAGACTTGTCACGTCCGGAGGAAGCGCTCTGGCTGCCTGATTGGTCTGGCTTGTCGGAGTCTTCTGGCTTGTCGGAGTTATCTGGCTTATCCTCTGCCGGTGGAGCTGCCTTACTGATTTCAAATGTAAGGGATGCCGGAGCTGGTGTGTTGTATCTGGATTCCCACGTATCAAATTCACCAAAATCAAACTCGGCTTTGATTGTGTGGGTGCCTACAAATGATTCTCCCGGCTTCATCCACTTAAGTACAGCGGTTCCATCTTCCCCTACCGAAACTATATCTGCATCCGGATTTTCATTATCATAGAAATGAACATAACCCTGCAGCTTGTCCTGGTAAACGCCCTGCACTCTGGCAATGATATCAAAATTCTCTTCCTCTGTTCCCAGAATTTCTTTCGAAAGCTGCACTCCGGTCGTCCGGTTCACAGCCGTTAACGTAAGGGTGAGTGTTTCTTTATGAATGTTTATAGTTCTCTTTACAGGTGTAGTTGTACCAAGATAATTTCTTCCCGCTGCCATGGTGATGCTTACATCTGCAGAACCGGTACCTTTAATGGTCACCTGTCCCTGTGCGTCCACGGTGAGAACATTTTCATCCAAGCTTGTATAGTTCAGAGCTCCATCTCCCACTACATTCACACCTGTCAAGGAAAAGCTGTCGTCTCCATAGGTTTTTTCTCCGGTCCATGCTTGCGGATCGATCGAAACCGAACCCTGTATCTGATGGATCGTTCCGGTCTGGGCTGGATATATGATACGGTAATTCTGCAGATTCACTGCACTCTCGCCTGTCTCAACCTTTGCCTCTGAGGAATCAATGGTTACCGTCTTACCGGTTCCGGCATTGGCATCTTCAAAGTTTCCTTTCAGACCGCGGATGGTATAGATTGGGCCCGGAGTTCCTATCGCTACCGTCGCCGCTAATGCGATGTCGGTATTTCCGTCATAAGGCTTTTCAATAGGTGTCGTAACAACTGCGGTCAACTCTTTCGGAGATATCTCCGGAATCACACTTCTTTTCAAACTATTTCCATACTGCCCTTCCGACGCTCCATCCGGTATAAATTCTGCCTGATATGCAGTGGTTCCCGTTACCTCCGGATAAATGGAGGAAGCGGACTTTCCGCTCTGATCCGCACTGAACTTCCATGTTCCTAAAACCGGTGATCTATTATAATTAACAACCTGAAATCCTTCTGCCAGCCGTACCGGAATCTCTGAAAGTGCCTGTCCATAGGTTCCATTCGCTTCAAAGGATACGTCGCCAGCGGGACCTTTGAACTGTAAGATATCCGGCGTTGTCACAGATAAGCGATCAGCCGACTTCGATGCAAAACTGTTGTCTGTTGCTTTCACGCGAAGGGTTATATAATAGGTGTTAGCCGGCTTCGGTGACGTAAACGTCTTCTCCGTCCGCCATTGAAGCTCACCAGACTCAGATTCAGCAATTCCATACTCATACTTGGCATCAGTCGGCTCGACAATTTTGATAGAGTTGCTGGTTTTCGTTACCTTTGTTATCTTATCCGGTTTTGCCGGTCTTACCGGAATCGTTATTGCGGCTGCTTCACCTGCTGTGGAACCTGCGGCTGCCTTTCGCACATACAGGGTAATCTCTCTCGCATTCTCCGGCTGATTGTCCAGAATTTTCGTCAGAGAAGCTTCGCCTCCTGCCCGGATCTTCGTCCAAGTTGCAGAATTCTCGGATTCCGCATATTCGAGCTCATACAGAGCCGTATTTTTCAGGACTTCCCTTTGATAATCAATAGAAGTCTGTTCACGCTCCAATACATTCTCATCTTTACCTGCCTCAACCTTTCCGGTAAATTCCACACCGCCAAAGGAGGCTTTCACTGCCTCCGAAGCCGGAAGGTACATATAGAGCTTTCCGCTGGAATCTGTCCGGACATCCTGAAAGCCGTAGGAGCTTTCTTCAATACTTGCATCTCCAACCAGTGTATTATTATCATAGATACCGGTCAGATCCGCTGTGGTGTAATAAACCGGGGTACCGTTCCCATCTTTTATTGTATTATTCTTCTGCCACGTTTTGCCTACCTGCTCCCAGCCATAAATGATCGGTCGCGGTATATATCCATCCGCCTCCTTCAAACAGATCGTTCCACCCGTAATCGTCACATCAGTTTGTACCTGTGTATTACTACTTTCTCCCATCCCAATATGTGCTACTTTCCTATACCCTGTCGTTTTTTTATCCAGACATATGGTACCACCGTCAATCAGCACCTTCGACGAACTATCCAAACCACTTCCGATGCAGGCTCCCCGTTCAGAATAAGCTGTAATCATTCCGCCATGAATCTCAATCTCTGCAGTTATCGCCGGTTTACTACGGGCATATCCAATACCACTTCCAATTCCGGCACCGTTCTCCGAGCTTGCATTCACCGTTCCGCCTTCTATCACGATTTTACCGGTTCTTTCCTGGCTATCAGCACTTCCTGTTCCGATTCCGGCACCCCAACTACCTTTTGCAGTTACAACTCCTCCGCTAATCCGTATTTCTTCTACACTTTTTCCTGCCGAAGCACCGATGGCAGCTCCCCTAGGATTGTAATCCGTCATTTTTGCAATTACAGTTCCCCCCTTGATGTGAATGATTCCTGTATCCTGTCCTACATTTCCTCCAATTGCTGCACCCGTCTTGCTTACCTTTGTGTTATTGAGCACCTCTATGGAGCCCTGCTGTTCCGGTTCACTGTCAATCGTAAGCTTCGCACCTTTTGCCACGCTGATGCCGGCAGGTGAAGATGAAGATTTCCCTGATTTATTAATCAAAATCTTGTTTTCCCCTTCCAGATAGGTAGTCACATGGGACGCTCCGTTTATCTGAATCGGTGCGATAGCCTCTGCCGGTGTAATCGTAAGGTTCCTTAATACGAGCTTTAATTCCTCGGAAGCTGGGGTATTCACAGAGAGATGATAATTCTCTACTTTCCCAGATGAAGTGATCCGATAGCATTTATCATAGGACTGGTCTATTAGCCTTGCTGTAACCACCTTGCCGGAATCATCTGTTTTAGAATATGAAATTGCCAACTGACCATTTTCCTCGGAAAAAGATATATTTCCAAGGGACAGATCCAGCTCTCCCTCCAACGCCTCTGCATCATTTAATATGATGATATCCGTTCCTGCATCCTCTGCCTTTACCGTTCCGCTGTCTATAGTAAATCTTCCACCGGAGCTGCCTAATTCTCTGATGCCTGTATTTATCAAAAACCGGTAATTTCCGGCCGGAAGATATGCCAGAGCATATGCATGATTGCCTGCTGCTTCATCAATTGTCAGCTTCCCGTCAAAGGCAAACTGGCCTTTGTCCTGCGTTAAATCCACCGAAGCTTCTGAAGCAGCTCCAGCCAGCCGTTCGGCTGTCAGGGATACATTCTCTGCCGCCTGCACCTTTGATGAGTAGAAGTGGAACCGGACAGGATACAGGGATTCTCCGATGGTAAGGGAAAGATTCGTTTCCTTCTCTGACTTCATCGAGAGGGATCCGGTTACTGTAAAGCTATTCGTATTTTCTCCTTCTTCCTGTACCTGAACCGATACCGGAATCTCTCCGGACAGAGGCGTATACCAGCTGACTTTACCAGTCTTTATCTGATAACCGGAAGCTTTTTGAGATAAATAGGTTACTACATCCGGTGCAGCGCCGCCTTCACTTGCTTCTTCCCCGATTTGAACCGTCAGTGTATAATTCTTATCGTCCCTCAAACGGCCATCATGGATGGTCAGATCCATTGCCTTCTGGTAAGCGGCTTTTCCCAGCGTGACGGAGATGGTTTCATCCTTTCCTTTGTTTAGAACAACGCTTCCCTCCATCGTCTTAACTGTCCCGCCACCGGAAGGCTCCAGCGCTACAACCATCTGCATATTTCCGGAATAGCCCATCCACTGGGTTATATCCGGTATCGTTCCCCTGAATCCTGAGACGGTCATCTGAGTGCTTTTTTCATAAACCGGATTTTTTCTCTCTGTATCATTTTTCCAATACAGGGCTATGTCAGCCTGATAGGTTTCATTTTGTAGCTGGTTATCATAAGCGGTGATCTGGAATGTTTTTTTCCCGTAGGTACATTCTTCTCCTCGGGGCGCAATCTTGCTTTCAAGCGGCAGCTCCAGCTGCACCTCCTCGGAAATAGTGACACTGCCGCCTTCCATTCCATTTCCATCAAGAGGCCATAACTCTCCATAACCAATATTTCCACCCGTTACCTTCACAGATCCACTTAATATCTGGATATCGCCACAGGATAATTTTAAATCAGTCACTCCATTCCATCCGCTGCCGATGGCAGCTCCCAGATATTCTGATTTTTCATTCTTATAAAAAGATACGGCTATATTGGGAGCTTCGTCTTTCCTCCCGCCGATCACGATCGTGTCTACACTTCCACCCATTCCGCCTCCGATTCCAGCTCCTGTCTGCCTTCCTCCTTTTGCGGTTATCTTTCCACCCAGTATTTTAATGGTTCCGCCGATTCCATAGCAACCGGTTCCGATTCCGGCTCCTCCATGATAATCCCTCGAATAGGAAACCCAATAAGCTCCACCTTCAGCTTCGATAGTTCCGCCCTTGATTATAATCGTTCCTGTCCTACAGTTATTATCTGCACCTTCGTCACTTGCTGTTCCTTTTCCTCCGATTCCTGCCGCACCATATCCGCCTCCGGTCGCGGTCAGACTTCCAGTGCTCTCTTTTGTAATGATCAGGGTCGCTTTTTCCTCAACCCCAATTCCAGCGCCGCCATATGTACCCTTTAATGTATTTTCCCCTTTTACTGTTAGATTTAATTTTGCCTTTCCTTTCAGAAGGATTCCGGCTGCATCATCTATGATATCAGTGCCATAGCCAACATTTACATTATCGATCGTTAAATTTACCGTAACATCATCAATTACAATACCACCTTCGATTTTCCGGCCTTCCGATAATCTCTCCGTCGGATGATAGGTGCCAGTGATCGTCTTTCCATTAAACTTAGACACATTGGTTTTATCAATTACCAGATAATTTCCATCCAGATCATACTCCTCGCCTGCCAGAGTCATCAGCTGCATCTCTCCTACGAGAACGCAGATTTCCGGAAGCTCTGCCTCCTCTCCCAGTGAATATTCCTCCGGCAGAACCGGTGTATAGACATAGGCACAGCCGTTGTAGTTCTGGTTTGCCTCCTCATAGCCTGCCCAGGTCTTCGTCGAGGTCTCGACCGGCTCGCCGTCCTCGTCAAATTCCTCGAAATAGTCTTTTTCGGAAATGCCGCCGTGAAACTCCGAAAGGTCACTCTGCTCTTCGTCCAGTTTCCAGGTTATGCCGGAAATCTGCCAGACTGCCGTTTCCGCATCTGTATCTTTCTCTGTGCCCTTATCCACTGCTTCCACCAGATGCACGTTCTGGCTGTCTTGCGCCAGCGTTTCATCCGCCTCTTCCACCTTAACCTCCAGTGTATCCGGAAGGATGATATCGCTTTCTTTGGCACCCAGAGGGAGCTTCTGCACCGCAACTGCCTCATCTAACTCCGAAAATCCGAGGATTGCCGGGCCTTTTTCTTCCGGAAGCACCGTCACCTCGATGCTTGGCAAAAAGCCGGTATCCAGTTCATAGCGGCTGCTTTTCAATTCCGCATCAAACACATAGGTATCCGGTGTTTCTCCGTCGTATGTATCTTTCTCACTGAAGGTCTCATCCAGAACCCAGCGGACCTTTACTTCCTTCCAGTTTTTATCGGTTTTCGTCCCGTCCGCATCGGATGGGGATGCTTTCTGCTCAGTGTCATCCACCCCCCCTATTTCCGATTTTTCTGTAGCATCTGCCTCAGATGGGGATGCTTTCCGAACTGTACCATCTGTTTCAGATGAAGAAAGCGTCTGAGACTTTTTTTCTGTTTCCACTTTACCGTCTCCGCTTTGAAGCTCCGACGGCGTAGCAATCTTTTCTGCACCGTCTTCTTCATCCGATGCTTCTTCTGCCAAAACCCGCACCTTCAGCTTGTCCGGCAGCTCCAGATCCTTATATTTCGTTCCATACGGAACCTCCTGATGCAGGATTTCATCCGAAAGCTCCTTCACTTCCTCGATATACTGCACCGAACTGCCTGCCAGCACCTGCGGGTGCCAGTCACAGGTATTCCATATCATCACCGCCGCCAGCACCGCTGCCAGGGCACGCTTATATTTCTTTTTCATGCTGTTTTCCTCCATTTATTCTGAGCGAATTTTTCTATTTCAGTCTGTTTCCCACTTGAACAAAATACTTTTTCTTCCGAGCCAGCAGGCTTTCGCTGCACGCCGCCAGAAGTTCTTCTAATTCTTCTTTTTTCGTCGGAAATACCCCGAATGCAGTCACATGGATCCGCCAGGATTCAAGGGCATTGTCCCGGTCGGAAAGCCAGATCAAGGACGCCGCCGGGTTGTTTTCCCGGATTTTTTCTACGATTTCCGCTCCCTGTCTGCCCTGGACGGATGCCAGCATAATGAGGTAGGGATTCCCCTTTACAAAGTGCAGATATGCGTCCAGATCGCTGATATACGTGTGAATCATCGGCCATCTGCGGTTTTCAGTCAATATTTCACGCAGCATTTTTTCCAGTCCTTCAATGTCGGTCGGTTTTTCTCCATATATCACTACCCGTACCATATCCCACCTGCCTTTTTTGATTTATCTGTAACAACATTTCATTTACATTTCGGGTCATAACTTTTATACTATAAGCATACCAAATGAGCGATTTAATGAAAACCACATCGACGCAAACGGTCAAACCTCGACCTAAATGGTCACAGTTTTGAATAAAGGAGAATATATTAAGTAATCGAATTTATTGACCAATGTGATTAAATGTGTTTAAATATACTCAAAGGAGTAAATTATTATGAACACATCA
>NZ_QUEG01000016.1:0-30535 GCF_003477925.1 Clostridium sp. AF32-7AC
CCTTTGTTCTTAGAATTTTCAGGGTTTTACATACTGTTCAGTTTTCAAGGTTCCTGATGCTTTCGCATCGAACGCAGAAGGAGGGATTTGAACCCTCGCGCCGCTACTAACGACCTACTCCCTTTCCAGGGGAGCCCCTTCAACCTCTTGGGTACTTCTGCAGGTTGATTTTTATATCTTATGAAATTAATAACCGTTTTTGAAACGGAGAGAGTGGGATTCGAACCCACGCGCCCTTTCGGACAAACGGTTTTCAAGACCGCCTCGTTATGACCGCTTCGATATCTCTCCAAAAATGTGCTTAACCATTATATAATGGATATTCATTTTTGTCAAGGACTTTTTCACTTTCTTTTTGAAAGTTTTCACAATCACCTGTGCGTCTTGACTCTTTAATTTTCGTTTCCGCTTTCTCAGCGGCAACAGAACATATTTTATCACTACTAAAGTATAAAGTCAACTGTTTTTTTGACTTTATTTATATTTTTTCGACAATCGAAAAAAAGAGGACGAAAGACCCAAAAGTCCCTCATCCTCTTGATTCTATAACGTCTTCTGATTAGCCAATCAGCTTACCTACGTTCAGCTTAACGCCCGGGCCCATGGTAGAAGTCATGGTTACACTCTTTAAGTAAGCGCCCTTTAAGGTAGCTGGTTTTGCCTTCAGGATAGCGTCAATAAGCGTCTGGAAGTTGTCCGCTAACTGCTCCTCTGTGAAGGAAGCTTTACCTACTGGCACGTGGATAATGTTAGTCTTATCAAGTCTGTACTCGATCTTACCGGCTTTGATATCATTGATAGCTTTGGTTACATCCATAGTAACAGTACCAGCCTTCGGGTTCGGCATTAAGCCCTTCGGTCCAAGTACACGACCAAGACGTCCTACAACGCCCATCATGTCCGGAGTAGCTACTACTACGTCGAAGTCTAACCATCCCTCATTCTGGATCTTCGGGATCAGCTCCTCAGCGCCTACGAAATCTGCGCCTGCAGCCTGAGCCTCTTCTGCCTTCGGTCCCTTAGCAAATACAAGGATACGAACGGTCTTACCAGTTCCGTGCGGCAGTACAACTGCACCACGGATCTGCTGATCAGCATGACGGCCGTCACAACCAGTTCTGATATGAAGTTCTACGGTTTCATCGAATTTAGCACCTGCAGCCTTCTTCACGATGGAGATGGCATCTGCAGCTTCATAAAGGCTTGCGCGATCTACTAATTTAGCAGCCTCTACGTATCTTTTTCCTCTTTTCATTATAAAAAACCTCCTAGTGGTATTGTCGGGGAATTCCCTCCCACGTTACTGATAAACATCCCGAAAATTACTCGGCAACTGTGATACCCATACTTCTTGCTGTACCAGCGATCATGCTCATAGCAGCTTCAAGGCTTGCTGCATTTAAGTCAGGCATCTTTAATTCTGCGATCTTCTGCAGATCCTCTTTCGAGATGCTAGCTACCTTAGTCTTGTTCGGTGTAGCGGAACCGGATTTAATCTTGCAAGCTTTCTTTAACAAAACGGCAGCCGGCGGAGTCTTTGTGATGAAGCTGAAGCTTCTGTCAGCATATACAGTAATAACAACCGGGATGATCATATCGCCCTGGTCTGCTGTCTTAGCGTTGAACTCTTTCGTGAACTGTACGATGTTTACACCGTGCTGTCCAAGAGCCGGACCTACTGGCGGAGCTGGTGTAGCCTTTCCAGCAGGAATCTGTAATTTAATATATCCTGTAACTTTCTTTGCCATTGTTGGCACCTCCTATAAATTGTGGTAATTGCGGGGATTTCCCTCCCACAGGCTCATAAATGAACCTCTTTACATCATCTTCTTGATCTCTGTGAAGTTCAGTTCAACCGGTGTCTCACGGCCAAACAGTTCTACACGAATCGTCAGGGTCTGTCTTTCCTCGTTGATGGACTCGATAACACCAACGGTATCTTTCCATGCCCCTGTCGTTACAACAACCGTGTCGCCGACCTCAAAGTCAACAACAACGCCGGTTTCCTTAAATCCGAGACCGGCCATCTCCTCTTCCGTCAAAGGAACCGGTTTGGAGCCCGGACCAACAAACCCGGTCACTCCGCGGGTGTTGCGTACTACGTACCAGGTATCATCATTCATAACCATGTTGATCAGTACGTATCCGGGAAACATCTTCTTGGCAACCTGTTTATTGGCTCCATTCTTGACTTCGATAACTTCCTGCATCGGCACGGAAACCTCTAAGATCTGATCCTGAAGGTTCCGGTTCTCGATCGTCTTTTCGATGTCAACCTTTACTTTGTTTTCATAGCCGGAATAAGTATGCACTACATACCAATTTGCTTCTGCCATATTTCTCACCTTTGCCTTTACATAACGAAGTGCAGTCCAAACACGATTGCTGTGTCAAGAGCCGCAATGATAAGTCCCAGCGCAACGGAAACGGCGATGACCGCTCCAGTCTGCTTCGTAACTGTCTCTTTGTCAGGCCAGATGATCCTTTTGTACTCAGCTTTTAGACCTTTCCAGAAACTCTTTTTAGGAGCTTTTTTGGTATTTTCTGTATCACCCATTTTTGTCCTCCAAAGCGCTCAGGCAGATGCCCGATCGCGCAGAACCAACCAGTTACTCTTACTTCGTCTCTTTGTGTAACGTGTGTGTCTTACAGAATCTGCAGTACTTTTTGGTTTCCATTCTGTCCGGATGAGTTTTCTTATCCTTGGTCATGTTGTAATTGCGCTGCTTGCATTCTGTGCATGCCAGTGTAATTCTTGTACGCACAACTTCCACCTCCATTTTTCTTAGTATGCGATCTTTCCACTCTCCAACCGGAAATCTGGTTTTTGAGCATAAAAAAAAGACCTATGTTCTTCCATTCGCCCGTCTACTATATCATAAAAGAAGCGGCGCGTCAAGCAATAACTTGCCGACATTCGCCGCCTCTTTTATATTATAGATATCGTTTTCACTTAGTGCAGGCTGGAACCAGATTCTGCCCGCGCCTCGTATTTCACATTATCAGGACTTACAATGATGCTATAAAACAATCAGAAAGGTTTATTCATCCACTTTCTCCTCGTTTACAGCGTCTGTCTTTTCTTCCACATTTTCATGGCTGTCTGTGGTATCCGGCTCCGCCTTTTCAAGCTCATCGGTTTCTTCCTCATCCGCCGCCTGGCTTCCGATAAAATGCGCCATTTTTCCAATCTTACCCATATGGCTTGTATCCACGCGGGTGATCTCCGGCTCATCAGCTTCCACAACATCATCCTCAAGCGCTGCGTTCTGATGCAGGGCGCCGCCCTCCTGATTCTCCGCATTTTCCGGATTTTTTGTCACGGATGGATATTCTTCCGGTTTTTCCTTGGCATCCGCAAGCTTTTCATTCATGAATGTCTCAAACTGCTTTTGCTCTTCCTCGCTGGAAAATGCCGACTTGGCGATAAACTGCCAGGTTTTCTCGTTCGTCTCAAGCAGATACATCCGCTCAATCTCAACCATCTGCTCAATGTCGCTGTAGCTGTAAGTCTTGGTCATCTCCTGTGCCGCAACCGTCATGGTCAGTGTCTTCTCATCCAGCGTCAGATGTACGACTGGGAAATTGCCCGTCTTTTCCAAATTTTTAAGTCCGCTCCGTTTCCAGATCATACGCTCCTGGTTCTGGTTTGAAATCATGTAAAACATGCCGATGCCGACCAGCACCGCTATCACGATGGACGGTACAAGAAGAACCAGATTGCCCTTTGCCTGCATCACATTTTTTCCCAGAAAGAGAGCTAAAAATGCGACATATAAGAGTGCCGACACCATCTTCATTTTCTTGGACTCATGCTTAAGCACGTTCCAGTGAATCCAGTTTTTATAATCTTCCTTTTCCAGGCGATATTCAAATTCCTGCATTCTTTTTACTCCTTTTCTTTCTTACTTGAAATCTCCCCCTGCATTCCTTCCGTCTCCTGAACCTCTTTTTGCCTCTCCCGCAAACTTTTAGATTCAAATGCTTTCTACTATTCTTTTCGTCCAGAAATGCCGGAGTATTTCCACTTATAAGGCTTCCCTCTGCCTATCTTCTCTATCATATCCCACTTTAGCGTCCTTGTCCAATACAAACGGCAAAAAAGCAGACTTTTTCGATCCCTGCAGACAGAAGCGCCCGGGTACACGCTTCCGCCGTGCTTCCGGTCGTATAAATATCATCCACGAGAAGCACGTTTTGCACACCACTTGCCCGGATTGCCTCCGCATCTGCCTGAAACGCCTGTTGTAAATTCCGGAGCCGTTCATCTGGATTCAGCTCTTTCAGGGGTTCTGTATTTCGTATCCGATATAAAAATTCCGGGCACACCGGCATTTCCAGCCGCTCGCCCATCCGCTTTGCCAGAACCTCCGCCTGATTGAAACCGCGTTTCCGTTTCCGCGCCGGGTGGACCGGAACGGGAACCAGACCGTCAAACTGCCACTCCTCCCGATTTTCATGCTGCCTCAGCTTTTCCGCTGCAGCTTCGGCATAAAAATCGAGATATTCCCTCTTATTTTTATATTTAACCGCTGCCATCGAGCGCGCAGCTTCCTCCGTATAGTTAAAGAGTGCCATCCCACGCGCAAATGACCGGCGGTGTTTCACACAGTCTGGACAATATTCGATTTCTTCACTCCAAACTTCTTTTCCACATTTCTGACAAACCGGCGATTTGACAGGCGAAAGCCTCAAAAGACACGAAGGACAAATAAGCCTGCCCTTCGGCGTCACGATCTCCCCGCAGACCGGGCAGCGCCTTGGATATAGCGCATCCAGAGCGGCGCGGGGGAATTGATTCCATTTTATATTTTTTATCACAATGTCTCCATAATTTCTTCAATGCGGTCGCGCAGTCCCGAATAGCGCTTCTGTTCCATCTCATTGTCCACCATCTGCTGAAACACATACGGGACACCGACCAGGCAGACACAGGCTCTTGCCCTTGTAACCGCCGTGTAAATCAGATTCCGCGTCATCAGCATCTGCGGTCCGCTCCAGACCGGAATCACGACCGCCGGATACTCGCTTCCCTGCGACTTGTGGATCGTGATCGCATATGCCAGTTCCAGCTCCTCCAGCTGCTTGAAGCTGTACTCAACACGTTTTCCCTCATCATACTCCACGGTTACCAGCTCCGCAAAGGTATTGATCTCGCGGATGCGCCCAAGATCCCCGTTGAACACGCCGGCTCCCTTGTCCACCGGAATGCCGCTGCGGTTGTAGGAGGTCCACTCAATCTGATAATTGTTCTTGATCTGCATGACCTTGTCGCCCACACGAAACGTCGTCTCGCCATACTCTTTTTCCGCCTTTTCTGCCGATGGCGGATTTAAAAATTCCTGCAAAATGGAATTTAACCGTATCGATCCCAGCACTCCCTTCCGCATCGGCGTCATGACCTGTACCTCAAACAAATCGGCATGGACGTAATTCGGCAGTTTTTCACGTACCAGCGTGATCATTGCATTGATGATCGCATTCGGATCATCACGCTTTATAAAGAGGAAATCCCTGCTTGACTTTCCGATCGGAATGCGCTCTCCGGCATTGATGCGGTGGGCATTGACGATAATATCGCTCTGCGCCGCCTGCCGGAAAATCCGGGTTAGCTTTACCACATGGAAACACTCTGACTCGATGATATCACGCAGGACATTGCCCGGTCCGACGCTCGGAAGCTGATCCACATCACCCACCAGAATCAGACGTGTGCCGACATTGACCGCCCGGAGCAGCGAATGCATCAGATTGATATCCACCATCGACATTTCATCGATAATGATGACATCAGCTTCCAGCGGATTGTCCTCGTTCCGCTCAAAATGCATCGAAGTCGTCCGGCTCTTCTCATCCTCCTCTGGCATTCCCGTCAGTTCTAACAGGCGGTGAATCGTCTTCGCCTCATAGCCTGTCGCCTCGGTCATCCTTTTTGCTGCGCGTCCGGTCGGGGCTGCCAGCAGGATATCCATGTCGCCCTTTTCAAAATACCGGATGATCGTGTTAATCGTCGTCGTTTTTCCGGTACCCGGACCGCCCGTGATTACCAAAAGTCCGCAGTTGACCGCCTCAATCACCGCGCGGATCTGCAGTTCATCCAGCTCGATCTGTTCCTCTTTCTGGATGACTGCCAGACTTTTCCGAATCTGTTCTTCCGATTCGGAACCAGTGATGTTTAAGTCGTGCAGCATGCGGGCGGTGTTTAGCTCGGTATAATAGTAGTGTGATGCATAAACGGCGCATTCCGGGGCGTTTGCTATATTTGATACATTTGATGCATTCGGTTCACCCAAAACATCTGGCTGCGGCTGCATCTGCCCCGACACTGCCGATTCCGCCTGAACAAAAACATCCATTTCTGCTGTTTTCTGCTTTTTCCTCTCCCGGATCACCAGCCGTTTATCCATCTGCATATCCATCAGATGCTTGTCAATCTCGGAAATCTCAACCTGTAGAAGCTTTGCCGCCCGATCCGCCAGCTCGTCCTCCGGCAGGTATGTGTGCCCGTTCGCCGTCGCCTGATAGAGTGTATACAGGATGCCGCTCTTGATGCGGAAATCCGAATCTGCCACGATTCCTATCTTCGCCGCGATCTCGTCTGCCATCTTAAAACCGACGCCCGGAATATCGTCCGCCAGCTTATACGGATTGTTCTGGAGAATCGTGTACATTGCCGGACCGTATTCCTGGTAGATTTTAACCGCCAGATTGATGGAAATGCCATAATTTTGCAGAAACATCATCGCCTGGCGCATATCGCGCTTTTCCTCGACCTGTTCACCGATGGACATCGCCATTTTTTCACTGATTCCCTTGACCTCCGCGAGGCGTTCCGGCTCTTCTTCCATGATGCGGAATGTGTCCGCCTTAAATTTTTTAACAATCCTGGAAGCTAAAGCAGCCCCGACGCCTTTGATGGCGCCGGAGCCTAAATATCGTTCCATGGAAACAGTATCCTCAGGCGCTTTCAGCTCATAGCTTTCCACCGCCATCTGTTCCCCGTAAATCGGATGCTCGGTCATACGCCCGCTCGCCTCGATCATCTCGCCCTCTGCGATGTAGGAAAAAGTGCCAACCAGCACATATTCCTCCCCGTCGTCCAAGCCGCTGATAGAGAGAACCGTATAGCCATTGTCCTCATTGCGGTATTTTATTTTTTCAATATATCCTTTAACTGCTGCCATATTTTTATGCTATCCGCCTTCCGGCGGTTCTCTTTAATCGTAGTTTTTCTTCTCACCGTGAGCGAACTCGATAAACTTACCAGTTCCGATCGCAACTGCGGTCAGCGGATCCTCTGCGATCATCGTGGAAATGCCAGTTTTCTCCTCGATCAGGGCATCCAGACCGCTTAACAGTGCGCCGCCGCCTGTCAGTACGATACCACGGTCAAAAATGTCGGCTGCCAATTCCGGCGGCGTCCGCTCGAGTACGTTGTGAACGGCATCTACAATCTGGAGTGCCGGCTCGCGCAGCGCTTCCAGCGTCTCGTCGGATGTGACAACGATCGTCTTCGGAAGTCCGGTAACCAGATTTCGTCCGCGCACTTCCATCGTGATTACCTCCGGACGGCGGTATGCCGCACCGATATTTATCTTGATCTCCTCAGCGGTTCTCTCACCGATCAAAAGATTGTGTTTCTTTCTCATGTAACGGACCAGTGCCTCGTCGAAGTCATCACCAGCCACTTTAATAGAAGTGCTGACTACGGTACCGCCCAGAGAAATAACGGCGATATCTGCCGTACCACCACCAATATCTACGATCATGTTGCCGCACGCCTTGGAAATATCGATACCAGCGCCGATCGCAGCTGCTACCGGCTCCTCGATGATCGAAACCTCGCGTGCGCCAGCCTGGTAAGTCGCATCCTCAACCGCCTTGCGCTCTACCTCGGTCGCACCGCTCGGGATGCAGACGCTGATACGCGGCTTGCGGAGTGTCTTCTTGCCGACTGCCTTGTTGATGAAATATTTCATCATCTTCTCTGTCACTGTATAATCTGAAATAACCCCCTGGCGCAACGGACGGACCGCTACGATATTGCCAGGGGTTCTGCCGATCATCAGGCGGGCTTCCTCGCCGATCGCCATGATCTTATTCGTATCCCGATCGATCGCCACTACGGACGGCTCTTTCAGTACGACACCTTTTCCCTTGATATATACAAGGATGCTGGCTGTACCCAGATCGATACCAATATCATTGGACATCAACATAGTTGTTTTCCTCCTGCTCTGAATATGCACTCTTGAGTACATAAATCTATGAGTTTCATTGTATTTTATCTTCTTTATTTCAGCTTTTTTCGCTGTCATCCAGCCCGCGCATTGTTTTAGAGCGGACTATACCACTTACTATTATATACAACTTTCGATTCTTTTGAAAGAGGTTTTTATTTTTTTATGGACTTTATATTTTTTTTATGAAAGGGACATATTTTAGTCACAAGTTTCTCCTATAATACAAGTATGTTATCCGAAAGGGTAACAGGCCTTTGTTTCAAGTGTTACTTGAAATAAAAAAGCTTTTTCATACTCATACCGGACGATACAAATCGTCCGGCCCCCCTAAGCCAATTTCTTTTTTATATATACCTACCATTCCCAATTTAAGAAAAACAGGAACGCCGTCGGACTCTCAGCCGATGGCGTTCCTGTTTTTTGTCAGTGCCGGACACCTAAAAAAAGGGCTCTATACTGAATGTTGGGGTACGCTGAAAAACATTTTTTTCTTATATTTTCAGACTCCACTCACTGCAGTCCCAGACCTTCGTTGCGAATCCCTCATAGAAATCCGGTTCATGGCAGATCAGAAGGATATTTCCTTTGTACGCCGCCAGCGCACGCTTTAACTCCTCCTTCGCCTCAACGTCCAGATGGTTCGTCGGCTCGTCGAGAAGCAGAAGGTTCGTCTCGCGGTTGATCAGCTTACACAGGCGCACTTTTGCCTGCTCGCCACCGCTGAGCACGCGCACCTGGCTCTCGATGTGCTGGGTCGTCAGACCGCATTTTGCCAGTGCGGAACGCACCTGGTACTGGGTGTAGGACGGAAATTCTTTCCAGATCTCATCGATGCAGGTCGTCGTATTGCCCGGCGCCATCTCCTGTTCGAAATAGCCGATGGAGAGATAATCGCCCAGCGTCACCTTGCCGGACACCGCTGGAATCAAACCTAAAATACTCTTTAAAAGCGTCGTCTTTCCAATTCCGTTGGCACCGACCATCGCAATCTTCTCGCCGCGCTCCATATAGAGGTTCAGCGGACGGGACAGGGGCTCGTCGTAACCGATCACCAGATCCTCCGTCTCAAAAATACATTTTCCGGAGGCTCTCGCCTCCAGGAAGTTGAACTCTGGCTTCGGTTTTTCCTTCGCCAGTTCGATCACATCCATTTTATCCAGCTTTTTCTGGCGGGACATCGCCATATTTCGCGTGGAAACACGCGCTTTATTGCGTGCCACAAAATCCTGCAGCTGCGCGATCTCCTGCTGCTGACGCTTATACGCTGCCTCGAGCTGCGCTTTCTTCGCCTCGTGCACCTCGAGAAACTTGTCGTAATCGCCCACATAGCGGTCAAGCCGCTGATTTTCCATATGATAAATGATATTTACTACGCTATTTAAGAACGGAACATCGTGTGAAATCAGGATGAACGCATTTTCATATTCCTGCAAATACCGTTTCAGCCACTCGATGTGCTGCACATCCAGATAGTTCGTCGGCTCGTCCAACAACAAGATATCTGGCTTTTCCAGAAGCAATTTCCCGAGCAGTACCTTCGTTCTCTGTCCGCCGCTCAAATCCGTTACATCGCGGTCCAGACCGATATCGGTCAGCCCCAGCGCACGTCCGACTTCCTCCACCTTCGCATCGATGGAATAAAAATCGTGGTTCATCAGAAGATCCTGGATCGTTCCCAGCTCTTCCATCATCACGTTCATCTCATCCTCCGATGCCTCGCCCAGATGGTCGCAGATTTCATTCATCTGCACTTCCAGCTCAAACAGGAAGGAAAATGCGCTCTTCAAAACCTCGCGGATCGTCATGCCTTTTTCCAGCACCGTGTGCTGATCCAGATAGCCGACGCGCACCCGCTTTGACCACTCTACTTTTCCCTCGTCCGGCTGCATATGCTCGGTAATAATATTCATAAACGTCGATTTACCCTCGCCATTCGCACCGATCAGACCGATGTGCTCACCCTTTAACAGGCGGAACGAAACATCCTGAAAAATCGCCCGGTCACCAAAACCGTGGCTTAAATGTTCTACATTCAGTATACTCACGTGTGTACCTCTCCTATTTTTCTTTTTATTGTAAATTGTTTGTATTTGTTGAATTGTTCTTTGTTTTTCTGCAAATTTTATCCTGGAAAACAACTCCACTCCATATAAGATTTGCTTTCTGTACGTCTGCCTGCTGTCTGTGGCAAAGCCGACTTCGATTTATTGTACACGAAGCATGCTTTTGTGGCAAGCGGAGATTTTGGAATTATCTTTTTTCACCCAGATGCCTTGAACTTTTCTAGATTTATATAGTAAGATAAGAAACAACTTCATTTTAGATACGTTTTTCAACCAATGAGAAAATGACTTGATTTTCTAAAGGAGGTTTTATGTATACCTATACCTGGTACCAATGGCTAGCTTTTTTCTATGTATACTGCTTTTTAGGGTGGATTTTCGAATCGACTTATGTTTCCCTGAAACAGAAACGGCTCGTCAACCGCGGATTTCTGAGGCTTCCGATGCTGCCGCTCTACGGTTCCGGCGCGGTGATGATGCTCTGGGTGTCCCTGCCGGTGCGGGACAGCCTGCCCCTCGTCTATATTTCCGGTTTTATCGCCGCCACGGCGCTTGAATATGTCACCGGCGCCGTCATGGAACGCCTATTCAAGGTCCGCTACTGGGATTACAGCAGCCAGCCGTTCCAGCTGCACGGCTATATCTGCCTGAGTTCCTCGATCGCATGGGGATTTCTGACGATCCTTATGACCGATGTCATCCATGATCCGATCGCCCGCACTGTGCTTGCGGTTCCTCCGGTTATCCTGCTCATCTGCGATTTCGTCATCAGCGTCCTTTTCACCGCCGATGCTTACGAATCCATCAAGGCAGCCCTGGCTCTGGGTCATACGCTGGAAGCTATGACAAAGCTCAAAGCCGATATCGAAGAGCTCCAGTCCAAGATCGAGCTGCTGCGTGAGGAAGCCATTGAGCGCGGCGCCCTGACCCGTGAAGAAACAGCCGAAAAACTGGCAGCCGCCCAGGCAGAAGCCGCCCGCAGACTTGCCGCCATCCGCAGTGACGCCGAAGAACGCCTGGCAACCGCACGCGCCGAGACTGCCAGACAACTGCAGGCGGCTGCCACCGAACACAAAGAGCGCCTGGCTGAGACCAAGGCACTCGCCGAAAAACGCCTGTCCGATGTTCGAGAAGAAACCACGTCCCGCATCGAAGCTGCCAAAGCAGGAAACGCAGAACGCATCGAAGCTGCCAAACAGCGCGTCAACGAGCGCATTGCCGAAGTCCGCACCGAAGTCGATGCCCGCATCGCCTTCGACAACCGCCTCACCCGCCTGAGCACCCGGTTAGAAGAACTCAAACACCGCCGCCAGTCCCTGCGCCCGGCTAAAAAGCTCCATGCCTTCTACCGCCGCGGGCTGCTAAGAGGAAATCCTACTGCGGTTTCGTCGAAATTTGCAGCGGCGTTGAAAGAATTAAAAGAACAAAATAGCACAAAAATAGGACCTTTCGCATGAACGAATGGTCCTATTTCTTTTAGGAACTTATTTCATATCTTCTTTTTATTTTTCTACAGCAGTCCATTGACAATCGCCATCACAGCCTCGCCTACCTTCTCTGATTTCGCTGCCGCGTCTTCCAGGGAGGTACCTTTCACGCCGTAGTAGAACTTGATCTTCGGCTCGGTTCCGGACGGGCGGACGCAGAGCCATGCGTTGTCTTCCAGTTCGTAGTAGAGAACATTGGAGGATGGAAGTCCGGTCGGTTTTACCTCGCCGGTTGCCAGATCCTTGACGGTATCTGCCTTGTAATCGCGGACAGCCAGCACTTTATGTCCGGCAAAATCGGACGGTGTGTGGGCGCGGAAATATTCCATGATCTCCTGAATTTTTGCCAGTCCCTCGATGCCCTTTAAGCCGATGGACTTCACTTCATCTTTATAATAGCCGTATTTCTCGTACATCTCGACCATCGCATCCCACAGCGTCATGCCTTTTTCCTTGTAATAAGCAGCCGCCTCGCAGAGTGCTGCGGTTGCGGAAATGGCATCTTTATCGCGTGCGTATGTACCGATCAGGCAGCCATAGCTCTCTTCCATGCCAAACAGATAGGTTCCTTTGCCTTCCTGCTCATTTTTGAGAACCTGTTTGCCGATCCACTTAAATCCGGTCAGAACCTCGATGAGCTCTGCGCCGTAATTCTTCGCAACTGCATCTACCAGATTCGTCGTAACGATGGATTTAACAACCTGTCCATCTGCCGGAATCTTGCCGTTTGCCTGTTTCTGGCTGAGCACATACTCGCAGAGCAGGGAGCCGGACATATTGCCGGTCAGCGGAATGTATTCGCCGGACTTGGTATCTTTGACATACACGCCCAGACGATCGGCATCCGGATCGGTTGCCAGAACGAGGTCTGCATTTTTCTCTTTTGCCAGAGCCAGTCCCAATTCAAATGCTTCCTTTGCCTCCGGGTTCGGATAGCTGACGGTCGGGAAATCGCCGTCTGGAAGCTCCTGCTGCGGAACCACATATACATGGGTAAATCCAAGCTCTTTCATCACACGGCGTGCCGGGATATTGCCCGTGCCGTGAAGCGGTGTATACACGATCGTGATCTGATCCTGCATGCGGTCAATCGCGCCCTGATTGACTACCTGTGCCTTGACCTGTGCAATATATTTGTCGTCGATCGCTGCACCGATGATCTCGTAGAGTCCTTTTGCCTTTGCCTCTTGTGCTCCCATCGTCTTAACGGTGGAAAGATCGGTGATCGCCATAACTTCCTCAGTCACGCCCTTGTCATGCGGCGGTGTAAACTGTGCGCCGTCCTCCCAGTAAACCTTGTAGCCGTTGTACTCCGGCGGGTTGTGGCTGGCGGTGATGTTGATGCCGGCGATGCAGCCAAGCTCGCGGACGGCAAAGGAAAGCTCCGGCGTCGGGCGCAGCGTCTCGAACCGGTACGCCTTGATGCCATTTGCCGCCAGTGTCAGCGCTGCTTCCTCGGCAAATTCCGGGGACATATGACGGGAGTCAAATGCGATCGCCACGCCTTTTGCCGCGCCGCCCTGCTTGATGATGTAATTTGCCAGTCCCTGGGTCGCACGGCGGACGGTGTAGATATTCATCCGGTTAATACCTGCACCGATGATGCCGCGCAGTCCTGCCGTACCAAACTCCAAATCCATATAGAAACGCTCTTTAATCTCATTTTCATCGCCCTCAATGGCGCATAATTCCTCTTTCGTTGCCTCGTCAAAGTATGGATTTTCCAGCCATTCTTTGTAAATCGTCATGTAATCCTTCATGATTCACTTACCCCCTGCTTTCTTCTAGGATGACTTTCTTTTTCTCCATTATAGTATAATTATTCTGAAAAATAAAGAGAATTTCGGTTACTATTCTTTGTCTTTATTTTTTCTCTTTTCAAAGTTTCTCCATAATGTATCGAATACGCTTAACCAAAGAATTTATATGCATATGTAAATCAACATTTCTTATCGGATTGCCTCAAGAAAGAGGTTCCTCGCCGTCTGCTGTTCTTCCAGCTTCTGCAGTTTTTCAATGCTGCGGACTGGAATCCACGCCTTGCCTGCATTATAATAAAAATTTAACTGTTTCCAGTATTTTTCCGGATATAAAAACAGGTAATAGAGGTATGTCCGCTCCTGTGCATTCAACGGCAGAATACGATCATACGTCTCCAGCAGCCGCATCCCCAGACGCAAATCCCAGCCATGCTTTTCCAATATTTTGCGCGTAAAATGATACAGGTCTTCGACCTGGACGCCCCGGTGCATCCGGTTAAATTCAATCACCGCCATCTCATTTTCTTCTACCAATAAAATATGATGCTGGTTCAGATCCCCGTGACACAAATAGTTTTCCGGCTCGCCATCCTGCTCGATCTGCGCTTTCAGCCCGCCTGCTGCTTCCTGCGCCTGCTCATAAAAGATGGCAAAGCTTCCGCTGACTGCCCTCTCAAAATCCGATTTACGCCGTTTTTTCCGGATATAATTCCGCGTACGGACAAGTTCCCGGTTGTGGCGCTCCATCTCCGCCACCGCCGGACGCGTGAGAATTGACCCCAGATTCCACGACTCATCGATCGCAATGCCGCGCAATGTCCGGTGCAGCTTCGCGATCTGCCCGACCGCCCGGACTACCTCCGCCTCGCTCTGCACACTGCACTCGCGCCCGGAAAACCATTCCTTCACAACACACCGCGTTCCATCCTCCGCCACCGACAAAATCTCGCCCTCCCGGTTCCGCATATACTGATCGGTCCGGCATGTTTTCTGATTTTGCAGAACATTCATGATTTGTTCTTCAAATTCAAGACGTTTGACGGTCCCCTTATATTCCCGGAGGAGTTTTAACCCCTGACTCGTCTCGCAGATCCACGCGCCTCTTCCACGGCGCTTCGACTGCACTTCCAGTTCATACTGTTCCAGCACCTCGGTTGTTCTCTCGTTCACAACTTCCCCCTCCTGCCTCTATCCGGCTGCCCGCCTTTCCATTTCCCAAAAGAATGTGGACAGCACATTTTCACGCCGGGCCACAGCTGCTGACAGCTATGTTAATTGCAACATTCACACGATTATGCAAATATGCACATCAGACACCCAGCCTGCTACTCCTAACCTATGAGAGGGGGCTTACAAATATGCTTATGCATAAATATCGCAGATTTGAAACACAGTGCACAAACTATCACACACAATCGCCAATGTGGAGTGATTACGAAATTCTGTTCATTGCCATCATTTTGACGGTATGTTACAATGATTCACGTTGGGATAAAAAAGCGGTCTGGCTATTTGTCCCAACAATCAGGCAAAAAATCAAATAATATATTTTACTGTAAATGAAAAGGAGGTCTCTCTTTGTCCATACAATCCGCTCATCGTTCCAATGATGAAAATACGCGCCCGCATTCAGGCTCAGCATCATCCCGTGAAGCTGATCTCGGCAGTGCGCCGATCGGGTCACTTCTTTTTAAACTGGCGCTCCCGGCAATTGCCGCACAGATCATCAACGTTCTCTATAACATGGTTGACCGCATGTACATCGGCCATATCCCGGACATCGGTCCCAGCGCCCTGACCGGCGTCGGCGTCACAATGCCGATTATCATGTGCATTTCCGCTTTTGCCGCGCTCGCCGCCATGGGCGGTGCCCCGCAGGCGTCGATCCTGATGGGAAAAGGCGACAAGGATTCTGCTGAAAAGGTACTCGGCAACTGTACCTTCATGCTGACCGTCATTTCGCTCGTCCTGACCGCCCTGTTTCTTGGCTTTGGGCGCCCGATCCTCCTGATGTTCGGCGCCAGTGAGAAGACAATTCTCTACGCCTGGAACTACATGAAAATCTACGTCTGCGGCACTTTCTTCGTCCAGATGGCGCTCGGACTCAATGCCTTTATCAACGCACAGGGTTATGCCAAAACCGGCATGATTACCGTTGCCATCGGCGCTCTCTGCAACATCATCCTCGATCCGATCTTTATCTTCGGACTGCATCTGGATGTGCGCGGTGCGGCACTTGCAACCATCCTTTCACAGGGTATTTCCTGTATCTGGATTCTGCGTTTTCTGACCGGAACGCATAGTACCCTGCGGATACGGCTCCGCAACCTGCGCCCGCAGAAGAAATTTATCCTGCCATGCCTGGCGCTCGGACTGGCGCCGTTTATCATGCAGTTTACAGAAAGTGCACTGTCCATCAGCTTTAACACCAGCCTATTGAAATATGGCGGCGATACCGCGGTCGGCGCGATGACGATTCTTTCCAGCGTCATGCAGTTTTCCATGCTGCCGCTGCAGGGGCTCACACAGGGCGCGCAGCCGATCATCAGCTTTAACTATGGAGCCAAAAATATCGACCGTGTGAAAAAAGCGTTTCACCTGCTTCTGCGCTCGGCAGCCTGCTATTCCACCTTGCTCTGGCTCTTATGTATGCTGGTTCCACAGATTTTTATTTCCATCTTTACCAGCGACGCAGATCTTGCCAGATATACCATCTGGGCGCTCCGGATCTATATGGCAGCTTCCCTGCTCTTTGCCGTCCAGCTCGCCTGCCAGCAGACTTTTATTGCCCTTGGAAATGCGAAAACATCCGTCTTTCTGGCATTGCTCCGGAAAGTGCTGCTTTTGATTCCGCTGATCTTTATCCTGCCGCATTTCGTTTCAAATCCGGTATTCGGCGTGTTCGTGGCAGAACCGGTGGCAGATACGATTGCGGTGGCGACGACGGCGGCGCTGTTTTTCAGGGAGTATAAGAAATTGGGATAACTCTTTTAATCATCCTCTGATTGAAAATATTGTTGTTAAAAAAGCAAAAGGAAAAGAGACAAAATCGTTTGTCCGGCTTGTCCTGCCGGTTCCAAACGATTTTGCCTCTTTTCTCTTTTTATTTATTAATCTTCTTATGCTTTACTGGTTCCCGCATTCTGCGATTGTTTCAACACTTCCACCTCAGCCAGAAGCCGCTCTTTCTCATTCCAAGCCGGATTCTCCAGCACCTTTTCAAAGAGAAGATGCAGCGTTTTTCCAAGCGCCGGTCCCGGCTGGATGCCTGCCTGAATCAGGTCTTTTCCGGTTACCGCCAGAGTTTTAAGACGGATACAGTCACCGCGCTCCCGGATCTGCCTTGCAAGTGAGCGAACCATTTCCACCGCATCCATGCGCTCCGGCATCAGAACTTCCTGAAGGAGAAGCAGCCAGTCAAAGACCTTATCTTCCATCGCACTCATCGCGTGGCGGACAGCGCTTTCCTCCGGTTCCATCTGCATGAATGCAAAACGGCTCAGAATCTTCGCCTTATCGATCGTGTCGTTGTCCATCTTGAGTTCTCTCAGAACCCGGACACAAGTTCCCTCGCCCGCCGGGGCAAGAAAATACGACCAGCGCAAGGCTTTTTCTGCTGGCAGATGTGCCGCAGCAGCAGAAATTTCCCCCGCCATGTCTGTCTCACATTCATGTTTCACGAACATGTGCCCCTGCTGCGCTACCGTTTCCGTTTTGATCGCATCCTTGTCAGCAGCTGGCACATCCTTCGAATATACCTTCTCTTCCAACCTCTGCTTTGCACAGCTTTTCTGCTTTTTCCACGCCGCAAATACCTCCGGAAATGTCTTTGAAATGTACGGTGCCAGTCCTGCCGCCTCCGTTTTCCAGATAAATTCCGGGCGGTCGGACAGGAGTGTTTTTGTCAACTCCACCTGCACCCGTTCCTTGCTCACATGGACAAGGGAGGGCGCCAGCTCACAGAGCGCCTGCCAGGTCTTTTTCTCTATCGAAAATCCCAGCTGGGCCGAAAAGCGGACGGCACGCAGGATCCGGAGCGCATCTTCCGTAAACCGTTCTCCCGCATCCCCGACGCAACGGATCCGGCGCGCTGCCAGATCCTCCGCCCCGCCGAAAATATCGACAATTCCCGTTTCGTGGCTGTATGCCATCGCATTGATCGTGAAATCACGCCGTCTCAAGTCCTCACGCAGTTCGGCAGTAAATACGACTTCCTTCGGGTGGCGTCCATCCTCATATTCACCGTCAATCCGGTAGGTGGTTATTTCATATCCGATATGATCACGCATGACCGTGACCGTACCGTGCTGAAGCCCGGTGTCGATCGTGTGACCGAACACCTGCTTCACCTCCTCCGGGTGCGCCGAGGTCGTGATATCCCAGTCACCGGGAATCCGCCCCAGGATCGCATCGCGGACACAGCCGCCGACTGCAAATGCCTCGTAACCATGTTCTCGCAGCTTTCCCAGGATTTCCTCGACCTGGACCGGCATTTCTATCCGTTTTGGAATCATATTAATATGCCTTACCCCAATAAACCATCTTCGTTGCCGGCTTGCCGCAGCATACGCAGGTGTCAGCCAGATGTTCCTGATTGAACGGGATGCAGCGGGAGGTTACGCCGACTACTTCTTTCAGTTTATCCTCGCACTCCTGATTGCCGCACCACATTGCCTTGATGAAGCCTGGCTTATTTTCTGCGATCTCCTTCATCTCATCCAGTGTTGTCGCTACATAAGTATGGGAATCTCTGTGTGCTTTTGCACGCTCAAACATATCGTGGTGAATCGTCTCCAGAAGCTCGCCAACCTTTGCTACGATCTCATCCAGAGATACCGTAATCTTCTCATGCGTATCACGGCGAACCAGAACTGCCTGATTTTCAGCAATATCTCTCGGTCCGATCTCGACACGTACCGGAATACCGCGCATCTCGGACTCGCTGAACTTCCATCCCGGAGATTTGTCGGAATCATCCACTTTGACACGGAAGTTGGACAGAACCTCTTTTACCTCAAATGCCTTGTCCAGAACACCCTCTTTTGCCTGCTGAATCGGAACGATCATAACCTGGGTCGGAGCTACCTTCGGCGGCAGAACCAGACCATTATTGTCACCATGAACCATGATGATCGCGCCTACCATACGGGTTGTCATACCCCAGGAAGTCTGATGAACGTATTTTAATTTATTATCCTTATCCAGATACTGGATGTTAAATGCCTTTGCAAATCCATCGCCGAAGTTGTGGCTGGTGCCGGACTGCAGTGCCTTGCCATCGTGCATCAGGGACTCGATCGTGTAGGTTGCCTCTGCACCGGCAAATTTCTCCTTGTCAGTCTTGCGTCCGCGGATAACCGGAATTGCCAGGAAGTCCTCGCACAGATCCGCGTATACATTTAACATCATCTCGGTACGCTCCTGTGCTTCCTCAGCGGTTGCATGAGCGGTATGACCTTCCTGCCATAAGAACTCTCTGGAACGCAGGAACGGACGGGTGGTCTTTTCCCAACGTACAACCGAAGCCCACTGGTTGTAGTTTCTCGGCAGATCGCGGTAAGAATGTACGTCATGTGCATAAAAATCGCAGAACAGAGTCTCGGAAGTCGGACGTACACACATTCTCTCCTGTAACGGCTCTAAACCGCCCTGTGTCACCCACGCTACTTCCGGTGCGAAACCTTCTACGTGATCTTTCTCTTTTTCCAGAAGACTTTCCGGAATAAACATAGGCAGATATACGTTCTCTACGCCGGTTGCCTTAAAGCGCTTGTCCAGTTCATTGCGGATATTCTCCCAGATCGCATATCCGGCCGGTTTGATAATCATGCAGCCCTTTACACTGGAGTAATCAGAAAGCTCTGCTTTCTTTACGATGTCCGTATACCACTGGGCGAAATCTTCATCCATCGATGTGATGGCTTCTACCATCTTCTTTTCCTTTGCCATGTCATTTCTCCTTGTTAAAAACATTTTATTGTTGTTTTGTATTTCATAGAAATAAAAAAGCCCTCCGATCCCTGCTGATCGCTGCGATCAAAGGGACCGAATGGCTTAACTTCGGCGGTACCACCCTGCTTAACCAGAATTTCGTTCCGATTCTGGCTCACTTAACTTCCGTTAACGCCGGAAATACGTTGCATTTTCATGCACAGCTCCAGGGCCGGTTCAACTTTCAGGGACACAAAAGCCTCTCACCATACGGCTTTCTCTCTGGACGTGTGTCAAAGTTTACTGATTCCTCTCTTCGCCTGTTTTGTTTCTTATTGTTTGATGTTCTAAAATCAAACGCTGGATTTCTTCCACGGCATCCACAAACTCAGCCGCGCAAATCCTGACAGTATTATGATTTTACGCCAATCGGTCGGGTTTGTCAAGGCTGGAACTCGCCCTTGTACAAGTCTTGACGATACCTCGCATTTTTTACTCGGTCGTCACTGACTCGGTTGCGTCCGAACAAAAAATAATGTTTTTATCCCTATCTTACGAATCCTATTTTAATAAAATGTCCTCCCGGTACATCTCCGCCAGTGACCGCAGAATCTTCGCCGTCATCCCCCAGATGATTCCTTCCTCGCGGCGGTAGAAGTAGACATCGTAATGTCCGCGCCGCCAGCGGTAATCGCGTCCGCCCGGAACATCTTCAAACGGGAATGTCTCTTCCGGCACGGTCACAAGTTCTGTTTCATATCGCTCCGGTTCATGTTCCGCGAACCAGCGGAGCGGGACAGAAAAGGTATGATCGACCTCCGCCTCGGAATATGACCAGCGGTAGCCCTGCAGCGCACCTAAAAATGGAGAAATCTCCATCGCTCCGGGTGCTTCCAGCACATCCAACGGCGCGATAACGCGAATCTGGCGGCGACTGATTAAGAGTTCTTCCATCGCCTCACGGATCGCCGCCTGCTTCGGTGTCTCGTCCCGCTCAACGGCACCGCCCGGAAAACAGATTTCGCCCGGCTGAGTTTTTAAGCTTCCCGCGCGCACCTCAAACACCACGTGGTACTCCCCGCCTTTCTGAATCAAAGGTACCAGCACCGCCGCCCGACGGATCTTCTCCTTCTCCAGCCTTCCGGCTCTCCGGCTGCCCCAGACTCGGCTCATCTGCGCCAGCTCGCCGCCCTGTGTCTGTTCCAGGAATGATGCAACACATTGGTTAAATGCGTCCGGGTTCTCTGCTGCAATAAAATGGGTGCCCTCTAAAAGCCGAATCCTTGCGTTTGGCAGAGAACGTGCGATTTGGCGCGTGTGGCATTCGCGGATCATGTCGTCGCTCCCTGCTACCACAAGGACGGGCATTTTCAGGCGGTGGAGAAGTTCAGGGCGGATCCAGGGTTCATACAACATTAAGGATAGAAGCTCTTTTTTGTGTATATTTGCCTTCCGATCATTTTCCTTATTTTCAGGAATTTTTTCTTTCTGACAGCTTCTTCTCTGTTGTTTATTCAGTCCTTCCTGTCCATTCTGTTTTTCGTTTTCTTTTGAAAATTGCTTTTCTGTCCGCATTTTTCCTGCTGCCATCTGCATTTTTCCCCGTATCTGCCCGATGCCGCTTTTCTGCAGCCAGAGCTTCCCCACAACTCCCACATACTCCCGCGCCACATCCGCCAGCACGGACGGCTTCATGCCAAACGGGTTTAAGTTCGCTCCATTTAAAATCAGCCGATCGACATATCCCGGATATTTCAGTGCAAAAATCAGCGCAATATTGCCGCCGTCGCTGAACCCCAGCAAAATGATCCGCCTAAGTCCCCGGCGGTCAAGAAATCCTTTCAAATCATCAGCAAACCGTTCCAAGGTAAATGTCCCACAACCACGCGGAGATCTGCCATGTCCACGGGTGTCCACCGCAATCACGAGATATTTTGATTCAAAAAAGGATATCTGGTTCACAAAGTAGGAGCTGTCCTCTCCATTTCCGTGAAGCAGCACCATCGGCTGTCCGGAGCCTGACTCTTTTGTATATAAATTCACGTTTGTTCCTCCATATTAAATGATATGCATATTTATTTCAGCTTAACATCCAGCTATCTTCCAGCAACTCTTTCTCTGCTGTTTTCCAGAACTTTTATGCGTTTTTAATTCCTTATCTATTATATATGATCCTTTTGTCTCGCGGCAATTCTAAAAAATCCTTTCATCTCCTTAAATTTCCACATTCAAAAGCAATTTCAGATCGCCCATCCACCAATACTCCACTTTTTTCCTCTTTTTTCCTCTAAAAGCGCCTACTTAATGAGCATCCGCTCCTTCGTCCGCTTCCCCATACTCCTCCACAAAATCCTTAATAATCAACAGCCCAATCGGACCCAGCAGAAATCCAAACAGACTAAACAGCTGCAAGCCCACATAGATCGCCGCCAGCGTTTCAAGCGGCGACAGCCCCATTTTCTTCCCCATCAGGTGCGCCTCCGTGAACTCACGCAAAAAATAACAGAGCAGATACAGCCCGAAGAGAATCAGCGCGTGTCCCCACTCCCGCTTAAACAGGAGAAAAAGACTCCACGGCACCAGCGCCGTCCCTGCGCCGAAGATCGGCAGGGCATCCAGAACCCCGATTCCGATTCCACCCAGAATATAATATGGATTTCCAATCAGCAAAAGCCCCGCCATCGAAAATGCCGAAGTCATCAGGAAAATGACCGACTGGGTTTTCAGCCATGCGCTTCCTGTCACCGCAAGGCGCCTGCCGAGCAGGAAAAATTCGCGGTGAAACATCGAATCAAACCGCCTCCGGCGCAGTTCGTCCATCTCCTGTAAACTCAAAATCGAGGCAATGAAAAATAAAACAACCACAATAACCGCGCGCACAATCCCCGCCGCAGCAGGAACTGATTTCTGAAGGAGCTGCGGCAGCAGGATCTCCTTGACCTGTCCACCGCCCTGCAAGCCTGTTCCGCGAAAGAGCTGCCCGATTTTACCGGCAGGCAGATGAAGGACTCGCTCGATCGACTGTTCAAATTGCTGTCCGAGCAGTGACAATTCCTCCATCCGTCCTGGAAGCTCTTCTAAAAAGTGTTCCAGCTCCTCCGTGAAACGCCGTCCCCCTGCTGCCAGCAGACCGACCAGAAAAATGCTCAGCAAAATCAGCTCCACGCCCCCGATCATACCGATGGGAACGCCGATCATGCGCCCGCGGAAGGAGATTCGCAGCCGTTTTTCGAGAAATGCTGCCGATGGCTGGAGAAGCAGCGCCATCAGATACGCTGCCAGAAATGGGAATATAAGCGGCAGCAGGTAACGGAAACTCAAATACACGCCCGCCGTGACTACTGCTGTGAGAAATGCTTTTTTCTGTTTTCTGCTGAGTGCCATCTGTCTGCTCCACCTTCCCGATTTTTTCTTTATGCCATACACCGTTATAGTTCTATGATTTCTACAGCCATCCATTCAAACAAACGTCTTTTCCTTAAACCTACACGCCCTTTTTTCCGGATGTATGGCAACGAAAAACCACAGGAAACCGGTGTCAGCTCCCGCTTCTCCCGGCTCCTGCGGTCTCTTTTGTAAGCCCTCTTTAGTCGCTCCGGGGCTTACCCATGGACTTTGCCCATTTATGATTCGTACTTCCTTTGTACACACTCTAGTATGGTCAGGTCGGATAAAAATATACACGTCTTACCTTCTATTCACCCTTGACCTTTTATTTTCTTGACTTATAGAAAAGTTCGCTCACAGAACAAATTGCGGTTTGGTGGAAAACTCCATTCTTTTTCCCGTCACCGGGTGAAGGAACGATAAACGGACCGCGCACAGCGCCAGCGGTTCCCGGCGGGCACGTCCCACGGAAGCAGCCGCTGGTGCGCCATACTTGGTATCTCCCATGAGCGGTGTCCCATGCGCGGCAAACTGTACGCGTATCTGATGGTGGCGTCCTGTGTGAAGATGAATTTCCACCAGTGAACGCACGGTGCCGTCTTCCTGTTCTTTTTTTTCTAATATCTGATATTCCAGCTCTGCCCGTTTCGCACCGGCGACCGACTTATCCACAATCCGGCTGGTATTCGTTTTCCCGTCTTTCAACAGATAATCCACGTACTTACCCACATTATCCACAGGTTTTCCACATACGAGCGCCTGATAGATTTTCTCCAGTTTTCCCTCCTGTACCTGACGGCTTAAGTGCGCTGCCGCTTTCAGGTTCTTGGCATATACCATCACACCGCGCACCGGCTTGTCCAGTCGGTGGATAACTCCAACATACGGATCCACCGGGGCTGTGGACGCTTTTGGGGATAATCCTGTGGATAACTTTTTCGTCTCCTGCACCTTCCGGTGGAGATAATTTTTTATCTCGCTGACCATATCCGGCTCCAGGCGTCTCGATGTCTGCGACTCAACTCCAGCTGGTTTGACCACAACTAAAATATCTTTATCTTCGTATAATATATCTAACATAACCGATTTCCTCTCTACTTCATCCATGGATTCCCGAGCATTTTAACTTCTCAAATCATCCATGATCCATTTTATCTTCCACTTGTTAAAAACGCTTCGTTAATTTCTCATATTATAACATATCCCATTCCCCTCTTGCATATTTTTCGAAAAAGATGTATAGTATATAAAAACGTTCTATGTAGTTTTAAATACTACATACTGCATTTATAATTACTCTGTAACTGTTCAGTACCTTCACAGTCACGCGCAGTACACGTGCAGACCTACTGAACCGTTACATTACTCTCTCAATATTACAGCAAAGGAGGTTATCCTATGATTTCCAATCAAACACATACATCTGACACAACAAAACTCGCTGAAACAAAGCATCATAAATTCCACGTAAAGGATCCCGGAAGCGCGCTGACGCATTTTATCGCGATGATCGGCGCGGTGATCGCGGCAGTTCCTCTGCTTCACAAAGCGGCCGGAGAAGCAGATTCGCGCCATCTTGCGGCGTTGGCTGTGTTTATCGTCAGCATGATTCTGCTCTATGCCGCCAGCACGACCTACCACACCTTTAATATTTCCGAGCACGTTAATAAAATCCTGCGTAAGATCGACCACATGATGATTTTCATCCTGATTGCCGGAACTTACACACCGGTTTGCCTGATCGTCCTTGGAAATAACGCCGGTTACCGGCTTCTGGCGCTCGTCTGGGGTATCGCGATTGCCGGGATTCTCGTCAACGCGCTCTGGATCAACTGCCCGAAGTGGTTCTCCTCGCTAGTTTACATTGCGATGGGCTGGATCTGCGTGCTGGCGTTCCGTCAGATCGTACTGGCACTTCCGAAAAGCGCATTTCTCTGGCTGCTGACCGGCGGACTCATCTATACGGCTGGAGGCATTATCTACGCATTAAAACTGCCGATTTTCAATGCAACGCATAAAAATTTCGGTTCTCATGAGATTTTCCATCTGTTTGTCATGGGCGGAAGCCTGTGCCATTATGTGATGATGTACGCATTTGTAGCATAAGGGTGAAATACCCATTTCGTCTGACAGGCATTATGCCTCATACGTACACGAAATGCATACATTCAATTTTTTATGTCACATTCATTCTCCTTTCAAAAAAGGAACCGTCCTGATGCCAGCTGATAGACTGACCCAGGCGGTTCCTTTTCAATTCATTAAAAGCGTTTAAAAATTTTCTACGAAACTATTTTCTATGTTTTTACGTGCTTTCTCATGCTGCTCCTTTATCAAAGTCTCTTTTGATTTCCTTGTAATAAAGCACGATTCCCGTGACACCGACCAGCACTTCCGAGATCGGAAATGCAAACCAGGTAAAGCGCAGGTCAATCAGCGACAGCAGCCAGAAAATCGGAATCAGGCAGCAGATCTGGCGCATCACGGACAAAAAGAGGCTGATCTTTCCATTTCCGATCGCCTGGAAGAAGACCGGGGTCATCAGTGAAAATACCGCCGGAATAAAACTTGCCCCGATGATAGGGAATGCATTTTTTCCGATCGCGATGACCTCACTGCTCTTTGAAAAAACCTGGAGCAGCTGCACCGGAAAGAAAACGAAGCAGATCACACCGACCAGCATAAACACACAGGAAAATCCATAGCTGTCCCGCATAATTTCCCGGCATCTCGCATAGCTCTTGGTTGCATAGTTAAAGCTGAGCACCGGAACGATACACGTCTGCAAGCCCATCAGCGGGATAAAGAAAAACGTCTGCATTTTATAATAAAGCCCCAGCACCGTCACTGCCGAATCTGAAAATCCGGCAAGGATCGCATTTAAGATCACGATATAAACTGTAAATAATGCCTGCATAATAATCGACGCGTAGCCAAACCAGTAGATCTGCTTGATATAGAGCGGCATTTTTGTGCGCTCTGGCAATCTGCCAACCCCGCCAAACGATGTGATGACCGCAGCCGCCACCTGTCCGCAGACAGTCGCATAGGCAGCACCCGCGACTCCCAGCTCCGGCACCGGACCGAGTCCGAAAATCAGGATCGGGTCAAGCACGATATTCGTCAGCGCCCCCACGGTCTGGGCGACCATCGGACGGTGCATATTGCCCCGCGACTGATGGACCTTCGTCCAGTTTCCTTCCAGAAATGCCCCGATGCTGCCGATACAGACGATCTGTCCGTAGATAACAGCACTCTCGATCGCTTCCGGGGTATTCGCACTTGTCAGGACATACGGACGCATACAGAAGATCGAGAAAATGGCAAATATAAACCAGGTTCCAAGCGCCAGAAGCGTGCCTGTTCCCGCTGTTTCTTCCGCCTGTCCCGGCATTTTCTGTGCATACAGGCGCGCCATGTAGGTATTCACGCCCACGCCGGTTCCCACCGCCAGCGCAATGATGATGAGCTGCAACGGATAAATGACCGAAAGCGCCGTCAGCGCCGATTCGGAATATTTTCCCACAAAAAAACTGTCCACAATGTTATACATCGCCTGAATCAGCTGCGCCAGCATAACCGGAGGTGCGATTTGCAGCAATATCTTCGGAATTTTCTCCGTCCGGAAAAATTCTGTATCCGTTCCCGCCTTACTCTTCATCGTCCGTCTCCTCCAGTGCCTCTTCCAGAATCTGGTCATACTCCATAAACAGTTCCGTCATTCTGCGGATCTTGTCCTCTCCCAGACGTTTCGCCGCCCGCTCTTCCATCCGGCTTAACGAATATAATAATTTTTCCGAATACCGTTCGCCCTCCGGCGTCAAAACAAGCGCCTTTTCCTTCCCGGTGCTCTTTTCCGGATCCGTTACAAGAATCCCGTCTTTTTTCATCTCTGAAATCACATGGTTCACCGTCTGCCGCGGAAGCAGATACGAATCACAGATCTGCTTTTGCGTACAGAATCCGAATTCGCGGATGGTGTAAAGCACCAGCATACGGTTATAGCTCACATTGTTATTCTTTGCCCACATCGAGTATACACCACGGCAGCGGATGATCGCCTGGTTGACCTGATCGTAAAGTTTTTGTATTTTATATTCCATAACCTTCCTCATTCAATCCCATTTGGGACTGAAAGAAGTATACGACAGGATTTTGAAATTGTCAATCTTTATATATTCTTCATTCTTGATATGCAGAGATGACGTAACTGTTCACAGGTAGGCATTTTCTGAACTGAAAATTCCGTATGACACAGTTCTGATTCTCATAAAAAAAGACTATATTGTAAAACGAAAAAACACCGCCGGAAAAGCTATATAGAATAAGCCTTCCTGCGGTGTTTTTCCAAATATCACTGTCAAAGACGGGATTATATTTAATATTACCCAAAAGTACAAGGTCCGTCTGATTTTTCTGTTATATAAACTGGAAGTTGTTTATTATTTTACAAAGGTTGCATCATCTCAAGAATGATTCCATCCGGGTCTCTGAAATAAAACGCTCTGCTTTCCCCAAACCCATCTGCCCTGAAATCGAAATACTGCGGTTCAGACAAGCACTCCACATGATTTTCAATAAGGGTTTTGTAGACAGAATCAATGTCATCCGTGTAAAAGCATACTTCTGAGATAGATGTCGTAAACAAGTCTGATTGTTCCTTATGGATTTTGCTGTCTACAAACTGAATCAATTCAATCGGTGGTGCTTCAAGAGCCTTCGAACCATTCAAATATGCAACCCTTGCTTTACAATTTTCCTTGCGAAACATTTTATCTGTCTCTTCGCCCTCCATAAAGATTTCGCCCTGAAATTCAAGCCCAAGAATGTCTCTGTAGAAAGCAATGGAGCGATCTATATCAGAAACGGTTAATCCTACGTGATAAATTCTTCCAACCATATTTTTTCCTCTCCAATAATTTCTATATTTCATCAAACCGGAAGTTGTCTAAACCTCTGCAACAACCCTACAAGGCAATCCGGTCATGTCAGCATAGTTCATAGGATAGGTATTGATAAGGCAAGTCCCTCCTGATTCAATAACTTTTTGCAGATTACACAGGTTTTCAATGATAAAAACGCCTTGATCCGCACAATACTGATCCTTTGGTGTATGTTCTTTTCCACGTCGTACACCTGCACAATCTACTCCAATGATAGATACTCCTTTGTCAAGCAGAGCATCTATCAATTTGTCTGAAAGCTGTGGATGCCCTGTAAAATATTCTTTTCCACCATAGCCTTCTTTTTCAATAAATCCGGTATAAAATGCCACGAACATATTCTGTTCTACTTTACTAATATCGATATCATCAATATCTATATCCCTGTCACCAACATCAGAAACATCAAAGACTATCGCCCTTCTCTTTGTATATTCTAAAGGGAACTCTTTGTTCATAACATCAAAATGTGTTCCAAGATGACCTACCAGTGCTTTCTTTTCATTTCCCTGTGCATCCGTTACCATTTTGGGTGTGATTTTTAAAGTAATATCAATTAACATTCGTTATGTCCTCCTATTTCTGCTATTTTATCTTCCAGATAATTATTAAAATCCATCATAAACTGCTGTATTTCATCCAGTTCTTTTTTGCTGTACTTTTGTAAAAATGCGTTATCACGTTCCAGCCACAGATTATGCCTTTTCTCATGTTCTTCGTATAGCTGCTGTCCTTTATCAGTCAGTTTAAAGAAAATCTTCTGATTATTTCCTTCTGCCATATAAGACTCAATCATTCCATTCTGCATAAGTCTTCTTGTGATCTTGCTGATTGCTCCTCTGGTCATATGCATAGCCTGTGAAATTCCTGTGACATTTGGAAACTCCATATCTCCTATTGCAGCAATCGTATGTATTTCTGAATAATTATAGCCATGAAGCTCTTCTGATTCCGTCAGTTTCGATAGGACTTCCTGCTTTTCCATGTACTTTGCAAACAAACCTAATAATTCTGAATTCATTTTATTCTCCTTTCTTGTTTCTCTGGAAACAAATGTATTATACCGCTCACTTGTTTCCATATCAACAAGTCAATAAGAATATATAGGCAAAAAGCTGCTGCCAACTTATAAAATGGCAACAGCTTTAAAAATTCCAATTTTTCCACTTAATAACTAAAGCGCCGTTCCTTTCTTCGGCACAAAGAAACGACTCATATCGGTATGTTCCAGCATAAGCAGCGCCACCTTCTTCTCAATTCCGCCCGCATACCCAATCAGGCTTCCACTCGTTCCCACCACACGGTGGCATGGGATGATAATGGAAATCTCGTTATGCCCCACTGCACCGCCTACCGCCTGCGCGGACATATGGGACGCATTCTGCATCTTCGCCAGCTTTTTTGCAATCTCCCCATAGGTAGTCGTCTGTCCATACGGAATTTGCAATAAAATCTGCCACACCGCCTGTCGAAATGCGGAGCCAGTCGGATGCAGCGGCGGAATAAAGTCCGGTTCTTTGCCAGAAAAATAAATATCCAGCCATCTCTTTGCCTCGGTTAAAATCAGGGATTCCTGTGAAATAGCTCCGTCTGGAAGTGTATTTGCAAAATACTTCTGCCCCTCAAACCACAGACCCGTGAGTCCGATCGCGTCTGCCGCCAGCAGAATATCGCCTAACTTTGATTTATATGTACATGTATATACTGTTTTATCCTTCACCGTGGACTCCTCCCAGGGTTATCGACTGTTTTTTTACATCCAATCGCTTTCTGCTTCCTCCAGCTTCTTCACAAGTGTATCTTTAAGAACCGTAAAAGCCAGAATAAAGCTATCGCGTATCAGCAGAATCAACTCGTCTATTTCATCCTCATTATATATATGAACAGAGGTATTGCGTTTTTTTAACATGAGTAACCATATCTCAGCATCATTGATAAATCCGATCTTATAACCAAGCTGGAAGTTCTCAATCTGTGAAAATATTTAATCTAATCGCTTTCACTCTGTAAGCACTCCTTTTCAAATTTCTGCTTAACGATTTCTTTTTCCTGTATTTTCTGTCCCTCGGATTTCCTCATGATAGAAATAATCTACGATCACCGGATGTCCCTGCGGGACTCTTCCATAAGGCATTTCATTATCCACAAAGGCACAATCATACTTCTTAGCCATTTTCTCAGCTTTTACTTCAAGTGCTTCAAAGTAGCTGCGGTTATGCTTGTTATAGATCTCGTCGTAAAGTGGTACAAGATCAGGATATTTTCCGGCGATATAATCCATAATTGTCTTTTTGAAACCGCCTCGAAGATTGAGATTTTCGAGCCAGAACAGATCGCACTGATCCTTTACCCGCTCAAAGATTGCTTCAAAATCCGTGATACCGGGGAATACCGGGGATACGAAACAGACTGTACGGATACCGGCTTCATATACCTGCTTCATAGCAGAGATACGGCGCTCAATGCTCGAAGCAGAGTCCATATCGTTCTTGAAATTTTCATCTAGTGTGTTGATCGACCATGAAACGGTTACACGTCCAAGCTTCTTCAGCAGATCAATATCCCGTACCACAAGATCCGACTTTGTGCAGATCAGAATATCTGCGTCACTGCCGATTAACTGCTCCAGAAGTTTTCTGGTATTCCCGAATTGCTCCTCCTGTGGATTGTAGCCATCCGTCACAGAACCGATGACCACACGCTGCCCGGCATATTTCTTCG
>NZ_QUEG01000016.1:30545-34302 GCF_003477925.1 Clostridium sp. AF32-7AC
ACGTCCAAGCTTCTTCAGCAGATCAATATCCCGTACCACAAGATCCGACTTTGTGCAGATCAGAATATCTGCGTCACTGCCGATTAACTGCTCCAGAAGTTTTCTGGTATTCCCGAATTGCTCCTCCTGTGGATTGTAGCCATCCGTCACAGAACCGATGACCACACGCTGCCCGGCATATTTCTTCGGATTTTTAATTTCCGGCCAATGCTTCACATCAAGGAAAGTGCCCCATTCCTCCTTGTGCCCGGTAAAGCGCTTCATAAAAGAAGCATAGCAATACTTGCAGGCATGTGTACAGCCCACATAGGGATTGACCGAGTAACCGCCTACCGGCAGACTAGACTTAGTCATGATGTTCTTTGTTTCCACCTCACGAATGAGGATTCCATTTATTACTTCTTCCATGATTTCTGTACCTCTAACACTTTATTAAATTCTTCCGGCATTTCCTGAATCATATTTTCATTCCCTATGATAGGGACAAGGTCTTCCTTCATAAACACCGGAATGCCGAGCTTATGTGCCTGGTCCGCCAGAGACCATGCCCATTCCGGCTCCGTATGAATCTTCCTGCTCTGAGCCCCGGTCATAGTGCCGACAACGATCCAATTGATTCCGAAAAGGTCAACTGTGCCGGGATCGTCGAATAACGGCTCAAAGGTAACATGGTAATGTTTTGCTCTGACGTTTTTCCGAAGGGCGTCGATACGCCACAGTTCTGCTTTCCTCGTCACCGTAACGCCAAACCATGCGTTTTCCAGATCGGTATCAAAATCCAGCAAATCAGGTCGCTTGGTAAGGAACAGGAACTGATGCTGTGGATTTTCACGGATCTTTGCAAATACCTCGTCTCTCCATTCCGGCTTCCATCCGGAGAGATCGCTCATCCCGGTAAGAAGAAAGTTCTGCGGACGTTTCTTTTCCATCATCTTGAGCTTACTCGGAAAGAATTCAGGGTCAGCGAAGTCATCAATCATATGCCAGCGTTTCACGTTGTTGCGGGCATAGCAATATGTACACCCCACTGTGCAGCCGATGACGATATTCATGTTCTGAATCTGATCTTTGATACAAATACTCATGACTTCTGCCACTCCTCAAGATTCTTTCTGATGCGGTCGAGGCATTCCTCAAACCGGGTAATTTCTTCCTCTGAAAAACCTTTGTAGTAAATACTGCCCATCTCATCAGATACAGAATCGTACTCGCCCTTTAAGGCATGTGCTTTCTCAGTCAGAAACAGGAGTGTTTTCCTTTTGTCCGTTTCAGACTGAACACGGCTTATCAGCCCTTGATTTTCCATTCTTTCCAGCATCGTAGTAAGAGATGTTATCGCTAATCCGCATTTAATCGAGAGTGACCTGATTGAGATACCATCCTCCTGCCACAGCACATAAAGAATACGTCCCTGGGCTCCATTAAACGCATCGATATTTTTTTCGCTGAGAATCTTCTCAAAAATCCGGTCACCAAGCTGTTTTATTTTGGTGACAAGAAATCCGCCATTTGTTTTCATGCAAAAGCTCCTATATAGTAGTTTATAAAATCATACTATATAGGAGCTTTATTGTCAAGAGCTTGTATGTTTGAATAGAGGTAAACTGGAATTTCTATTTGTGTTGCCATGTCATTACATAATCTTTTTCTCCGGTAGCCTCATCTAAGCCACTATGCTGAATCTCAAATCCTTCTCTCTTATAAAAAGATATTGCCCGTGCATTCTTTTGGTATACGTTCAAGTACAACTTACTCCTTTTGTCCTTTGCATAATTCAGCAGAATTTTACCTATACCCTGCGATTGCATTTCACCAGAAACAAAAATGCCCTCAACATATTCATCATTTAACCCTAGGCTTAAACTTAACTACTATTTTTTCTTTGCGATATAAAATACATAACTGTAATAATCTACTACTAATCTAAAATAAAGCGATTATAAGCTATCCTTTTTCCTGTGTTTGTTTTAAAGTTTTCATCTATACACTTTTTTATCTTTTCCTGTTCTTTTTCTTTATCCATAACCGTTAAATTTTCAAGCAAATCAGCTTCCCATTGTATTTGAAAATCAAGTCCATCAATTTTAGATGGAGTATGATGGTTGCCTATTATAAAGCATATTCTATCAATATTTTTGTTATAGCCTACCTTTTTTAATATTTCTTTCGCTACTTCTGGTCCTTCCTTTTCTTGATAGACACCATCAATAGAACCGTATTTTTTTTGTGCTTCAACCGCACCAATATCATGTAGTATAGCAATAATACTGATGAATTCTTTTTCTTCCTCTCCGATATTTTCTCCTTTCATTATATCTTCTGCATTTTTCAAAACTTTGAGAGTATGCTCTATGCCAAAAGGAATTTCTTTGAATACTTCTTTCATCTCTATAATAATTTTTTCTTTAAACATAAATTACCTCCATTTATACCTTATAAGTGTTTTAGTTCTATCTATCCACTTTTTTGTTCGCCGATACAATCAGCATCATGGGACGGCGCATTTCATCCTGCATCCCCGGAATATCCATCATGTATTCCGGCGGCTGCGGCTCCACAATATGATTTATTATAAAACCATTTGAAAGCAGTGTATTTAGATATGTGGTCAGTGTTCTATGATATTTTGTAACCTTTTCTCCCAAAAAGACAGCTGTCCGTTTGCCCTCATAATAATAATTATCCACCGGAAAATGCAGTATTTCTCCTTTTTCGTTATAATGCCAGTCTTGTGTTCCATAGGCAGTAAAAACAGGATGTTCAACCGTAAAAACTAGCTTACCACCAGACTTCAGTATTCTATATATCTTTTTTACTAAAATCTCATAATCTGCTACATAGTGAAACGCAAGTGAACTTAATATTACATCAAAACTCTCCTCTGGGAATTCCACATCTTCTATAGCACAGCATTTATATTCAACCTGTGGAAAATGTGTTTTTTCTTTGGCTACCTCGAGCATTTTATGAGAAATATCAACACCCACAACAGAAGACGCTCCGTGTTCCATCGCATAAATACAGTGCCATCCATAGCCGCATCCTAAATCAAGCACACGCTTATCTTTAAAATCCGGCAGCAGCTTTCTCAATGTTTCCCATTCTCCTGCACCGGCTAGTCCCTGCTGTGAGCGACTCATTTGACTGTATTTTTGAAAAAATATATTATCATCATATTTGTTTTCTTTTCCATATTCTACATAATTCAACCTCTTTCACCTCGCTGTAAACTTCCGATTTTTCGTTCTCTGCGACTTCCCAATAAACGGGAATTTGACTTGCCTATTTTCTTAAAATCTCATGTGGAGCTTCTATTTCATTTGCCAAGGTATGCTCTGTTAATTCTGACATCAATTTCAATTTTTTATTAATCAATGGTCGCATACAATTAGGAACATGTTCCTGATGCGCTCTGTGGATTGCTACACATTCCTTACAGTTTCCGTGATAACGACAGGCTTTCAGGCAAGGACAGTGATCTTTGTCTTTATACTCCTTACGAAATTCCGCTGCAAATTCTTCTTGCAGTCTCAGTCCCTCGACACGGTTTCCCTTATGAAATTCTACCATTGCATCCAGTTCTTTCTGGTTCCCTTCAATCTTCATGTTATTATAGCGCCTCCATTTCAACTATTCCTCATTTTCTGATAAATTCCTGTTATACAAACTGGAATTGTTCGATCTTTTCAAATACTAACGTCCTTAATTCTGTTCAATAATTGATTTATAGTAGTTACCAAAGTCAGCAAGTGAATTA
>NZ_QUEG01000017.1:0-15667 GCF_003477925.1 Clostridium sp. AF32-7AC
CCTCCGCGATTTAAACAGGACAATATACCGATCACTTACATGCAGATGGGAATTCGGCACGAGAAAGGTTCCGACCAATTACGGCTGTCTCTGTCAAAGGATCTGAAAAGCTATATGGAAGAAACTTACGGGATTCATGAAAAATTTCTATATCTTGAAAATAAGATTTTCAGGAACATGGATCACATAAAACAGCTGCGGATCTATCCACCGGAAGATGGAAAATGTGACCTTATCGTTATTTATGAGATCAAAGAGCCAGAACCGCTTTCCCTGAATGGTCATTATTTATCAATTGATCTTGGAATTCATAATCTGATGACCTGTTATGATTCCGGAAATGGAAGGAGTTTTATTCTAGGAAGAAAATATCTTTCGCTGGAAAGATACTTTCACAAAGAAATCAGCAGGGTTCAATCAATATGGTATGCACAGCAGGTGGAAAACGGCATAAAATATCCCCGATCATCGAAACACATCAAAAGGATTTATCGGAAAAAACAGAACGCAGTAAAGGATTACCTTCATAAGGTGACCAGATGGCTTGCAGAATACTGTAAAAAAGAAAGGATAAGCTGTGTAATCATAGGAGATATCCGAAATATCCGTAAAGGAAAAGATATAGGGCACAAGACAAACCAGAAGTTTCACGGACTGCCGTATAATAAACTTTATATCATGTTGGAATATAAACTAAAACTGTATGGAATATCACTGACAAAACAGGAAGAAAGCTATACCAGCCAGTGCAGCCCGTTTTCACCAGAACTATCAAAAAGATATGCAGAAGCATCAAACAGAAAAGAGCGTGGCATGTATATAACGGATGGAGTAAGATATAATGCGGATGCAGTAGGAGCATTTAATATCCTGCGTAAACATCTTTCCGTATCCGGAAAACAGAAAGAACTGTCCGTAACCGGACTAAAGAATCCAGAAATAATAAAAGTAGCTGTATAGCCGAAAGGTAAGCAGTAGTGGTGTCATGGACGCACCCTGAAAAAAGGCGGTATCCCGCCAGATTTCAGATGCTCTGGTAACTTAGTTACCGAGTAGTTCACAGTCTTAGTATCGGGTGTGTGTTCTGTTTGTGAGTAAAAAATGCCTGGAGAAAAGACAGAAAAATAAAAAAATATACATATGATGACAGATTTTATCTTGTTAAACGCCACATTTTCTAGTATAATAAGGGTATCAATCCATGGATGGAAGTGACTGTGAACATGGAACTTTTAGAAGCAGTTTCAAACATTTATGAACACCTATTTAGATGGAGAAGGGGGCGTTTTTATGGAGAAAAGTTATACAAAGATCTACACAACTGGAGCGACAGTACCGTTAAAGATTCGTCCAGGACATTTCGCAACAAACCATGCACATATCAATTATTACATTGATGTGACGACCCTGAAAGCGAGAACGAAAGAGGCGGAGGAAGTTGCACAGGCGCTGGTTGGCATGTATCTGTATGACACCGTGATCGACACGATTGTCTGCATGGAGGGCACGGAAGTTATCGGTGCTTTTCTGGCGGAGGAGCTGGCAAAGGGCGGTTTTCTCTCGACGAACGCGCACAAATCTATCTATGTAATCAGCCCGGAGTTCAACAACAACAGCCAGATCATTTTCCGTGACAACCTGATTCCGATGATCCGCGATAAACACGTGATGATCCTGATGGCATCCGTGACGACGGGACGCACCTTAAATAAGGCAGTTGAGAGCATTCAGTATTACGGTGGTATCTTACAGGGCGCATCGGCGATTTTCAGTGCGATGGATTCGCTGGATGGTGTGCCGATCAAGTCAGTCTTTGGCAAGAAGGATTTACCGGATTATACGTATTCAGATTACCGTGACTGCCCGCTCTGCAAGGCAGGAAAGAAGATTGATGCGCTGGTAAATACGTTTGGATATTCGCCGATGGGGTGATGCAGCGATCGGAAGCTGCTTCGTTTGATGAATACAGGATTTGTAAAAGCTGAATCGTTGAGATGAAATGCGATCCGAATGCGGGTGCTGCATGGCAGCAGAGAAATCATTGTTGATAAAGAGATAGATTTAGAGGGTTTGAGAACAGATAGTGGATACCGCAAAACCACAGAATCCGTGCACTGACCTGTCAGAAATAAGAAGATGGGGAGCAGAGGGATGGGAAAAAGGTTTTGCGGTATCTCTTTTTGTGTCAAAGGTGCCAAGGCACATTAATGAAAAAAATAACAGAAACAAGAATAAAGAAGGGAAAGAAAGAGGGATAAAAATGGATACACAGCAGATGTTTCAGGAACTGGATCACCTTTATGCACAGGGAAAACTGGACGAAGCGGAAGAGAAAATGATGGGCTGGATGAAGGAAGGGCTGGATTCAGGGAACAAAAGCCTCTGCCTGATGATGTGTAATGAGATGGAAGGACTCTACCGGAATACCGGACGGGTTGCACAGGCAGTCGATATGGCGGATATGGCGCTGTCCCTGATTGCGGGGATGGGACTGGATGGTTCGATCCACCATGGAACGACACTTTTAAATGCGGCAACCGCGCGCCGGATGGCAGGAGATGTGGAGAAAGCGCTTTCCCAGTACCGGGAGGCGGAAGCGATTTTTAAGAATCTTGGAAAAACGGATGGCTATGAGATGGCAAGTCTCTACAATAATATCAGCCAGATTTATCAGGAACAGGAGGAACATGAAAAGGCGCTGGAATCGCTGGATAAGGCGCTGGAACTGATTAAAAAGATGGAGAACAGCAAGGCGGAGGTGGCAACGACCCATGTCAACCGGGCGCTATCCTTGATGGCGCTGGAACGGCTGGATGAGGCAGACGAGGAGTTAAAGGAAAGCCTGACCTTTTATGCGTCCCCGGAGGGCGTGCAGTCGGGACACTTTGGTTCGGCGCTGGCAGCAGCCGGGGAGCTGGCATGGCGGCGCGGCAATTATGATCAGGCGATCGGGCTGCTGGAAAAAGCACTGATGGTAACGCAGTCCCGGTTTGGCGAGAGCGATGCGTGCGCGGTGATCCGCCAGAATCTGGAGATGCTCAAAAAAGAAAAGGAAGAAAAAGGCATTACCGGAGCTGCAGACAAGAAGGAAGACAAGGGCGGAAACCCGAGCCACTGTGCGAGCTGTCAGTTCAAGGATGCGAAATTCTGAGACAGGACAAGAAAAAAGCGTTTTTTGAAAAGTTTTCAGATGGAAGATTTGATAAAAAGCGTGCAAGAAACGCGCATGAAAAAAAGATACTGAAAATAGAGAAAACGTAGAAATAGAAAAAACCATAAAATCAGGTAGGGGGATCAGATGCAGGGACTGGAACTGGCAAAACGATATTATGAAGAAGTTGGGCGTCCGATGCTGGAGCGGGAATTTCCAGAGCTTCTGCCGCGGCTGGCGGCGGGGCTGGTGGGCGAAGGTTCGGAATGCCTGGGATTTGACGATGCGATATCGCAGGATCACGATTTCGGGGCAGGTTTTGACCTCTGGCTTTCGGCGGAAGATTATAACCAGTACGGGAAGGCGCTTCAGGATGCTTACGACCGTTTGCCGGGGGAGTTTGCGGGCATTCCGGCACGGCTTACAAGTGCGCGGGGCGGCGGACGTGTCGGTGTGTTTGAGATAGGGGCATTTTACAGCCGTTTTATCGGGATGGAACAGCCGCCAAGGAGCTGGATGCGCTGGCTGCATCTGCCGGAGGATAAGCTGGCGGCAGTTACAGGCGGGGCAGTTTTTGAGGACGGACTGGGAGAATTTTCCGCGGTCCGCGAGGAGCTTCGGAAGTATTATCCAGAGGATGTCCGGATCAAGAAGATCGCGGCGCGGGCAGCGAAAATGGCGCAGTCGGGACAGTATAATTATGGCCGCTGTATGCGGCGGGGGGATACGGTTGCGGCGATGCTGGCGCTCGATGAATTTGTGCGGCAGGCGATTTCGATGGTCTATTTACTAAACCGGACGTATATGCCTTACTATAAGTGGATGTTCCGGGGAATGGAAAAATTTCAGATATTGCCGGAGGTGGCGGAAAAAATCCGGGAGCTTTCGGTGATGGGAGATACGAGCGAGATGTGGAAGCCGCCGTTTCCCCCGGGATGGAATCCTTATGTAAACCAGTTGGATCCGCGTGTGGGTCGGATTGAGAAAATCTGTCAGGCGGTAGTTGGGGAACTGCGAAAACAGGGACTGACTGACAGCCGGAATGCATTTCTGGAAGCGCACACGTGGGAGATCATGAAACGGATTCAGGATCCGGAGCTGAAAAAATGTCATGTGATGGAAGGATAAGCCGCGGATAGACACATCAAAATGGGAACGCGCATGGACTGTAAATGAAAGAAAAGATGCAGGAAATTGATTTGGAAGGGATCTGGCAAGCGAAAGGGAGGACAGCGTATGACGAAACAGGAGAAAATAGAGAAACTGATTCAGATGGAGTGGGAAGATTTTCAGAAAGTTAATAACGAGGGCGGACGTGCTTCTTGTCAGGACGATCCGGAGACATTTTTTATCATGCGACGAAGCCATTTTGCACCGTGGACAGAGGAACTCATCGACTGCGTGCTGGCGGATATGAACCGCGCCCATGAGCAGGGGCGCAATCTGGTAATGGAGAAATATGCGTGGATGATGGCGAGCACCGCACCGGAGCAGTTTAAGAAACTGCATCATTTTCTGATTGATCCGACGCTGGCGGGCGAACAGTGGAGTGATGCGATCGTGAAACAGCAGCTTGCTTGGATGGAAGAGTACCAGGCGAAATATCCGGTGCTGGCGTCTGGAAACCGGCTTCTCTACAGTTCTGAAGATACGCCGTATGATACTTCCTTCCAGACGTACCTGCTTGGAGAACTGCGGACTTACTCGGACAGCACTCTGCATACGTACTGGCAGTTTATCAATGAACTGAAAAAGGAAGGAAAGAGTCTGGCACTTCTGACGATGGAGGCGGAAGTGAAGGCATATGGATATGAGGGGCTGGATGCGGCGGAGAAGGCGCTCTCTAAATAAAAATTAGAAGGATGCATATTCGAAAATTTATGGCAATGATTTCGAAAGAGTGAATGTATAATAGCTAATATACAAGGTAAGTTGAAAAAAATCGGAGAGAATGAATGATCAAAGTTCCTCTCCGATTTTCTTATATCAGCACATTCTTTGTTCCTAATTTTTACGAAAACCGCCGAACCACCCGCATCACCTGTTCCACCGTATCGCTCAGATTCTTCCGGGCGGATGCCGGTTCCATTGCTTCTTCCAGCGAGCAGATGGAGCGGAGAATTGGGAAAAAGGCGTCGATTCCGGCATCGTTACACTGGATGGCATCTGGGGTGACGCAGCCGGAGAAGGCGAAGACGGGCTTGCCGTATTTTTTAGCCAGTCTGGCGACGGCGATGGGGGCTTTTCCCATAGCAGTCTGTCCGTCGAGACGACCCTCACCGGTGATGACGATATCGCTGTCCTGGATGAACGATTCCAGAGAAGTTTCTTCCAGCACGATCGAGGCGCCCGGTTCCAGGACAGCGTTCATATAGCTTAAAAAGGCAAATCCGAGACCTCCGGCGGCACCCGTGCCGGGAACCGTTGGATCGGCGTGTGGAAATTGCCGGGCAGTAAGGACGGCGTATGCCTGCATCCAGCGATCCATATTTACGATATTTTCCCTGGAAGCGCCCTTTTGCGGACCATAGACGGCACTGCAGCCATTTGGACCGCAGAGCGGATTGGTGACATCGCAGGCGATCCGGAAGCTGCACGCGGACAGTTCGGGAAGAACGGAGCCGGTACGGATGGAAGAAAGCTCTGACAGTCCGGCGGCACCCGGGGAGACGGGCGTTCCGTCTTCTTTGAGAAATTGATATCCCAGCGCGGAGAGCATGCCGAGTCCGCCATCGTTGGTGGCGCTGCCGCCGATGCCGATCAGGAAACGCCGGCAGCCTTGGCGGATGGCGTCAAGGATCAGTTCTCCGACACCGTAGGTGGTAGTGCGGAGTGGATTGCGTTCCGCAGCAGCCAGGAGCGGAAGTCCGGAGGCAGCAGCCATCTCGATCACCGCAAGCGGTTCGCCCTGTCCCGGTGAGGTGAGAATCCCGTAGTCGGCTTGAAGGGGGCGTCCGAGCGGATCGGAGACGGAGATGGTGCGGATCCTGCCGCCCAGTCCTTCCGTCAGGGCATCCACGGTTCCCTCGCCGCCATCTGCCAGAGGGCGCACGAAGACTTCTGCCTCGGGATAGACGCGGAGAATGCCGCCTTTGGCGGCGTTTCCGGCTTCCATCGAGGCCAGACTTCCTTTCAGGGAATCGATTGCAACCGTAATTTTCATATGAGGTTCCTCCTTTTTGGTGTTTTGGATCCGATTCATTGTTACTTTCAGATGGAAATTGAAACTTTTCTTGACAGCTATGCTTCTTTTTATTATAATACTATTGGACACTGGATACAATATTGGATGCTCCATTTTAAGAAACAAATTTGGCATTTATCTCATGTTTGAGATAGCCAGACGAGCGACAGGAGGTACCGATATGAGTAACTTAACAATCAGACCAATCAACACTGGTTTCGTGACGATGATTCCGAAACAGTATCTTTACCACCATTCTACGGTGGCATATTATCCCGATGCTTCCGATCGGGAGGAAGAATACCCAGTTTTTACGTATCTGGTAGAGGGCGGAGACAAACTGCTGCTTGTGGATACGGGCATGGCATACACAGAGCGCGCCGATAAATACCACCATCATGGATCATATCAGCCGGAGGGCATGGCGATCGCGGATCAGCTTGCAAAGATCGGATATAAACCGGAGGATATTGATATTGTAGTGTTTACCCATCTGCACTGGGATCATTGCTTCTATATGGATAAATTCACGAATGCGAAATTTTATGTAAACAAGAAGGAATACGAATTTGCGATGGATCCAATCCCGCTCTATTACAAATCATACGAGGCGCCGCAGCTTGGCATTACCCGCCCATTTGAGGGAATCAAGATGGAACTGCTAGAAGGCGAGGCAGAGATCATGCCGGGCGTGCGCGTATTTGAGACGCCGGGACATTCCATCGGGCATCAGTCGGTTGAGATCGACACGGCAGCGGGCAGATATATTTGCTGCGGTGATGCAATTTTCATTATGGATAATACGAAACCGATTGAAGAGATTCATTATGATATTACGCCTCCGAACCGGTTTTCAGATATTGTCTCCGCCTGGAAGAGCATCGAACTTATCAAAGCCCGGGCAGAGAGTCTGGATAAGATTCTGACCTGTCATGACCGCGAGATGTTAGATCGGGTTTCGAAAACACCGATCCTTGGTCTTTAAGACGAAAGGCAGGTGAAAGAAGAAGTTCGTGAGACTTCGAGAAAATGGCAGTGGTTGGGGTAATTGCAAGCTGTGACACGAAATATCATGAAGTACAGTTTGTACAGAAAAAAATAAAAATGAGCGGAAACAGTCCGCTGATACTCGATGTCAGCACGGGACCGCATATTCCGATGCGCGCAGATGTCAGCCGGGAGGAGATTCTGGCAATGGGTGGTTATACCTGGGAGCAGGTGCACGCGATGGACAAGAGCGGTGCGATCGCAGCGATGACGGAGAGTATTTCCAAGATGCTGTTAAAACTCGTCGGGGAGAAAAAGATTGACGGCGTGATGGGAATGGGCGGACTGCAGAATACGGTCATGTGTTCTGCGGCGCTGCGCCTGCTTCCGATCGGATTTCCGAAGATTATCTGTTCCACGATCGCCAGCGGATACCGGTATTTTGACACGGTTGTGGGCGACAAAGATATCATGGTGGTTCCGTCGATCGTTGATTTTGCCGGTATGAACCCTGTTAATGAGGCGGTGTTGGGAAATACAGTCAGCGCCCTGATTGGCATGGTGACATATGGGGGAAAACGGATCGATACACATGGGGAAAAATATATCGCGACAACGCTTATGGGGATTACGAATGATACCGTGATGCGGGCATCCGACGAGCTGACGGCGCTCGGCAGGAAGATGATCAGCTTCCATTCGACCGGAATCGGCGGCCGGGTGATGGAGTCGATGATCCGCGAGGGCGTTATTTCAGCCGTTATGGATCTCTCACTGCATGAGATGACAGCGGAATATTTGGGTGATTACGGATACAGCAAGGGTGCGGATAACCGCCTGTGTGCAGCAACGGAGATGGGGATCCCGGCGCTGATCTGCCCGGGTGGCATTGATTTTGCGTGTCTGAGGAAAGAGGAACTTTTAAAAGATGAGGAAGATCGGGGGTACGTATGGCATAATCAGGATTTAACACATACGCGCCTGTATGAGAGCGAAATTCTGGATATTACACACACGATCGTGGAACGGCTGAATCGTTCTAAGGGAAAAACGGAGGTCATTCTCCCGATGGGGGGACTGCGGACAATGAGTTATCCGGGTGAATTTTTCTATAAACCGGAGACAATTCAGAAGATGCGTCAGATTTTCGAGGCGGATCTGAAGCCGGAGATAGTGTTTAAAGCGTATGATCTGAATTTCTGTGATCCTGAATTTGCGGATATCTGCGCACAGGAGATGGAAGCGCTGCTGAATGAAGCGGAGGGCAGCAGAAAGGAGAGCGCATGAAATATCAGGAATACAAAGAGCTGAGAGATGCGATGGAACAGGCGGCTCACAAATTTTATCAGCTCCGCTATCAGATGAGCAACGGCGGAAATCTGAGTATGCGTGCGCCAGGGCATGACTGGATGCTTGTGAAGGCGACGGATGTGGCGTTTGACGAGGTGTGCGCGGACACAATTGTTGTGACGGATTTTGACGGAAACTTGATTGAGGGCAATCGGAAACCATCCAAAGAAGCTCTTTTGCACGGTGCGATCTACCGGGAGCTCCCGGAGGTGTGCGCGATCATGCACTGCCATTCCCCATATGCGACTGCATGGGCGGATAAGCATGAGACGCTTGATTTTTCGACGCACCATTCGGAAATGAAGCTGGGCGGAAATGTGCCGGTGTTTGACACCCATTCGTATGCCGTTCCGAAGGAATATTTCCCGATGATTCTGGAAGAGTTCCGGAAAAATAAAGAGATGAATGCATTCCTTCTGCGCGGTCACGGTCAGGTGACGGTGGCAGGGACGATGCGCGAGGCAGCTTATCTGGCGGAACTTGTCGAGGAGACGGCGCAGATTTCGCTGTTGGCGGGTAGATAAGAAAAGCAGAAAAAAGTAATAGGCGGTGAACGCAGAGAGACAGGAACTGCGCTCATCGCCTTTTGTAATTATACGGCTGTCGATGCTTGGTAGGTGTTTTGTCTTTAAGAAAAATTGGCTTGGCGTCCAACACATTCGACAACATCTTTCAGATGACCGTAGATCGCCTGTTTGGTGGCGTCGATATCGCGGTTTTTCAGTCCCTGGATGATCTTTGCATGCTCGGACAGAGTATCGTTGATGCGTCCCTCCAGAGAGTAGTAGATGGATTTGAAGGAATCACATTTATTCCAGAGTCCCTGCAGGATCTCAACGGTGTCGTCGCAGCCGGAGAGCTCACAGAACCGGGTGTGAAACTGGCGGTCCAGCTGCATAAATTCCTTCGAATTATTGGAAAAATCGAGCATTTTTAAACTAATCTCTTCCAATTGGCGGATATCGTCATCACTTGCCCTGATACAGGTTCTGGCGGCGCAGTACTGCTCCATCAGGATACGGATGTCGTAGATTTCCGTCAGACGTTCCTTGGAGAGCTGGAATACGACTGCCCCACAGTGCGGTTTCGTGATCAAAAGTCCCTCTGCTTCCAGACGTTTGATTGCGTCGCGGACCGGGGTGCGGCTGACTCCAAGTGTTTTGGTGAGGCGTTCCTGGGCGATATGTTCGCCTGGCTTAAACTCACCTTGAATAATTGCATTTTTGACCCAGAGATAGACTGAGTCGGAAACGGTTGTATATTGAATAATTGGTTGTGTCTGATCCATAAACCATGGCTCCTTTTAAATTTCTTTATGATTATTATAACCGAAAAGAAAAGGAATAGCAATAAAATTGGATAATGTATCCAATCAGAAACTAAAATATTGTTTAAACTGTACAGAATGATGTTTATATAAGAAAGTTTATTGACAAAACAGACAGGTGGTGTTAGAGTAATAGTATCAAATTGTATCCAATATCCGGTGTCCAACGGAGAAGCGAAACAAAAAAGAAACGCAGAACGTGAAAAAGAGAAAAAGAAAGGAAGAAGGAACATGAGGAGAAGACGATTTGTGGCATTAGGTTTAGCAGCGATAATGGCAATGACGGCAATGACGGGATGCGGTGGAAGTTCATCTGCGAAAACAGACAGTACAACAGGCGGCGATAAAAAACAGGCAGAAGCAACCAGCGGAAAAGAAAAGATTACACTTCGAATTGGATCCGGACATTCGGAATCCAACCCATGGATCACAGCGCTGGAAGATTATTTTGTGAAAAATGTATCGGAGAGAGTCAGTGAAGAGACAAATTATGAGATCGACTGGGTTAAATCCTACGGCGGTTCTGTTATCTCCCTGGGAAATGAGTTGCAGGGCGTGCAGGATGGTCTGGTCGATATCGGATGTACGATTCTTGTATTTGAGGCATCCAGACTTCCGTTACAGGATATGGTTTACAGTATGCCGTTCTCCTGCTCCGATCCGCTGATTGTGGCAGAGACGATCAAACAGATGTATGAGAAATATCCGGAATTCACTTCGATTTATGAAGACAGCTACAACCAGAAGTTCGTCGGAATCGGTGTATCGGATCCGTATGGATTCTTCAGCACGAAAGAAGTTAAGTCTCTGGAAGATGTAAACGGAATGAAGATCGGCGCGGCAGGCATCAACCTCTCCTGGATCGAGGGCTCTGGTGCAGTCGGCGTCCAGACTTCCTTAAATGATACCTATCAGAACTTACAGACGAATGTATGTCAGGCGACGATTCAGCCGACCCATTCCTGTGTCAACTTAAAGGTATATGAGGTAGCGCCGTATTATCTGGACGCAAACTTCAACGTAGTTCCGTTCAATGCAATTACTGTCAATATGGATACCTGGAATGACCTGCCGGAGGATGTACAGAACATCATTTCCGAGGTTGGCGAGGGCTATCTGGACTATGAGTCTGAGTATATCAATACGATTCACGAAGAAGATATCAAAGCACTGGAAGAGCAGGGCTGTACCGTTACAACTCTGAGCCGTGAAGAGCAGGAAAAATGGGCAGCAAGTCTTCCGGATGTTGTCAATGGTCTGGTAAAGAGCCTTGACGACGCTGGGTACAATGGTTCCGAGATCGTGGAAGATTATTATGAGATTCTGGAATCTCAGGGTGTAGAGAGAGTACGCGACTGGAAGATCAGCGAGTAAGAAAATTGAAGGGAGCGGCTTGTCGCAGAGGAGAGTGTGAGCCGTGTGAAAAGTGCATCGGGACATACAGCGAAGGTATGTCCCGATGTGTTCAGAAAGACAGAGAAAGAACAGACAGAAGAGAGAAAAGGTGGGATGATATGTCAGTCCTTAGAAAATTAGATCGGTGTCTGGAACGTTTTTTGAGTATTATGGATGGAATTGCAGCGATCTCAGTATTTGGAATCATGATTCTGATTACAGCGGACGTTCTAAGCCGATTGATATTAAATAAACCGTTCGCGGGAACGGCGGAAATTGTCAGCAGCATTATCATTATCGTATGTTTTCTGGAGATTCCGTATGTAGCAGTTAAGGGAGCCCATGTCCGGACAACTATGCTGTATGATAAGGTCGGTGTAAAGGGAAAACATGTGATCGATATTGTAGCAGCGCTGATTGGTGTTTTGGTGTATGCATTTATTATCCGGGCAAGCTGGGGAAATCTGTTAAATGCAATTTCGATTCATGAAGCGGAGATAGCCGGATCGGTCCGTATCACAACGGTTCCGGGGCGTTTTTCCATTATATTCGGTTCCGCGCTGATGATTCTGGAATTTATCAACCAGATTATAAAGTATACGTATGAATTAGTTACAGGAAAAAGCTTTGCAGAAGGGGGGAAGGCAGAATGAGTACAGGAGCAGTAGCAGCACTTTCACTGATTCTTTTGCTGGCGCTGATTTTCTTTGGTGTTCATCTGAGCACATCCCTGATGTTTACCAGTGTGCTCAGTGTATTCCTTTTCACGGGACGTTTTTCAACAGCGATGAACGTGCTAAGCCAGTCGGCGTGGGGCGCGGTCCGGCAGTATATGTTCGGCGTTATTCCGCTGTTTGTCTTGATGGGACTTCTGGCGAACTTATCCGGCGCCAGCCAGGATTTGTATGATTCAGCCAGCCTTTTATTAAAGAAAGTCCGGGGCGGCGTCGGAATCGCGACGGTTATCGCCAATGCGATTTTCGCAGCTATCACAGGTGTTACGGTTGCGTCAGCGGCTGTTTTTACGAAAATTGCACTTCCGCAGATGCTTCGTCTGAAATATAACCGTAAGATCGCGCTGGGAACGATCTCTGGCTCTGCGATCTTAGGTATGTTGATTCCTCCGAGTCTTCTGATGATTGTCTACGGCTCGCAGGCGGACGTATCGATCGGCAAGTTGTTTGTGGCGGCGGTTATGCCGGGTATTCTGATGACGATCGCATTTATCATCGTCATTTTGACGGTCGCACATATCAAACCGGATTATATTCCGGAGGTAGAGGAGCTGACTGAGTATGAAAAAGAAAATTTCTGGAAAATTGTGCTGCGTCCGTGGCCGATTGTTCTTCTGATTATCATCTCTCTCGGAGGTATCTGGTGTGGATTCTTCACTCCGACGGAAGCAGGCGGAGTCGGTGCGTTCGGCGCTTTCCTGATTGTGATTTTCCGGAAGCGATTCAACCGCAAGGAGTTCTGGGAGACGCTTTTATCGGCAGGTTCAACCTCCGGCAGCGTCCTGATTCTTCTGGTATCGGCATCCACATATTCCAAGACGTTGTCCATGTGCGGTGTCATCAATGTACTCCGGGATCTGGTAGAAGGTTTCAGCATCCCGCCGATCGGAATCGTTTTATTATTTATCCTGATTCTGATGGTACTGGGATGTATCCTGGATTCTACTTCGATTCTGCTTTTAACGACGCCTCTGATGTGCCCGATTATGGCAGATTTAGGCTATGACTTAGTATGGTTCGGTCTGGTTATGATCATTGCGATTGAAACCGGTATGATTACGCCTCCGTTTGGCATGAACGTATTTACCGTTAAATCGTCCCTGTACGGAATGGATGGCATGGAGGGGATCACAGTCAACGAGATTTTCGCCGGTTCGATGTGGTTCTTGGCAGCGATCATTATTGTCGATTTGATTTGTATTTTCATTCCGCAGATTGTATTATTCCTGCCGAATGCGATGTAATAGGAAAGGAGAAGTGTATGGCACAGATTAAGATTCCGAAAGAGAAAGTTGCGATTGTTTTGATTGAACCGCAGAATGACTTCTTGTCCGAGGGCGGAACGATGTACGCCCACATCAAGGAGCAGCTCGCCGAGCGTCATGTCATCGCCAATCTTCAGGATTTACTGGAGAAGGCGCGAGGTCAGGTGGCAAAAATCTTTTACTGCCCGTTCCATCCGTTTGATCCGGGATTTCCAGAGCTGAAAAAGGGTGGTCCGGCGTGTGAGGGTCTGCGTGGAATCGAGATGGATATGGAAGCAGACTGGGGAACCGGCGCATGGCTGCGCGGCACACCGGGACCGGAGATTATCAAAGAATTGACTCCGCAGCCGGGTGATGTGGTGGTTGAAGGCAAGAAAACGCTAGACGCGTTCCATTCGACTGGTTTGGACTATTATCTACGGGCAAATGAGATCGAGTATGTAGCATTTACTGGTTTCCATACCGACTGGTGTGTAGAGTCATCGGCGCGTTCGGCGTATGATAAGGGCTACCGTGTCATCGTCATCAACGACTGCACCGCGACCGATACGCAGGAAGAGCAGGATTTCTGTGAAAAATGGATTTTCCCGAAGATTGGAAAAGTCATGAACCATGAGGAATTTCTGGAGGCGCTGGAGTAGCCAGAATGTGAGCGTGGCAGAGCTTTGAAATAAAAAAACGAAAACATCCCACGGGATTGCCGGAAGTAGCAGTTTCGTGGGACTTTTTTTGTCTATCGATGAAAATGTTGATTTTACATGTTTTTATTCAATTTTACATAAATAAGATAGTTACGAAGAACTCTGCCTGCTGTGATGCAAAGTGAAAATAGATTTCGGCAGAATCGAAGCAGCGGGACTGTACGGAAAAATACATGATGGAAACGCCTCTTTGTTGGTAGATCACATTGTCATCGGATGATCAGAAAGTGTTGTAGTTTCTATTTTCGTTGTTAAAACAACTGAAAAAATGTCCCAAAGCATGTATACTCCTTCTTGTAAGCGGCACAATACATATGAATGGCAGGAGAGACTAGAGGCATGCTTGTCCATATGCAGAGAGTGGATGCTAGAAATATGGACATGCAGTATAAGCCGGAGAAAAAAGGAGAAATGAGCGTATGAGCAGAGAGGTAAATCCAAGAAAAGCGGCAGTCATCGGGTGCGGATTTGTGGGTTCAGCAACGGCATTTACACTGATGCAGAGCCGGTTATTTTCCGAGCTGGTTCTGTTAGATGTGAATATGGAAAAGGCGGACGGCGAGGCGAAGGATATCGCGCACGGGATTCCGTTTGCAGGGCAGATGAAGATCTACGCGGGCACGTATGACGACGCGGCGGACGCGGCGATCATCATTATCACAGCGGGGGCGAACCAGAAGCCGGGGGAGACGCGGCTTGACCTGGTGCAGAAGAATACGGCAATTTATCAGAGTATCATCCCGGAGATTGTAAAACGCGATTTTGGCGGGATTCTGCTGATCGTATCGAATCCGGTAGATATTTTGACGTATGTGGCATTGAAACTGAGCGGGCTGCCGGAGAACCGGGTGCTCGGTTCGGGTACGGTGCTTGACACGGCACGGCTTAAATATGCGCTGGGCGAACACCTGGGCGTGGACAGCCGGAGTGTACATTCGTTTATCATCGGTGAGCACGGGGACAGCGAGATCGCGGCATGGAGCAGTACGAATGTATCGGGCATTCCGCTGAACGATTTCTGCGAGATGCGCGGGCATTTTAACCACGATGCGGCGATGGACGCGATCGCGGAGAAGGTCAAAAACAGTGCTTACGAGATTATTTCGAAAAAACAGGCGACGTATTACGGAATTGCGATGTCGGTAAAACGTATCTGCGAGTGTATCGTCCGCAATGAGCGCTCGATTCTGCCGGTGTCTGCGATGATGCACGGGGAGTACGGCATCGAAGACATCACGCTGAGTATGCCGGCGATCGTGGGAATCGGGGGTGTGGAGACGCATGTGCCGATTGCATTGAGTGAGGAAGAGGCGGAGAAGCTGGTGGAGTCGGCTAAGAAACTGAAAGAGGTAGCGAAAGGGCTGATAGAATGATGCCAGATGGGCTGCCGTACATTGGCACGGCAGCCCATCTGAACCAATCGGTTTTACTATAAAATTCTTTTCTATCAGTAAAGGCCATCTTTTAGGACAATAAGCGGGAATCCTCGGCAATTCAATTACCGAGATGAAAGCGCAGGAGTGTGCATATCTGCACAATGCAAATAGTATAATAATTCTCATCCTTTGATGGT
>NZ_QUEG01000017.1:15677-16602 GCF_003477925.1 Clostridium sp. AF32-7AC
GTATAATAATTCTCATCCTTTGATAGTAATGCCGTAACCGGCATACAATAAAAGCGAAAATATGTTCGAATAATAATTGCGTATTACACTTCAATATGATATACTATATGTATGAAAGGAAATCTGATACATTATAGAACTTGCGTGTGTAATATTAACTACCATATGGTTTGGCCGGTGAAATACAGACGGAAGATATTAACCCCAGAAGTTGAGAAATACCTACAGGAACTCGTGCAGCAGATAGCTGACGATAAAGGTTTTACCGTTCATTTATTTGAATGTGGTGAAGGTGATCATGTTCACTGTTTTGTATCAGCTCCACCGAAGCTGTCAATAACAGCCATTATCAAGTATCTGAAGGGGATCACAGGCAGGAAATTATTCGAACGTTTTCCGGAAATAAGAAACCAGTTGTGGAAGGGAGAACTGTGGAACCATTCCTATTATGTGGAAACGATCGGATCCGTATCTGAGGAAAATATTCGCCGTTATATTGAACATCAGAGCAAGTCGTATTAATTCAATGTGAATTGTAAATATTCATATGCATGGCTGTCTGAAGGGGGAGGAGAATGCTGTTGTCGCACAGAACATCGGTCAATATCCGGCCGGAATATTCTAATATTATAGGGCATATGTGTTACGCTGCTTCCAAGCTCTGGAATGTCTGCAACTATGAACGCCGTCGATATAAAGAATTGGGGCTGGAGAAGTATCCTGACTGGTATTATCAGAAGAAAGCGCATAAAGGAGATCTGTGGTATAGACAGCTTCCGTCCCAGACAGCGCAGGAGACCTGCAAGCAGCTGGATAAAGCCTGGAAATCATTTTATGCCCTTAAAAAGACCGGCGGGATCAAAGCGCCAAATCCTCCGCGATTTAAACAGGACAATATACCGATCACTTACATGCAGATGGGAAT
>NZ_QUEG01000018.1:0-11351 GCF_003477925.1 Clostridium sp. AF32-7AC
TTAATAGTAAATATATCTTTTTCCATGTTTATATTATACCATATGCCCCCACACTTAGCAAACGCTAGTTCTGTATCTTGATAAAAAATTTGGCGCACCTAACTCATCACTAAAGTAACGAGAACGCGGTGTGCCGTTTTTCAAACATTTTTCGAAATAAAAAGCCCCATAGCCTTTCACTATGAGTCTTTTTCATACATCCCTTTTCTCTACTGGATAAACATAGCATCCCCAAAACTAAAGAACCGATATCTCTGCCGGATCGCCTCTTCATACGCCGTGAGCACATGTTCTCTGCCTGCCAGTGCGGATACCAGCATGACGAGCGTGGACTCCGGCAGGTGGAAGTTTGTGATCAGGCAGTCCAGAATCTTGAACTGGTAGCCTGGATAAATGAAAATGTCCGTCCAGCCGCTGCATGCGCGGATCGTGCCGTCCTCGGCTGCTGCGGATTCCAGCGTCCGGCAGCTTGTCGTACCGACACAGATAATGCGTCCGCCATTTTTCTTCGTCTCATTAATCATATTAGCAGCGTCTTCTTCGATGCGGTAAAACTCCGAATGCATATGATGATCTAAAACATTTGAAACCTTGACCGGTCGGAAGGTTCCCAGACCCACATGGAGTGTCACATGCGCGATCTTCACTCCCATCTCCTGAATCTGTGCCAGCAGTTCCTTGGTAAAATGAAGTCCGGCAGTCGGAGCAGCCGCGGATCCCTCATGTTCTGCATAAACGGTCTGATAACGGTTTTTATCTTTCAGACGGTGTGTAATATACGGTGGAAGCGGCATCTGACCAAGCTGGTCAAGAATCTCCTCGAAGATCCCCTCATAGGAGAACTGAATCAGACGATTTCCCTCTTCTACCACATCAATGACGGTTCCTTTTAACAAACCATCGCCAAAATTAATTACGGTTCCCGGCTTTGCCTTTTTGCCCGGCTTTACCAGCGTCTCCCAGATATCGTTCTCACGGCGTTTCAGAAGAAGAATCTCGATGTGTGCATCCGTTCCCTCCTTGCTTCCGATCAGACGCGCCGGGATAACCTTTGTGTCATTGATCACCAGGCAATCGCCCGGATGAAGATAATTGACAATATCCTTAAACACCTTATGCTGCATCTCACCCGTCTTTTTATCCAGCACTAAAAGCCGGGAAGAAGAACGATCTTCCAGCGGATCCTGTGCAATTAACTCCTGTGGTAAATCATAATAAAAATCTTTTACATCCATTCTTTGTGCCTCTTTGTCTTTCTATATCTGTACTTTCACTTTTTATAAATCAATCGATTTTATATCTTATATACTATCAGCCATTTCTCCATACTACGGCATATCCGCTTTTCAGCTTTCCATACCTTAAAAACTTTATTTTTCCAGCCAGACGAATTCAATAAAGCATTTTAAGGATTTGACGCAGCCGGTTCTGTCTCATCCCGCATATACGACGCGCCCTGTTTCATAAATTCCACGCGCTCTTTCAACGCCTCATCCTGCTCCATCGCCGCATCCATTGCTTCATCCGTCTGCTTGCTGAGAAGGCGCACATCCTCATTGACCGACAGCTCTTCAAAATACTGCGTCAGCTCTTCGGACATTTTCCCGTCATCGATCTGCCAGCTTCCGTCCTCCGCCCGGATCGCATAGATCCGCACCAGACTCGGTGCCGGTGTCTCCACGCCCGTATACAAAATCTCATAATACACATACGCTGCCATCTCGCCGTCCCTAAGTCCCGGTGTCGTATAACATTTCACATTCTGGTACCCGGAAATGTACTGCTTCTGTTCTTCAAATTCCTGACGGTAGTGTTCTTCCTCACTCGTATCCTGTGAGGTAAACAACTTCACAAACGTATCCATATCACAGTCGGAAACCGCCTGAAAATAAGTATTCATCAGCTCTGTGATCCCCGGCTCGCCATTCTCTGTCAGAATACATCCGCCAAAGTCCTGAATATATTCTTTCGTGTCCGGCTCAATCACCATTCCAGATCCGCCTGTATCCACCATTTCTGCCGGTAAGCCATCCTTTTTCCCCAGAATGTTTGTTATTTTCCCGGAAAACATCGCCACCGCGCCAATCAGAATCAATACAATCACCGCCGCAAGCAGCATCACATAGCGGCGCAGTTCCCAGTCCGTTCCGTTCTTCCGGCTGCGTCCCGGTTTCTTTTTCGGTTCTCCCACCCGACCGCCTCCTGACTTATTCGATTGTTAATATTATAGCGGCGATTTGGTTACTCGGCAAGCGGTATTTCCGAAAAAAAACTTGCAATTTTCTAAATATTATAGTATCATACAAGTAATGCGTCTGTAGCTCAGTGGATAGAGCGCCGGCCTCCGGAGCCTGAGGCGTAGGTTCGATTCCTATCAGACGCATTCTTAAAAAGCGACAGCGGAGATATCTCAGCCGTCGCTTTTTGCGTTATTCATGATAAAAGGAGGACTCTTCCCGTGGAACTCATACACGTTTCTGGAAATACAGACTGCCTGCTTGGCAAAACAGCCATCGGCGTCTACCGCATCGACGACACCCGCTGCATCCTGTTTGACAATGGTTACTCAAAGGAATATGACGAGCTGGTCGGCTCTCTGAAAGACGCCGGGCTGACCCCGGCGGGGCTGATCGTTTCCCACGCGCACATCGACCATCATGGAAACAGCAAACGCCTGCGCGAAGCCTTTCAGATTCCACTGGCTATGTCGCTTGGCGAAGCCGGGCTGATCGCCTCCCAGGCGGCGCTGGAACGGTATACCAATTATTTCGGGCGCTCCGAGGAGGAAAAGATTTCCATCGACACCGAGCAGCGCTGCCCGGTTGACTGTATCATCCAGCCGGAGGATACTTCCGTGACACTCTGCGGCGTAACCTTCCCGGTTCACCATCTGCCAGGGCATTCCCTCGACCACATCGTCATCGGCACACCGGACGGCGTCTGCTTTGCCGGAGACGCGCTTTTAACCGAAAATGTCCTGCGTCACGTCAAGCTTCCATACTGCGACCACGTCGGTCTGGATCTGGAAAGCAAGGAAGCAATCACAAAACTGCCTTACCAGCACTGGATTTTATCGCACAAAGGTCCATTTGATGGCAATATCCGGGAACTGGCGGACAAAAATATGGATCTTGTCCGTCTGCGTCTCGCAGAGCTGGCAAAGCTTTTGCAGAGACCAATGACGCGTGATGAATTTTATCAGGAAAGCCGACGCCTGATCGGAATGCACATCGGTACCTACGACCAGCTCATCCGTCAGGAACGCCACCTGCGCCCATATCTGGAACAGCTGGTGATCGATGGGACGGCACGGCTGGAAGTAAAGAATGACACGATATATTTTTACTTGAATGAATAAACTCTTTCTGCATGAATTTTCACTCTCCTGTTGTTATCGTTTCCGAAAATACACACACGCCACCGCAAATCCCAAGATTCCCGCTCCCATCACGGCGAAGCGGGAATATGTTTTTAACAGCACCAGAATACGTTCCCACGATGCCCCCGCCACCGCGCCGGCTCCGATGAGTACCGTATTCCAGATAAGACTGCCCGCTGTTGTCAGAAGGAGAAACGGCAGCAGTTCCATCTTTGCCATCCCCGCCGGAATCGAGATCAGGCTTCGGATGATCGGAACGAACCGGCAAAAAAAGACGGCTGACCGTCCCGTTCTCTCCAGCCATCCGTCTGCATCTTTTACATCTTCCACTTCTACTCCCAGCCGTTTTCCCCATGCCCCGCCCAAAAATGCATAAAACTTCTGCACGGGAATATGCCGCCCCAGCTCATACAGAATCAGCGCCCCCAGCACCGAGCCCGCCGTCGCTGCCAGAACTGCCCCGGCTATATTCATCCGTGTATATGTCGTCATAAATCCACCAAAGGTTAAAATCACTTCCGACGGGATCGGCGGAAACAAATTCTCAATTAAAATCAGGGCAAACATTCCCACATATCCGTATGAACTTAAAAGTTCCAGCACTATATCACGCATGATATATCGCACTCCACGTTATTTCCACATATTCTATTTATTTTATGCGGAACGGAAAAAATCCAGGCATCTAATTTTCATTTTTCATGCCCGGATTTTAATTAAACCTAGAGAATCATCACATCCCCCACGGCCCCCGTATCCGAGAACTCTGTCCACTCGCATACATTGACCGCGTGATCCGCGATTCGCTCCAGATACTTAGCAACCATCAAAAGATCGACTGCCACATCGGATTTATCCCCGTCTTTTTTCAGAAACTCAATCACTTCCCGTTTTACCCGCTCAAAGAAGGCATCGATCAGGTCATCCCTCTGTTCGAATATCTCCGCCGTCTCGGTGTCACGCTGGGTAAACGCGTGAATCGCATCCTTTACCATCGTTTTCACATTTGCCACCATGGCCGGAAGATGTTTGCTTACAAGACTAATATCTGCATCCTCCAAACGCAGGGACAAATCGGCTATGTCCGCCGCCTGATCACCCATCCGCTCCAGATCGGTCACAACCTTCAGCGCCGTCGAGATATGGCGCAGATCACTGGCAACCGGCTGCTGCTTTAACATCAGCATCAGGCAGTGTGTCTCGATCTTTCGCTCCATATTGTCCACATCCCGGTCTCCTTTGATGACCTTCTGTGCCAGCTCTTCATTATGCTCGGTAAGCGCTTGAAAACTACTGTCAATCGCATCCTGCACCATCTGGCTCATCACGTTCAATTCCTGATTCAGCCCTTCTAACTCCTGTATAAATACCTCTCTCGTCGCCATCCCGTATCTCCTCTCCATCTCCCCTGTTTTCTGCCCAGAAATTTTCCACTTCTGAACAGTAAACTGATTTTCTACTTATTTTTAAATCCTCAATCTTACGCCTATCATCCAAACCGTCCGGTAATATAGTCTTCCGTCTTCTTCTCCCGCGGATGCGAGAACAGATCCGTCGTCGGTGCATACTCGACTACCTCTCCCACCAGGAAAAATGCCGTATAGTCCGCAATACGGGTCGCCTGCTGCATATTGTGAGTAACGATGACAACGGTATAATTCTTCTTAAGCTCGCCCATCAGATCCTCGATTTTCAGCGTGGAAATCGGGTCCAGTGCCGAGGTCGGCTCATCCATCAGGAGAATCTCCGGCTCAACCGCCAGCGCACGCGCGATGCAGAGACGCTGCTGCTGTCCGCCGGAAAGTCCCAGTGCAGAACGTTTCAAGCGATCCTTGACCTCATCCCACAGGGCCGCGCCGCGCAGACTCTTCTCCACAATCGCGTCCAGCTCTGCTTTTCCCTTAATGCCGTGAATCCGCGGTCCATACGCGATATTGTCATAAATACTCATCGGAAATGGGTTCGGCTGCTGAAATACCATGCCGACCTTCTTGCGAAGAAGCGTCGTATCAACCTTCGGATCATAGATATCCTCGCCGTCGATCCACACCTTTCCATTGATTGTTACATTCGGCACCAGATCGTTCATGCGGTTCAATGTTTTTAAATAGGTAGACTTACCGCAGCCGGACGGTCCGATAAACGCTGTGATCTGATTTTCATATATATCCAGATTGATATTTTTTAATGCATGATTGTTTCCATAGTACAGATTCAAATCCGACGTAGAAATTTTTGTCTCCATATCATTTCCTCATTTTTTACTTTATTTTAATTTTGTCACATCAAACCGGTTGGTCAAAAATCTCGTCAGCAGGTTGATTCCCAGCACGATAATCAGAAGCACGACCGCGATTCCAAACGCCTGATCGTATTTTGCTTTCTGCATCGACAGGTAGAGCTGGATGGTCAGCGTGCCGCTCGACTCAAACAGTTTTCCAAACAGGTTTTTCGGAAGCTGGAAGCCGCTTCCGGCAGTAAACAGAAGCGCCGCCGACTCGCCCACGATACGGCCAATCGAAAGGATGACGCCGGTCAGAATACCCGGTGCCGCGCTCGGCAGCAGGATCGTCCGGATCATATACCATTTCGTTGCACCGATTCCCAATGCGCCGCTGCGGTAGCTGTCCGGAACGGTTTTGAGTGCTTCCTGTGTGTTCCGCGTAATCAGCGGAAGCACCATCAGGGTCAGCGTGAAGGATCCGGTCAGAACCGAATAGCCCAGCTTCAGCGTCATTCCGAAAAAGACCATACCGAACAAGCCAAAAATAATCGACGGAATACCGGACAGGATCTCAGTTGTAAATTCAATCGTCCGCACCAGTTTTCCCGGTTTTGCGTATTCGTTCAGATAAATGGCGGAGCCGATTCCGATCGGCGCTGCAATGATAAGGGTAATTACAATGATGTAAATCGTGTTGATGATATTTCCCAGAATACCAAAGGTGCCCTTGAGGGAGCTCTGCACCGTGGACAGAAGCTGCCAGGAAACCTGCGGCAGGCCGCGCACAAACACATACCCCATGATGCCAACTAACAGCGCGATCGCCACGCCAGCTGCCAGATAAATCAGCACTTTTAAGATATTGTCCCCGATGCGGGTGCGCTTCTGGTAAATACTTTTCATTCCATTATCGGTCATTTGCGCCGCCCTCCTTCACAAACATCCGGCTGAGCACCGTGTTGATAAACATGATAAATACGAACAGCACCAGACCGATGGTAAAGAGCACTTCCCGGTGAAGTCCCTCTGAATAAGACATTTCCGCCACGATCGCGGTTGTCAGGAAACGGACGGAGTTAAATGGAAGCGGCAGATTGACTGAACTTCCAGATACCAGGCTGATCGCCATTGCCTCCCCGATCGCACGTCCGCAGCCTAAAACCACCGCCGTGATGATGCCGGAGTGCGCTGCCGGAACGATTACTTTGAAAATCGTCTGGATATGCGTTGCACCCAGCGCCAGCGATGCGCTTTTTAAATGTTTCGGGACTGCCCTAAGCGACGCCTCGCTGATATTGATGACGGTCGGAAGAATCATGATTGCCAGAACCAGAACCGCCGATATCAGGTTCGCACCGCCGGTAAACTGATGCGTCGTGGAACCGGCAAAGATTTTCATTTCCAGCTTATACATCAGGGGATTTAAAATCAAAATTCCTAAGAGTCCGTAGATAACCGACGGAATACCTGCCAGAAGCTCAACTGCCGGGCGGACCACTGCCGCTACCTTCGGCGGTGCAACCTCTGCCAGAAAGATGGCGGTAAACAGCCCAATCGGAACACCGATCAGGATCGCCAGAAAGGTTCCGACGATGGAGGTTAAAATAACGTAGAGGATTCCGAAAGACGCCGGATTTCCAGTCGGCTTCCAGACGGTTCCAAATAAGATTTCCGGAACCCCCACCTTAAAAAGTGCCGGAGTACCGCTGATAATCATGTATAAGGTAATTGAAAAAACTGCCACCACCGCCAGCAGGCCGCAGGCGGTAAAAATAATTTCCGCTGCCCTCTCTACCGCTGATTTCGTGGCATGGCTTCCAAAAATGGTAAATTTCTTTTCGTGCATATGTCTCTCCTGTCTCGGATTGAACAGCGAGCCGCTTTCGGTCAAAGCAGAGTTTCCTTTCTGCGGCTTGACTGCAAGCGACTCGATATTATTTGAATCTATTCAATATTATGTGTATTCGTGAATTTCTGATTTTTCTATCCTTACCGGTTTCCACCGGTAATTTTATCCACATTCACAAATTCCGATGCAGTTTCTTACTTCGTAGTAATCAGGCCTACAGATTTAATCAGGTCATCGCCTTCTGCAGAGTATACATAGTCAAACAGAGCCTGTACCAGCTCGTTCTGCTCAGAAATTTCTCCCTTGGTTGCCATAACGAATGGGCGGCTTAAGAAATAGCTGCCTGCCTTGATGTTCTCCTCCGTCGGCTCTACATCATCCAGTTTAACTGCCTTAACGGTATCATCGACTACATCCAGGGAAACGTATCCGATGGAACCCGGTGTAGATGCTACTTTTGCCATAACTGCACCGGTGGAATCCAGCTCGTTTGCATATTTGCAGGCATCTTCCAGACCCAGCAGCTCCTCAAATGCGCCTCTAGTACCGGAACCTGCTTCCCGTCCGACTACGACAATCGGCATATCGCTGCCGCCTACATCCTTCCAGTTTGTGATGCTTCCGTCGTAAATGCCGGTCAGGTCATCCTTGCTCAGACCATCTACAGCGTTGGACGGGTCAACGACAACGGCGATACCATCGATGGCTACGATATTTTCAACAGCACCTTTTGCTTTCTCATCATCCTTTAATGCTCTGGAAGAATCACCGACATCACACTGACCTGCCAGCACGGACTCGATACCTGCGGAAGAGCCGGTAAATTCAGCCTGTACGGTCACGTTCGGATATTTCTCCATGAACGTTTCTGCCAGTGCATTGGCAAATTTTTCCATTGAAGTGGAACCTGCCAGGGTGATAGAACCACTCAAATTTTTTGCATCTGCGCTGTTCTCGGTTGTATCTGCTGCTGCACCACTTTCAGCTGCACTGCTGTCTGCGCTTGTGTCTGCTGCACTTGTATTTGTATTGCTGGAACCACATCCTATCATTCCAGTTGCCAGAACGGCTGCTCCTAATACTGCGATTGTTTTCTGAACATTTTTCTTCATAATAAAATTCCTCTTTCCTCTCTCTTTTTTCTCTCAGAGTTTTTTATCCTTGATTTCTTACAGTACGCAGTATAAAAGATTCCTGGATTTACAGAAATCATATTTTGGTATCGTTTATGTAAAATTTGGGTAATTTTTGTGGGAGTGAATGTAAGATATGGTTTCGGATTTGCTCTGCTTCTCTCCATGATCGGAACCGCCGCCGGACATCTCTCCGGGCTTCGCTTGAAAGCCCGGCAGAGATCGCCGGCGGCGTGATTCTGATTTGTATGGGGTGAAGATTCTGGCGGAACATCTCCACTTATTTTAAAACAACCTTCTTAAAGTTCTTCTTACCTCTCTTGACAACCATTCCTTCGCCGGAAAGCTGATCCTTCGTAAAGACTGCCTTAACATCCTTTACCTGGTTTCCGTCTACAGATACGCCGCCCTGCTCGACATTTCTTCTTGCCTCGGAACGGGACGGAGCCAGACCGGATTTCTGCAGGATGGAGAGAATATCGATCGCATCACCGTTGAAATCATCCTCAGTCAGCTCGTAGGTCGGCATATTCGCTGCATTTCCGCTGGAAAACAGTGCTTTCGCTGCTGCCTGTGCCTTCTCAGCCTCTTCCTCGCCGTGTACCAGCTTGGTCAGCTCGTAAGCCAGGATCTCTTTTGCAGTATTTAACTGGCTGCCTTCCCATTTGTCCATCTCATCGATCTGCTCAAGCGGCAGGAAGGTCAGCATACGCAGGCATTTTAATACGTCCGCGTCAGCGACGTTTCTCCAGTACTGGTAGAACTCGAACGGGGAGGTCTTGTTCGGATCCAGCCATACAGCGCCGGACTGGGTCTTGCCCATCTTCTTGCCCTCGGAGTTTAACAGCAGGGTGATGGTCATCGCGTGTGCGTCCTTGCCAAGCTTTCTGCGGATCAGCTCGGTACCGCCTAACATATTGCTCCACTGATCGTCGCCGCCGAACTGCATGTTGCAGCCGTATTTCTGGTACAGCATGTAGAAATCGTAGCTCTGCATGATCATGTAGTTGAACTCTAAGAAGCTTAAACCTCTCTCCATTCTCTGCTTGTAGCACTCAGCAGTCAGCATGCGGTTGACACTGAAATGCGGTCCAACCTCGCGCAGTAAGTTTACATAATTCAGATTCATCAGCCACTCTGCGTTGTTGACTAAGAGCGCCTTGTCATCGGAGAAATCGATGAAACGGCTCATCTGCTTTTTGAAGCAGTCGCAGTTATGCTGGATCGTCTCCGGTGTCAGCATCTGGCGCATATCCGTACGTCCGGACGGATCGCCGATCATGCCGGTGCCGCCGCCAAGTAATGCGATCGGCTTGTTGCCTGCCATCTGCAGACGTTTCATCAGGCACAGTGCCATGAAATGACCTACATGAAGGCTGTCTGCGGTCGGGTCAAAACCGATATAGAAAATGGCTTTTCCTTCATTGACCAGTTTTTTGATCTCTTCTTCGTTTGTAACCTGGGCGATCAGACCTCTGGCTACTAATTCTTCGTAAATCTGCATTTTCCTGTTTACTCCTTTTTATAAAAAATAATTTTGCTTACTCGTTTTGCTTCTCCACGGGATTCCTTTTTTCAAAAATACATCCGATTCATCCTTTATTTTCTCTCCGAAAATCATTCTCAAAACAGAACAATAAAGGTACTTTGGAACGTCTGTGATTTCACAAGACACATTTTTCTATAAAATAAAAAAGCCCCGTCCTCCAAAAAGGACGGGGCAAAATTCCCGTGTTACCACCTTTGTTCGCAGACAGCTCGCGCCCATCTGCCTCTGCCGGTACCCTCTGATACCGTGACCGGATAACGTGTGTCTCTCACGTCGCAGCCTACCAAATCAACCGCCGCACATTTTCCACGCAGCCTTTTCATCGGATCCGATTTTAGATTCTTCGGTGCGAAGCTCCGGGATGTATTCGAATATCCTGTTCACGCGCGCCTCTCATCATCCGGCTGCTTTCTGTGCGCTCTCCTGCGGATCTCTACTTGTTCCCTTCATTGCCTTTGTAAGGTTATTGAGTATATTCTGTATTATAAGCGAAATTTATTATTTGTCAAGGCAATTTCTCAACTTCAAACTTCACGCTATAAAATTTTTACATTACTTTAAATTCAAAGCGTAAAAAGGAGTGTACATATTTATTAAATATAATTATCATATTATTACTTTAGTCACACAGTTCCCAATCTCCCAGCCACGTATCCTTAGAATAATTATATAATCTTCTATATAATTTCCCGTTTTCAACTTTATAAACATATTTTATAACATCTGCTCTAGCTATTGAACTCGATTTTTCAACAGCCACCTCTTTCTCTTGTGCAAACGCAGTCCCTGAAAAAATACATGTCATAGCAATTATTACTGCTAAAATTCTGATCGTTTTTTTCATTTTTATTTCCTCCTAATATTAATATTCTTTAATTCATTTGGTATTTCATCCAATGTTCCTATATATGTACCATTCATATATAATTCATACCCGTTTTCTGTCTTTACAAAAAAGTTATTTTTTTTGACTATATCATCTTCTTCAAAATACGGTGCATGCAACTTCAAATCAGCTACTGGTTCTATTACTATTGTACCAGACAATATAATAGCAATTAAGAAAAAGAACAACTTAATATTGACCTGTTTTTTTTGTTCTTCATTCAATATAGAAGAAATTCTAATTTTCAAAAAACTTCCATTAAAAAAAGATAGTGTTCCTTATATAAGGTAATATTTTTATAATCAAACTATGTATAAAGGTACTATATCAT
>NZ_QUEG01000019.1:0-4199 GCF_003477925.1 Clostridium sp. AF32-7AC
ATTTATACTATCATAAGCAATTGACTTTGTCAACAACTTTTTTATTTTATTTTTAATCTTTCTTAGAAACCCGTTTGCGTTTCCGCTCTTATTTCCTCGATTGATTTGCCCTTGTCTTAAGGACGTATGTTATGATACCAGAGTTTCCAAGGATTGTCAACGATTTTTCTATATTTGTTATTCTTTTTATTTTGTTGTGATTTTTTAGAATATTCTAACTATTTGAAGTCTATGCATCTATTTCCCCTAATCCCGGAAATGGCATCGAATCAAAAGAATCCGATGCCATTTCCATCCATTCATAAATACCGCTTTCAATCTCCATCTACACTCTCATTTATATCTATTACCTATTCCTATACTACCTCTCAATCAATTTAACTGCCAGGCTGACACCGCCGCAGACCCACATCACAAGAATTGGGTTCAGTTTCCATTTACGGAGCGCTATAAAAGCTGCCGAAAAAAGAACCAGACTGCCCCACTGGATCATCCTCTCCCCATTTATCTCTGGAAGAACTGCTGCCAGTAGCATCGAAAGTCCAGCACCTGCGATCAGCGCCACTACCGCTGGGCGAAGACTGCCTAAAATACTTCCCATCGCAGAGCCGCCACGGTAACGCCGATATATGTATGCCAATACCGATACAATGATACAAGATGGGAAAATACATCCCCAGGTTGCCGCAACCGCCCCCGGAAGTCCCGCTATCCGAATTCCGACAAAGGTTGCTGAATTGACCGCAATCGGTCCCGGCGTCATTTCCGCGATCGTGATAAGATTCGTAAACTCCGTCATCGTGATCCATCCCTGTCGTTCCACAATCAGGCTCTGTACCAGTGGAATCGCCGCGTAGCCGCCGCCCACGCTGAAAAGCCCTATCTGCAGAAAGCTCAAAAATAATTGTATATAGATCATATCTATTCTCCCCCTCTATACCGCACCGGCCGTCTGCTCACGTTTTCTCATCCAGATAAATCGAATCGTTCCCGCCAGAATACCCGCCGCAATGATATAGATTACATTCACATCCAGCACAAAATCAGCCAGGAACGCAATTACCATGATTGCAATTGAATACAGCTTTTTTCCCTTCAGAACATTCACTCCCAGCCCACAGGAAACATCCAGAATCACAGCCGCCACGCCGACTCGCATTCCCTCTAGTGCTGCTGCCACCCAGACGTTCGACGCAAACGCGGCGTAACAGACGGATAAAACCGCCAGAATCGCCATCGGCGGAAGAATCGTTCCGATGACTGCCACCACCATTCCGGCAAACCCATATACTTTCCAACCAACCAAAATTGCCCCATTTACCGCAATCGCGCCCGGACAGGACTGTGCCAGTGCGGTAAAATCAAGCATTTCCTGTTCATCAATCCAGTGAAGCTCATCCACGAAACACTTCTTCATAAATGTCACAATGACGAAACCGCCCCCGAATGTAAATGCGCTGATATAAAGTGTTTTTAAAAATAAAACCAGCAGTTGATGCTTCTGTTTCATCTGCCATTCCCCCTTTTTCTATTTTATCTTTTGTCTCTCCCAGTTCTCCTTCACGCAAAACAACATTCCTTTTTCTGTGCCCATTATAACACTTGCCAATTCATTTTAAAATTACTATAATTTATATATAGTTCTTATTAAAATATCTATGATTCTCTATAAAAGCAACGCCGTCAAAAATAATATTTCTGACGGCAGGAAAAAAGTAGGACAAACATACAAATACGAATGTTTCCCACTCCTTATGAAACATTCAGGAAAGGAGTTTTCATGACACTGCGGCATTTCCGAATTTTTATCGAAGTAGCATCCGCCGGAAGCATTACACAGGCGGCACGCAATCTCTACCTGACGCAGCCAACCGTCAGCACCGCCGTCCGGGAGCTCGAAGAACACTACGGAACATTATTTTTCGACCGGATCAACCAGCGTCTGCGAATTACCGGCGAAGGGCGGCGTTTTCTCGACTATGCACGTCATTTTATCCAGATGTACGATGAAATGGAACTGGCATTTTCCAATTCCGGAATCAGCGGAGTTCTCCGCATCGGTGCCAGCACCAACGTGGGGATTTCCTATCTGCCACGTTTCATGCAGCTATTTCAAGAGACATATCCCCAGGTGCACACGCAGGTCCATATACAGACGACCGCACAGACGGAAGCCATGCTCTTAAATGGGGCGCTAGATCTTGCAATCGTCGGCGGAACCATCCACTCCGAACAGATTGCCCTGACTCCCCTGTTTCAGGAACACTACACCGCCATTTGCGCGCCGGGACACCCGATGGCAGGAAAAACCGTTTCCATCAATACATTTATGAAACAACCGCTACTCTTCCGCGAAGTCGGCAGCACCTCCTATGAAGTATTTCAAAATGCCATCCGCCAGACCGGCTGTGAGGTCACCCCTGCCTGGGAAAGTACCTCACAAGAGGCCATTCTCGAAGCCGTCCGCCTGGGGCTTGGCGTCACAATTCTGCCAAGCGCTATGCTCGAAGCTGAGCTGAGACTCAGTACCATTTCCCGGATCTATTTTTCGGATTTTTCTTTTCAAAATACCGTTCATCTGGCGTGGCATCAGAGCAAGTTTCTGTCTCCTGTCATGCAGGATTTTATCCAAATGGCGCGTGAACTTTTGCCATCCAACCATATTTCCGCTCAAAATCCCCCGGGAATCTCCCCTCATACACAGCCTTTTCCTGTGATGGATGCATGACGGTTCCAGTAAACTTCCGTATGAGACGGTTCGCGATCATCAGGTCATCATTATCCATATGACCGGATACGACGCTGAGGTTATCTGGGATTGGTTGCGAATACGTACGGATGATTGAAAATAATTTCTTCCTGTAATATACTTTTAGCTATAGGTATACCTATATTTAAAAGATTACTGGAATTTGCCCGACGGGCAGCGTGCAGAGCTGATCGACGGGCAATTTTATAATATGGCACATCCGAGCCGGATTCATCAGGAAATTTCCTACCAGATTTCCCGCCTTCTTAGAAATTATATCGAGTCCAACGGCGGAAAATGCCGCGTTTATCCGCCTCCTTTCGCCGTCAATCTGGATTCGGATGATAAAGATTAGGTTGAGCCTGATATCTCTCTTATCTGTGAGCCGAATAAATTGACCGACCGCGGCTGTTCCGGCGCTCCCGATCTCATTTTCGAAATCGTATCTCCATCCAGCCGGCGCATGGACTACATTATCAAAAATGCTCTGATTCCCTTAAACTTACCGAATAAAATTCGTCGCCGTCCGCTCCTCCTGTTCCGGAAGACCATATTCTTTCTTGCCAAGCTCGATGGACTTCATAAGAAATGTCATATTCTTTGCAAGCATCCGCATCGTCTGCTTGCCTTCCTCATCCATCTCTGCCTCCCCTTTCTCACAGCCGTGAATACTGTTCCAGTATCTGCTGGATGCGATCGGCATATTGCTGATGGTAAAAAATTTGTTCAATTCATCAAAAGTCGCTGAGCAGCCGCCTCTGCGTGCACAGACTACACTGGCACCCACCTTCATGCTCTTATCAAAGGACGTGCTGTAAAACAAGCGGTCAAGACAGGCAATCAGCGTCGCATTAGCCGATGCATAGTAGACCGGACTGGCAATCACCAGACCATCCGCCGCCTCAAAGAGAGGTGCCAGCTCATTTACGATATCATCAAACACACATTTTCCAATTTCGCTGCACTGGTTACAGGCAATACAGCCCCGGATATCTTTATTTCCAATCTGTATGGTTGTTACCTCTACCCCACTATTTCGAAATACATTCTCCATTTCCCGGATGGCAATGGATGTGTTGCCGTTCACACGTGGACTTCCGTTTAGAATTAATACTTTGCTCATTTGGTTTCCTCCTTTTATTCTACGATACATTTATTCCAACAAATTGCTTTTAAACAGTCTGTAAGCGTATATATTGTCTTCAGGTGTCTACAACTGTCTACATAAAAATGAAAATGCAAAAAAGCGGAAACCCTGATGAATCAAAGCTTCCGCAATAATAAAAAAGAGCGCGAGACGGGACTCGAACCCGCGGCCTCGACCTTGGCAAGGTCGCGCTCCACCAACTGAGCCACTCGCGCATATTTGTAAGAATCGGGGTGACAGGATTCGAACCTGCGACCTCCTGGTCCCAAACCAGGCGCTCTAGCCAAGCTGAGCCACACCCCG
>NZ_QUEG01000002.1:0-336930 GCF_003477925.1 Clostridium sp. AF32-7AC
AAAACAAGCAATTATTAATTGTAAACACCATAAGCCAAAGATGCAACGCTATGCATCTGAGAGGAACACCGTACCCGCGGTGTGAATCAATTGGTTAAGCTAATAAGAGCGCAGGGTGGATGCCTTGGCACTAAGAGCCGATGAAAGACGTGATAAGCTGCGAAAAGCTTCGGGGAGGAGCAAATATCCATTGATCCGGAGATATCTGAATGGGGAAACCCGGCTGAGAAGACCTCAGTCATCCATACGCCAATACATAACGTATGGAAGGGAACCCGCTGAACTGAAACATCTAAGTAGGCGGAGGAAGAGAAAGAAACATCGATTCCCAAAGTAGCGGCGAGCGAAATGGGAAGAGCCCAAACCAGAGTGCGTGCACTCTGGGGTTACGGACTGCATAAGTGAGCTGATTCGTTAATGGAACGGTCCTGGAAAGACCGGCCAGAGAGAGTGAAAGCCTCGTACATGAAAACGATAGGCAGCGGCAGGATCCAGAGTACCGCGAGACACGTGGAACCTTGCGGGAATTCGGGGGGACCACCCCCCAAGGCTAAATACTCCTTAGTGACCGATAGCGCATAGTACTGTGAAGGAAAGGTGAAAAGGACCCCGGGAGGGGAGTGAAAGAGAACCTGAAACCCTGTGTTTACAAGCTGTGGAAGCACGTTAAGGTGCAACCGCGTACTTTTTGTAGAACGGTCCGGCGAGTTGCGGATGCTGGCGAGGTTAAGGAGTAAAGCTCCGGAGCCGAAGCGAGAGCGAGTCTTAATAGGGCGTAAAGTCAGCATGTGCAGACCCGAAACCGGGTGACCTATCCATGTCCAGGTTGAAGTTCCCGTAAAAGGGAATGGAGGACCGAACGCACATCCGTTGAAAAGGGTGGCGATGAGGTGTGGATAGGGGAGAAATTCCAATCGAACCCGGAGATAGCTGGTTCTCCTCGAAATAGCTTTAGGGCTAGCCTCGTATTAGTTTAGCGGAGGTAGAGCACTGAATTTCCTAGGGGGCGTCAAAGTCTACCGAAGAATATCAAACTCCGAATGCCGCATAAATGATGTACGGGAGTCAGACTGCACGAGATAAGTTGGGTAGTCAAAAGGGAAAGAGCCCAGACCTACAGCTAAGGTCCCAAAGTGTGTGTTAAGTGGAAAAGGATGTGGGATTTCGAAGACAACTAGGATGTTGGCTCAGAAGCAGCCACACATTCAAAGAGTGCGTAATAGCTCACTAGTCGAGAGGTCCTGCGCCGAAAATGTCCGGGGCTAAAACACAACACCGAAGCTTAGGAATGTAATTATACATTGGTAGAGGAGCATTCTTAAAGAGACGAAGCAGTACCGATAAGGAGCTGTGGATTTTTAAGAAGAGAGAATGCCGGAATGAGTAGCGAGATGGAGGTGGGAATCCTCCAGGCCGAATATCTAAGGTTTCCAGAGTAAAGCTGATCTGCTCTGGGTAAGTCGGGGCCTAAGGCGAGGTCGAAAGACGTAGTCGATGGATAACAGGTTGAAATTCCTGTACTGCATATCATCAGAACTGTGGGGACACAGAGAGATACCGGAACCTGGGAGTGAAGATACCAGGGCAAGCGAGGTAGGTGCTAAGCTGGCAAATCCGCTTAGTAAGCCGAAGACGTGATGCGGAGCGAACAAAAGTAGCGAAGTCCGGGATTCGAGCTGTCGAGAAAAGCCGCTATTGTGTGATATGTACCCGTACCGTAAACCGACACAGGTGGATGAGGAGAGAATCCTAAGGCCGGCGGGAGAAGCATTGTTAAGGAACTCGGCAAAATGACCCTGTAACTTCGGGATAAAGGGTGCCACAGAGATGTGGCCGCAGAGAATAGGCTCAAGCAACTGTTTAGCAAAAACACAGGTCTATGCGAAACCGAAAGGTGAGGTATATGGGCTGACGCCTGCCCGGTGCTGGAAGGTTACGAGGAGAGGTTAGAGCAATCGAAGCTTTGAATCTAAGCCCCAGTAAACGGCGGCCGTAACTATAACGGTCCTAAGGTAGCGAAATTCCTTGTCGGGTAAGTTCCGACCCGCACGAAAGGCGTAATGATTTGAGCGCTGTCTCGACAATGCACCCGGTGAAATTGAAATACCAGTGAAGATGCTGGTTACCTGCGCCAGGACGGAAAGACCCCATGGAGCTTTACTCTAGCTTGATACTGGGATTCGGTACTGCATGTACAGGATAGGTGGGAGACTTTGATGACAGGACGCCAGTCTTGTCGGAGTCGCTGTTGGGATACCACCCTTGTGGTACTGGATTTCTAACCAACCTCCGTGACCCGGAGGTGGGACAATGTCAGGTGGGGAGTTTGACTGGGGCGGTCGCCTCCGAAAGGGTATCGGAGGCGCTCAAAGGTTCCCTCAGAATGGTTGGAAACCATTCAAAGAGTGCAAAGGCAGAAGGGAGCTTGACTGCGAGACCGACGGGTCGAGCAGGTACGAAAGTAGGACTTAGTGATCCGGTGGTAGAAAGTGGGATTGCCATCGCTCAACGGATAAAAGCTACCCTGGGGATAACAGGCTTATCACTCCCAAGAGTTCACATCGACGGAGTGGTTTGGCACCTCGATGTCGGCTCATCGCATCCTGGGGCTGAAGTAGGTCCCAAGGGTTGGGCTGTTCGCCCATTAAAGCGGTACGCGAGCTGGGTTCAGAACGTCGTGAGACAGTTCGGTCCCTATCCGGCGCGGGCGTAGGATATTTGAGAGGAGCTGCCCTTAGTACGAGAGGACCGGGGTGGACTGGCCTCTGGTGTATCTGTTGAGCCATCAGGCTCATGGCAGAGTAGCCAAGCCGGGACGGGATAAACGCTGAAGGCATCTAAGCGTGAAGCCCCCCTCAAGATGAGATATCCCATACGCAAGTAGTAAGACCCCTTGAAGACGACGAGGTAGATAGGGCAGAGGTGGAAGCGTAGTAATACGTGAAGCTGACTGTTACTAATCGGTCGAGGGCTTAACCAAAAGGTTATGGTTAAGGATAGGTAAGAGGAAGTTATTTCCTAAAGGATGGAAGATAGAAAGTAGAAGAAATTCAGTGTGCAGTTTTGAAGGTATATAAACGTTCAAGAAAATCAAATATAAACGTGGATGACGGGGTGTGGCTCAGCTTGGCTAGAGCGCCTGGTTTGGGACCAGGAGGTCGCAGGTTCGAATCCTGTCACCCCGATTCTTACAAATATGCGCGAGTGGCTCAGTTGGTGGAGCGCGACCTTGCCAAGGTCGAGGCCGCGGGTTCGAGTCCCGTCTCGCGCTCTTTTTATTTCTAGGATTTATGCGGGTTCCGAGGTTTTCGGAGCCCGCTTTTAATTTACATAGAATTGCTAAAAGTTTTTACTGAAGGTTTTGTATTATCATTCCGTATATGCTTGCTGGAAGAAATTCAAGAAACGAAGAAAAATGAAGGAAAATGCGTGATTTTTTTAATTTCCACTTGCATGTATACCGTGCCTGTGATATAGTATAAAGGCTGAAAATTCACGCCGGTCGGATTTACGCAGGACGGTGCTCATTATGAGTCCCCGCGGAAAGCATGAGAAGACGGCGGAAGAAAAACCAAAATTGGAGGAAAGAAACATGAGCGTTATTTCAATGAAGCAGTTACTCGAAGCAGGTGTACATTTTGGACACCAGACCAGAAGATGGAACCCGAAAATGGCTCCGTACATCTACACCGAGAGAAATGGTATCCACATCATCGACCTTCAGAAATCTGTAGGTAAAGTAGATGAGGCTTACAAGGCAGTATCCGATATCGCAGCAGACGGCGGCACAATCCTGTTCGTTGGTACAAAGAAGCAGGCTCAGGACGCTATCAAGACCGAGGCTGAGAGATGTGGTATGTTCTATGTAAACGAGAGATGGTTAGGCGGTATGCTGACAAACTTCAAGACCATCCAGAGCCGTATCGCTAGATTAAAACAGATCGAGGCTATGTCTGAGGACGGAACTTTCGACGTTCTGCCGAAGAAAGAAGTTATCGAGCTGAAAAAAGAGTGGGAGAAGCTGGAGAAGAACCTGGGCGGTATCAAAGATATGAAGAAGATCCCGGATGCTATCTTCGTAGTAGATCCGAAGAAGGAAAGAATCTGCGTACAGGAGGCTCATACTCTGGGTATTCCGCTGATCGGTATCATCGATACCAACTGTGATCCGGAAGAGCTGGATTATGTAATCCCGGGTAACGATGATGCTATCCGTGCCGTAAAACTGATCGTTTCCAGAATGGCAGACGCTGTTATCGAAGCTAAGCAGGGCGAGGCTGAGGCAGCTGCAGCAGAGGGCGAAGCAGAGGCTACAGAGGCTTAATTAACCCCAAAATTAAAAACTGAAACCAAAAGACCAGGAGCACGCCGCGGTTTTCCGCATAAAAGCGTGCTCCGCGCGGGTATACGAACGTGTACCTGAATTTATATACACGGAGGGATTTAAGATGGCAGTTACAGCCGCAATGGTAAAAGAGTTACGTGAAATGACAGGCGCTGGTATGATGGACTGTAAGAAAGCTCTTGCAGCTACAGATGGCGACATGGACAAAGCTGTTGAGTTCCTGAGAGAAAAAGGACTTGCAGGCGCTACTAAGAAAGCTGGCCGTATTGCAGCAGAGGGTATCGTTATGACTAAGGTTACCGCTGATGAAAAGAAGGCAGTTGTAGTAGAAGTAAACGCAGAGACAGACTTCGTAGCTAAGAACGAGAAGTTCCAGAACTATGTATCTGATGTTGCTGAGCAGGCGCTGAACACAAGCGCAGCAGATATTGACGCATTTCTGGCTGAAAAATGGGCAAAGGATCCGTCCCTGACAGTTGCAGAGGCTCTGTCTTCCCAGATCTCCATCATCGGCGAGAACATGAAGATCCGTCGTTTTGCTCAGTTAGCTGAGGAGAACGGTTTCGTTGCTTCCTACATCCATGCAGGCGGCAAGATCGGCGTTCTGGTAGACGTTGAAACTGACGTTGTAAACGATGCAATCAAAGAGATGGCTAAGAACGTAGCTATGCAGGCTGCAGCTCTGAAACCGCTGTACACCAACGACAGCGAAGTAGATGCAGATTACATCGCAAAAGAGAAAGAGATCCTGACTGTAGCAGCTAAGAACGAGAAGCCGGACGCAAACGACAAGATCATCAGCGGCATGGTTATGGGTCGTATCAAGAAAGAGCTCAAAGAGATCTGCCTTCTGGATCAGGTATATGTTAAGGCTGAGGATGGCAAGCAGAGCGTAGCTCAGTATGTAGCTCAGGTTGCTAAAGAGAATGGTGCGAAGATCACTGTTAAGAAGTTCGTTCGTTTTGAGACTGGTGAAGGTATCGAAAAGAAGGAAGAGAACTTTGCAGAGGAAGTTGCAAAGCAGATGGCACAGTAAGCGAACTACTTGTTGTAACTTCATATAACTTATTAGAAAGTGCTGAAACCCAGTATTTATGTAGGGTTTCAGCACTTTTTTGTGTACTGTTTTTTGATACTTTTTTATATAACTTGTTGCAATTTATTCTATCTTCTTATGCGAATTGTGTAAAAAAGTGTGTAGTGAGTTGTGTAGAGGTTTTGGGGGATTTGTGTAATAACACGAATGGAACGCCTCAGCTGATTGCAGACGCACCTTTGCAGTCTGCTCAGCATTACATTTACCGGTCTCAGGATCCCATTAGCGATTCTTTTGGGTGGCATTATGGGACTCACCGGAATCTGGCGGGCGCTTATGCTGACCTTGATCGTGAAAGGATAGGGGATAAAAGTGCACCAGAAAGTCGCACTTGAAAATTTCGCCAGATGCGCTATAATAAGTCTGGCGATGGTTCAGCATGGAAACATTGCAAATTTGATAAAAACAGGGGAGCTCGTTAGCGGGCTGAGAGGAAGTAATCGAACTTCGACCCTTTAACCTGATGCGGATAATGCCGTCGTAGGAAGTCATGAGATGAATTTTTACAGGAGATATCCGCAGGGGTATCTCCTGTTTTTTCATATAACAGGAAAATCCGTTGAAATTTCCTGTTATATAAAAAGTCCTACCGGGCGGGATCGCACTGCGGCGGAAGGGAATCATGTCGCAAGCGACCGCGCTCGGCGCGGGAATGTGCCAGGGCACATTCTTTTAAAATTAAATTCTTTGAAAGGGGGAACGTATTCCGCATGTGTGCGGCGAGCTGAGGGGGAGCGCCCTGAGCTTTGTAGGCAGCGATGGGAAGCCGTGTTCCGGCGTGAGAGGATACCAGAGAGTATCGACCGAATTTCATGCAGAAAACGTAAATTGTTCGTAACTGTTCAAGAATATCAAAGAAACAGAACAGTTGCAAATTTTCAAAGAAGGAGAAGAAAAATGAATAAGACAAACACGAAAAAACTGGCGATTGCGGCTGTATTCTGTGCCGTTGCCATCGTAGGAAGTTTATTTTCCGTTCCGGTGTTCGGAAGCAAGTGTTCCCCGGTACAGCATATGGTAAATATCCTGTGTGCCGTTCTTCTGGGACCGGGCTATGGACTGGGAGCGGCCTTTGCAGCGGCGCTGATCCGAAATCTGTTAGGACTTGGAAGCCTGATGGCATTTCCGGGCAGTATGTTTGGCGCCCTGATCTGCGGACTGGTTTACAAGAAAACGCAGAGTGTGTTCGCAACTTTGATCGGTGAGGTGCTTGGAACGTCCATTCTGGGCGGATTTGCAGCATATCCGGTGGCAGTTTTCCTGATGGGAAAGAGCGCGGCGGGACTGGCTGTCTATGCCTATGTGGTTCCGTTTTTGATCTCGACCGCGGGAGGCGCGATCATAAGCGCGGTTCTGATTTTAAGTTTAAAGAAAGCCAATATTTTAGCAGGAATGCAGGAAGCACTGAGAGAGGAGAAGCCAGCACATGTTTAAAGAAATATTTGATAATGTAAGAGAAAAATGTCCGTTAATCCACAACATTACGAACTACGTGACTGTCAATGACTGTGCCAACGTGGTACTCGCATGCGGCGCGTCCCCGATCATGGCGGATGATAAGGACGAAGTTTCGGATATCCAGACCATCTGCGGCGGACTGAATATCAATATCGGCACATTAAACAGCCGGACCATCGAATCCATGCTGCTTGCCGGAAAGCGGGCAAATGAGCTGGGTCATCCGGTAGTTTTAGACCCGGTAGGCGCCGGTGCGTCGAAACTCAGAACAGAGACCGCCAATCAGCTTTTAAAGGAAGTCAGGTTTACCGTGATCCGCGGGAACATTTCGGAGATCAAGACACTGGCACTTGGAAATGGGACGACGAAGGGCGTGGATGCCGATCTGGCAGACCGGGTGACGAAGGAAAATCTGGACGAGGCGGCAGCTTTTGCGAAGGCATTTGCCGGAAAGATGAATGCGGTCGTTGCGATCACCGGTGCGATCGACATTGTGGCGGATGCGGAGAAGGCATACTGCATTTACAACGGTCGTCCGGAGATGTCTTCCATCACGGGAACCGGCTGTCAGCTCTCGGCTCTGACGGCGGCCTTTGTGACAGCCAACCAGGAACAGCCGCTTGAGGCAGCTGCTGCGGCAGTCTGCGCGATGGGACTGGCCGGGGAGACGGCATACGCCCGTTTAAGTGAACTGGACGGCAATGCGACTTATCGGAATTATATCATTGATGCTATTTATCGCATGAACGGAGAAGCGCTGGAGGCTGGAGCAAAATTTGAAGTAAGATAATAGAGCTTTAGTGTCCGTTTTTATAAGAACAGCTGAGAAAAGGAGGAAATGCAGATGAACTGCAGACCGGAAGATATGCTGCTTTACGCGGTGACAGACCGCGCATGGCTGAAGGGGGAAACTCTGGAGAGTCAGGTTGAGAAAGCTTTGAAGGGCGGGGCGACGTTTGTCCAGCTGAGAGAAAAGGAGCTTGACGAGGCGGAGTTTCTGGAGGAGGCAAAGAAGCTTAAAATGCTTTGCAGAAAGTATCAGGTTCCGTTTGTGATCAATGACAACGTGGAGATTGCCCTGGCGGTGGATGCGGACGGCGTCCATGTGGGACAGAGCGATATGGAAGCGGGAAAGGTCCGGGAAAAGCTGGGACCAGATAAGATCATCGGCGTTTCCTGCAAAAATGTAGAACAGGCGCTTCTTGCGAAAAAGCATGGGGCGAATTATTTGGGAGTCGGAGCCATCTATCCGACGGGAACCAAAAAGGACGCCGATGCCGTGACGCCGGGGATGCTTGCCAAGATCTGTCAGGCAGTCGATATTCCGGTTGTTGCGATCGGCGGACTGAATAAAGAACATCTGGAACTGTTAAAAGGAACAGGTGTGGACGGCATTGCAGTGGTCAGCGCCTTGTTTGCGGCCGATGATATTGAAAAGGCAGCAGAGGAACTGAAGGAAGCTGTAAAAAAGGTCCTGTAAAGATGAAAACGTTGTCATTTTGTCAAAAAATGGCATGAAAAAGTTTATAAGAAAAAGCTTGTGAAAAAAGCTTCATTAAAAAATGGTAAGAAACTTTGCAAAAAGTTTTTTATGGCGGCACATTGGGGGCACCACCTTGTGTCGCCTTATAAAAGTTATTGATGCCTGAAAGGAGTTAATTATGAAGACAGCATTAACAATCGCTGGAAGTGATTGCAGCGGAGGCGCCGGTATCCAGGCCGATTTAAAGACGATGATCGCCAATGGAGTATATGGAATGAGTGCGATCACGGCGCTGACGGCCCAGAACACAACCGGCGTCCAGGGGATTTTTGAGATAACCCCGGAATTTCTGGAACAGCAGATTGACAGCGTATTTACGGATATTCGTCCGGATGCGGTAAAGATCGGTATGGTTTCTTCAACCGGACTGATCAAGTCGATTGCGAAGAAGCTTTGTGAGTACCAGGCAGAAAACATTGTTGTGGACCCGGTTATGGTGGCGACGAGCGGAGCAAAGTTAATCAGCGACGACGCCATCGACACCTTGAAAGAATCGCTTTTTCCATTAGCGGCGGTTCTGACACCGAACATTCCGGAGGCGGAGGTCTTATCAGGAATGGAAATTAAGTCTGCCGACGATATGATTACGGCAGCAAAATGTATCAGTGAAACGTACCATTGTGCGGTTCTCTGCAAGGGTGGACATCAGTTAAATGATGCCAACGATCTTTTATACCGGGACGGCGGATACCGTTGGTTTAACGGAAAACGCATCCACAATTCCAACACCCATGGGACGGGCTGTACCCTGTCCAGCGCGATTGCATCCAATCTGGCGAAGGGCTATGATCTTGACACCGCGGTGGAACGTGCCAAGGCATATATTTCCGGCGCACTGGGAGCGATGCTGGATCTTGGAAAAGGATCCGGGCCGATGGATCATGGATTTGATTTCTGGGGAAAAGGATTTGCGGAGGAACGCGTATGACAATGACAGAGAGGCTTTTGGAAGCCACAAAGGAGATCTGGGCTGGTTACAATGAAAAACCGTTCGTAAAAGGCATTGCGGACGGCAGTCTGGATCATGATAAATTCAAATATTATATGATACAGGATTATCTGTATCTGATTGATTACACAAAGGTGTTTTCCATCGGGGCGGCAAAATCAACGGATCTCGCATTTATGCGCCTGTTTGCCGGATATACCCACTCGATTCTGGATGGGGAGATGGATATTCACCGTGCTTACATGGAACGTTTGGGGATAACCAGAGAAGAGGCGGAACAGACGCCGGTCGCTCTGGATAACCTTTCTTATACTTCTTATATGCTTCGCATCGCTTATGAGGGGGGCACGCCGGAGGCGGCAGCAGCGATATTGTCCTGCGCCCTCAGCTATGAATGGATTGCGAAGAAAATCGCAGCAGACAGACCGGATGCCGACAAACATCCATTTTATGGGGAGTGGATCCGGGGATACGCTTCCGAGTCTTACCACAAGGAAAATGAAGTCCTTGTAGAGTGGATGAACCGTCTGGCAGAGGATCTGTCTGAGAAACAAAAGAAACATCTGGTGGATATTTTTGTGGCCTGCTCCCGCTATGAAGCGGCATTCTGGGATATGGCGTGGGAAATGAGGCGGTAAATATGCTTACATTTGACAACGTGCGTTTCCAATATGCGGTAGAGGATTTTTCGATCATTGACCATCTGTCGTTTGAAGTCCAGGATGGGGAGTTTGTGTCCATCATCGGCGCTTCCGGCTGTGGAAAAAGTACGATCTTCCGGCTGGTAAATAAGCTTCTTACCCCGGCTTCCGGTGTGATCCGGGTGGATGGGGAATCGATCGAAACGAAGAAAAATTACTGCGGATATATGCCGCAGCAGGATCTGCTGTTTCCATGGCGCACCGTGCGGGAGAATCTGATGCTTCCGATGGAGATTCAGGGCGGATATTCGAAGGAACAGATGCAGAAAAAAGCGGATGATGCGCTTCGATCGGTTGGACTTGCAGACTGGGGAGATAAGACGCCGAAAGAGCTTTCCGGCGGTATGCGCCAGAGAGCCGCCTTTGCGAGAACGGTTCTGACGGGTTCAGACCTTCTGCTTTTGGATGAGCCGTTTTCAGCCCTGGATTATCTGACAAGACTGTCTATGCGGGAGTGGCTTCTGGAACAGTGGGAGAAGGAGAAAAAGACGGTTCTTTTCATCACGCATGATGTGGAAGAAGCGGTGTTTCTGTCCAGCCGGATTCTCGTGGTGGAACAGTCACCGATCACACATCTGCGCTCCATCGAGGTCCCGGCGGGATATCCGCGATCCCGGGAAGAGCTTCGCAGACCGGAGATTCTGTCCTTAAAGGAAGAACTGATCGGAATGCTTAAGAAGGAGAAGGCGTGATGGAACAGAAAAAAACAAATAAAATGGGAAGCCGGATGAATGCGAATCTTCCAGCCCTGATTCTGGTGGCGGTGCTTCTGTTTACATGGCAGGCAGCGGCTATGGGGATTGATGCGGCCTATATTCTCCCGTCTCCGGTTCAGGTGGTTGTACGGCTGTGGGAACTTCGGGGTCCATTATTTACGGCACATCTGCCGGCGACGATGTCGGTAGTTGCGATTGGACTTTTGATCTCGATCGTGCTGGGCGTGGGACTGGCTGTGCTGATGGATGCCAGTGAGACGGCAAGAAAGGCGCTGTATCCGCTGATCATCGCCTCGCAGACGATCCCGACGACGGCGCTGGCACCGCTGTTTGTCCTCTGGTTTGGCTACACGATCTGGAGCAAGGTGCTGGTAACGGTGCTGATTACGTTTTTCCCGATCACGATCACGGTATTTGACGGGTTCCGGTCGGTGAAGACGGAAATGGAAGAACTTTTGTTTACATTTGGCGCGGATAAGCGTCAGATCTTTTTGAAATTAAAGATTCCGGCGACGCTTCCGTACTTTTTTTCAGCGATCAAGATGGCGGTACCGCTGTCGATCATCGGAGCGGCGATTGGAGAATGGCTGGGCGCTCAGAGCGGACTCGGATATTTCAGCCGGAGAATGATGACCCAGTTAGATGGAGCCGGTGTATTTGCACCGATTCTGCTCCTATCGGTAGTGGCGATGGCGGCAACGTGGGTTGTCTCGCTGCTTGAAAAGCGGATGATTTTCTGGAGGAATGAGTAGGAAATTGTGATATAGGATGAAATTTTGAAGTATGTGTGCGGATATTGAAAAGTCTGTATTTTTGAAATGTGTGCTGCAGGCCGAAAAAGTGTATTCACAAAAAGAGCTACTCGTGAAGAAGTCCAGATCGTTGAGATTGGTATGTGAATCCAGTAAGTCATATGCAAAAAAACTGGAAAACAGATAAGTGATAGGGAAATATAAACGGAAATTTGTAAAACTGAAAGGATATGAGATGAAAAAACGAATGAGAATGGCTGCCGCAGTGATGGCAGCAGTGATGGGAATGATGACACTTGGCGGATGTGGAACGGCCAGCGAAAAGAGTGAGACAGCTGCTCAGGCAGAGGGCACGGATGCGAAACAGACCTCGGAAGATGGAAAAAGTCAGGATCTTAAAGAGATCAATGTGGTTCTTGACTGGTATCCGAATGCGATCCATACCTTTATTTATACGGCGATCGAGCGCGGCTATTATGCGGAAGAAGGACTGGATGTGAATGTGCGTTTTCCGGCCAATGCGAACGATGCGTTATCACTGGTAGCGGCTGGAAAGGCGGAGATAGGCATGTACTATCAGCAGGATGTGATCCAGGCGGTTGCCAATCAGGGAACGAAGATCAAATCCATCGGTGCGATCGTGCAGTCCCCGTTAAGTGTCGTTCTTTCTTTAAAGGATAAGAATATCACAGGACCGGAAAATCTGGTTGGAAAAACCGTTGGTTACGGCGGAACAGCACTCAGCGAGGCGGTTGTCAAGAGCATGATGGAATATGTGGGAGCGGATGCATCGGATGTAAACCTGATCGATGTCGGATTTGAACTGATGAGTTCTATGACGACCGGCAATGTGGATGCGACGATCGGATGCCTTGTCAACCATGAGGTTCCGCAGATGGAGGAAGAGGGCTTTGATGTCAACTACTTCATGGCAGATGGATATGGAATCCCGAATTATTATGAGGAAGTATTCCTTGCCAACAACGAAATGATCCAGCAGGAGCCGGAAGTTCTGGAAGGATTCTTACGCGCATCGAAGAAGGGCTTTGAAGACTTTAAGAACGATCCGAATGGCTGCCTGGCAATCCTGATGAATAATCAGAATGAGGAAAACTTCCCTCTGACCCAGAGCGTGGAGGAGAAGTCCTGTGAGACACTTCTGCCGCTCATGGAGAGCGATGAGGTTCCGTTTTTGACCCAGACCGAAGAGTGCTGGCAGGAAAACATCGACTGGATGAGCGAGAGCGGGCTGATCGATAAGAAAGTGGATGTTTCGGATGTGATGGTAAACCTGCAGGAGTAAGAGCCAGAAGTAGTCAGAGACTGGCTGTTTGCGCAGAGCAAGTAAATTTCCGGAACTGGAAATTCTGGTGTTTAACATATATATGCAAGACAAGAATGGTAACAGAGTTACAGAGTTACTGGGGAAGATGGAGTCTCAGAATGTTGACAGTCTGCCAGCCAGGATATATAATATTTTCGTAACTGTTCAGTACCTTAACAGTCACGCGCAAAAATCCATTAAAGAAAAAACACCAGAATGGAAGGGGAAACAAATAGATGAAGAAAATTATTTTAACCGGCGATCGTCCTACAGGACGCTTACATGTCGGACATTATGTTGGCTCTCTGAGCGAGAGAGTGAGACTTCAGAACTCCGGCAAGTTCGATGAGATTTATATTATGATTGCCGATGCGCAGGCACTGACGGACAATGCCGATCACCCGGAAAAGGTGCGTAAAAATATTCTGCAGGTTGCCCTGGACTATCTGGCTTGTGGAATTGACCCGGAGAAATCCACCATCTTTATCCAGTCGATGGTGCCGGAGCTGACAGAGCTTACTTTCTACTATATGAACCTGGTTACGGTATCCCGTGTACAGCGAAATCCTACCGTAAAAGCAGAGATTCAGATGCGTAATTTTGAGGCAAGCATCCCGGTTGGATTCTTTACTTATCCGATTAGCCAGGCGGCGGATATCACTGCATTCCGCGCGACGACCGTTCCGGTTGGAGAGGATCAGATGCCGATGTTAGAGCAGTGCAAGGAGATCGTCCATAAATTCAACAGCGTGTACGGCGAGACCCTGACGGAACCGGAGATCCTGCTTCCGTCCAACAAGGCGTGTCTGCGTCTGCCGGGTATCGATGGAAAGGCAAAGATGAGCAAATCGCTTGGAAACTGCATCTACCTTTCTGATTCGGAAGCAGATGTGAAGAAGAAGATCATGTCCATGTTTACAGATCCAAATCACCTGCGTGTCGAGGATCCGGGTAAAGTCGAGGGCAATCCGGTCTTCATCTATCTGGATGCATTCTGCCGTCCGGAGTATTTTGCAGAGTTCCTGCCGGATTACCAGAACCTGGACGAGCTGAAAGCGCATTACCAGAGAGGTGGTCTGGGCGATGTGAAGGTGAAGAAATTCTTAAACAACGTCATGCAGGCTGAACTGGCTCCGATTCGCGCGAGACGTCAGGAATGGGAGAAGAGAATCCCGGATGTATTTGACATTCTGAAAGAGGGAAGCAAGGTAGCAGAGGCGAAGGCTGCTGAGACGCTTCGCGATGTGAAGGCTTCAATGCGGATCAATTACTTTGATGATGACAGTCTGATCGATACGATCGAGGACTAAGAGAAAAAGTGGAAATTCGGCGCGGCTTTCTGAAATGCCGGGAGTGTGCTGCCGGAAATGAATTGAATTAAGAAATAGAGAAAAGTCTGTCTTCTGGCATGGGAAAGGTGTCGGGGGACAGACTTTTTTGCGTGATTCCCACTTAAAAACGGTTTACATAGTCCCTAAAATTCGATATAATAATCTGTATTGCGTTATAACGCAAGGCTATATCAAATATGAAATGAAAGAATACTAAGAGGGCTACACATGAGTAAAAACAAACAATGGGCGAGTAAGCTGGGCTTTATTATGGCGACGGCTGGGGCGGCGATTGGATTGGGAAATCTGTGGAAATTTCCATATCTGATGGGAAAGAACGGTGGATTTCCATTTCTGGTTGCGTATCTGTTTTTTATCGTCGTTCTCGGACTTCCGGTTATGATCACGGAAATGTCCTTGGGACGGAAGACGCGGCATGATCCGGTGCAGGCGTATGCGGACATTCATCCGCACGCACGGATTGTCGGTATATTCGGCGTACTGGCGGCGTTTATTATTTTGAGTTATTACAGCGTCATCGGCGGCTGGATTTTAAAGTATATTGCCAGCTATGTGACGACGGCGGCAGCGCCGGATTTTAACGCCTTTATCGGCAGCAGCGAGCCGGTGATCTGGCATATTGTATTTATGGCAGCGACTATAGCTGTCTGCTATTTTGGCATCAATGGCATTGAGAAAGCGAGCAAATTGATGATGCCGATGCTTCTGGTTCTGTTATTTGTCATCATTTTCAGAAGCGTGACGCTTCCGGGAGCTTCGAAAGGACTGTTATTTATCTTCCAGCCGGATTTTTCGGCGTTCACGCTTTCTTCTGTCAGCGCGGCACTGGGACAGGTGTTTTATTCCCTGAGTCTCTGTATGGGTATCACGATCACCTACGGAAGCTATCTGAGTGGAAAGGAAAATATTCCAAAAAGCTGTATGATCGTCGGTGGTCTGGACACCGTGATTGCGGTTCTCGCGGGTATCGCGATCTTTCCGGCAGTATTTGCCTTCGGTCTGGAGCCGGGACAGGGACCGGGACTGATTTTCGGCACACTGCCGATGGTATTTGCGAATATTGCGGGGGGAACTTTCTTTGCAATCCTGTTTTTTGCGCTGGTTTTTTTCGCAGCCGTTACGAGTGCGATCGCACTTCTGGAAGTCTGTGCCTCTTTTGCGATTGATTCGCTGGGCTGGGAACGCAAGCATGCGGCGCTTGTGATTGGTACGGCGATCACGCTGCTTGGCATTCCGAGTGCGCTGTCCTTCGGCGTCCTGAGTGATGTCACAATCCTGAATCAGTCGGTCTTTGATTTCGCTGGACTGGTAACGGATAATATTCTGATGCCGCTCGGTGGACTCACGATGTGCTACTATGTAGGCTGGAAATGGAAACCGGAGTATCTACTTGCGGAGATCGAGGCGGACGGTACGAAATTCCGTCTGGGAAAACTCTGGGTGTTCTGCATCCGATTCCTGACGCCGATTATGGTGGGAATCGTCAGTGTAACTGGATTTTATAATTTGTACTTGGCGATTCGGTAGGAAGAGCGGTTTTGTTGACAAAAACAGGAAATTGCCGTATAATTTGTTAAAGTTCAGACAAGGTCATGGAAATAGGGATAGGATGTGCTTGACGGTGGATCAAGGGCGGAAAAAGACCATTTGTGTGATAATCTGAATGGACAGACAACTTGGGGAAACTTGAATATAAGACAATTAAATTATGGGGATACCGCAGAATGACAAGGATGTGATTAGGCGGTGTCCCTACTTCGACTGTCGGGAATGAATCGGATATGAGGCATTGCCGCAGGCGGAAAAGCTGCGCCGTGTGAGTGAGCACAGAATCACAAGCCGGAAGACGTTGCGGAGAAAGCAGAGAAGGAGGATGAGATATATGGTTCAGAGAAAGAAAACATTAGCCAAGACAGCGGCAAAGAAATCTGTTTCAACGGAAGAGAAAAAGGTTCCGTCTGTTGTGGAGAAAAAAGAGACAGCCGTAGCTGAAGTGGCGAAGAAAGAAACGGCAGTGGCAGCAGTCGCAAAGAAAGAGACAGCGGTAGCGGAAGTGGCAAAGAAGGAAACAGCTGTTGCAGCGGTGGAGAAAAAAGAGACGGCAGTAGCATCCGTTCCGAAAAAGGAAACTGCACTGGCACATGTAGAGAAGAAAGAAACAGCCGTAGCGCCGGTACAGAAGAAGGAGACCGCCCTCGCAGAGAAGAAAGAGATGGCAGCAGCCGCAGAGAAAAAGGAGACAGATGTGACCGTAAAGAAAACAACTGCAAAGAGAACTACAAAGACAACCACTGCAGCAAAGAAGACAGCTGCGAAGAAGGAAGTAAAGACAGTTGCATACGTACAGTACGCAGGCTCTGAGATTTCTATCGAGAAGCTGGAGGCAGAAGCAAAGAAAGCATATGCAGCTCTGGGACATAAAGAGGACGAGATTGAGACTCTGACCCTGTATGTTAAACCGGAAGAGCGTGCCGTTTACTATGTGGTAAATGGAGAAGGTTCCAGCGAGTACAAGATTGTGTACTAAGGTGGGCGTTCGGTGAAGTTTCCGGCTCTGTATGACGGGAAGTTTACATACCATATCTGCTTAAAATGAGGGAGCAGGTATAAAAATCTAAGAATGGTAAAAAGCCAGTTTTTATATCTTTGGTGTATTAAGAGAGATATAGAACTGGCTTTTTATTTCATAGAAAAATGTGTCCTATGAAACAAAATACGCTCCGCGAGGATGCACAGTGATTCTGTATGGAATATGTCAGCTTCGCTGATCAGAATCACGCGCCAGGTCTCACGGACGGTTCACTGATCTGTGGATATTTTGATATGGGGATGTTTTAAAATCATAAAAGGGAATGCGGATGATTCGGTGCAGGGCGGAATGAAGGAAAAAACAGCCAGAACAGTACTCCAGCGGTTAAGGTCAGGCAAATCTCCATGGCACTGTTGATGATTCCCGATAAAATCCAGCTGTCCAGACAGAAAACACAAGAAATCCAGAGAAGCAGGAGGCAGAGGCGCCCACGGGCAGCAGGAGAATCCAAAGAGTGAGTCAATTTGCTGAAAAAGGTAGTATGGGAGTTTGTTTGGGAATAACGGGCAGGAGCTGGGGACGAAAGATAGAACTGCAAGCTTAAATAAAACAGATTATAAAGAAATAACAGTGCAGCCGCCAGCGCCAGAAGCGTGTGAAGGATAGCACAGACTGGGAGGTGCTCCGGGGTATAGGGCAGCAGGGCAGCGGCAGTGAGGAGAAGCAGGCAGCATTTTGCCTGGCGGGGGCGGTACAGGGAGAGTTGGGAGTAGAAAAAGCCGCCGCAGAGCAGGCACCAGAGAAAAAATTCGCCGCGTCGGTGCAGTGCGATGCTGATACTGGAAAAATTGGAAGAAAACAGATTGCATCCGCGTGTGAGTGAGAAACTAAAAAATGGGAGGAGAACGAACGTAAATATCCATCGAATCATGAGGATAGTGTGGGAAAATGGGGCGGAAAAGATACTGGAAAGAAGAGGCAGAAATAGTTGACGGAATTGCTGTTTATGTAATAGTATTATTATTTAGGAAAGATGAATTATATGTTTGATTAAGAAGGATAATACAAAACCATGATAAATTTACCAGCAGCATTTACTGAACGAATGAAACAGATGCTCGGCAGGGAGTACGATGCGTTTATCGCCAGTTATGATAAGGAGCGCTCACAGGGACTGCGCGTGAACGGACTGAAAGCGGATCCGGCTGAATTTGCTAAGACGGCTCCATTTTCTCTGAATCCGGTTGCGTGGGCGGCGGAGGGATTCGCTTATGGGGCGGAGGAGCGTCCGGGGCGTCATCCGTACCACGATGCGGGCGTTTACTATATTCAGGAGCCGAGCGCGATGATTGCGGCTTCGCTTTTAAACCCGCAGCCGGGGGAAATGATTCTGGATCTCTGTGCGGCACCGGGCGGAAAATCGACGCAGGCGGCGGCGAGATTGGGCGGAGAAGGACTTCTGGTGAGCAATGAGATCCATCCGGCGCGTGCAAAGATTCTCTCGCAGAATATCGAGCGCATGGGAATCCGGAATGCGGTTGTGACAAATGAAGATTCCGGGCGGCTGACGAAGTATTTTCCGGCATTTTTTGATGGGATCATCGTGGATGCACCGTGTTCCGGCGAGGGAATGTTCCGCAAGGATGAGACGGCGGTCACGGAATGGAGCCCGGAGAATGTGCGTCGCTGTGCTGGGCGGCAGCAGGAGATTCTTGAAAATGCGGCGATGATGCTGAAACCGGGCGGACGGCTGGTGTATTCCACCTGTACTTTTGCGCCGGAGGAGGACGAGCAGGCGATCGGACGTTTCTTAGAGGCACATCCAGAGTTTGCGCTAGAGGAAACGCCGGACTATCCGGGACTTTCGCACGGTGTTCCAGCCTGGGGGGCGGGCGTGACGGATGGAATCGAGAAAACGGTCCGTATCTGGCCGCACCGGACCGAGGGAGAAGGCCATTATGCAGCACTTCTTCGAAAAACGGGCGAGCCGGAGAGCGTGAAGCGTAAATATCCGGCTTCGATGAAGGACAAGAAGCTTCTGGCAGTCTATGAGGATTTCTGCAAAGAGATATTTATTGAGCCGAAGAAATGGACAGCGGACAGTACGATGACGATGTTTGGCGATCAGCTTTACCGGACGCCGGAGGAGATGGTCGATTTTAAGGGGCTGCGGGTGCTTCGCCCGGGGCTTCAGATGGGAGAATTTAAGAAAAACCGTTTTGAGCCGTCCCACGCGCTGGCACTTGCCCTGCATCCATCGGAGGTAAAACAGAACGTGAACCTGTCTGCCGACGCGCCGGAGACGGCGGCATACCTGCGCGGCGAGACGATCCAGCTTTCTGAGGAAGACGCCGGAAAAGGCTGGTGCCTTGTGAGTGTGGACGGGTATTCGCTCGGATGGGGCAAGAAGAGCGGCGGGACGCTGAAAAACCATTATCCGAAGGGACTGCGGAAGCAGTATTAATAGAAGAAGGAAAAATCCTCCGGCATCGGAGCCGTAAACTCCATTGCTTCCCCAGTGATCGGATGCCGGAATGCCACCGTATAGGAGTGAAGCGCCTGCCGTCCGATGAAGCGGTAATCCGGGTTGTATAGAAAATCCCCTAAAAGCGGGTGCCCGATGGCTTTCATGTGGACCCGGATCTGGTGGGTGCGTCCCGTTTCCAGGCGAAGCCGGACGAGGGAGCAGCCGAGATCGTCCCGGTAATCGAGACACCGGTAATGGGTGACGGCGTGTTCCCCATGATCCATATCGATGCAGCGTTCGATGGTGGAACCATCTTTTCGGGCGATCGGCAGATCGATGGTGCCAGATCCTTCTGGTTTACCGGCAACAATCGCGAGATATTCGCGGCGTATCTCTTTTTTTGCAGTCATGGCGGAGAGAAATGCGCCGCTTATTTTATGTTTGGCGATCAGCAGAAGACCGGTGGTGTCTCGGTCTAAGCGGTTCACGGCACGGAACACGAAATGTTCGCCGCGCGAGGCAAACCGGTACGCGAGGGCGTTTGCCAGCGTATTTTCATGGTGTCCCTGGGACGGGTGGACAGGCATTCCGGTGGCTTTGTTGAGTATTATGAGATCTTCGTCTTCATATACTATATCGATCGGAAGATTGACCGGAGGAATATCTGAAGAAACGGGTTCGTCCGGGAGAAAGAGCGTCAGGGTGTCTCCGATCTGAAGCGGTGTGTTCAGCCAGGACGGTGTTCCGTTCAGGCAGATCTGCTCAGGGTTCTGTTTGAGCTCGATGAGGATGCGGCGGGAATATCCGGCATCGCGGAGGAAGGCGCCGATGGTGTCAGCTTTGTTTTTATTTGTAATAGTGTATGATAATGTCCGTTTCATTTAGGGAACCTCTTTGTAATCATTGTGATGCCAATAAGGATAACATAAAAGCAAGGAGGCTGCAATCTCATAGTATTTTTTGAAGGATTCTCGAAACCCTATTGACTTGCGATCAAAAACCTAGTATCATTACTAATAAGTAAGGCTGTTTTTATTCAAATTACTTATAAGTAGAACTAATAAATACAATGCAGAGAAAAGGAGAATGAACGATGGCAAAAGTAGGAATTGTAATGGGAAGCGATTCGGACATGCCGATCATGGCACAGGCAGCAGATTTTCTGGACAAGATGGGGATTGATTATGAAATGACAATCATTTCTGCACACCGTGAGCCAGACATCTTTTTTAACTATGCAAAATCCGCTGAGGAGAAAGGCTTTAAGGTTATCATTGCAGGTGCTGGTAAGGCAGCGCATCTGCCGGGTATGTGCGCGGCACTGTTCCCGATGCCGGTGATCGGTATTCCGATGAAAACCTCGGATTTAGGCGGAGTTGATTCTCTGTATTCGATCGTACAGATGCCATCCGGTATTCCGGTTGCAACGGTAGCGATCAACGGCGGTAAGAACGCGGGTATTCTGGCAGCCAAGATTCTGGCAACTTCCGATCCGGAGCTGTTAGCGAAATTAAAGGCATACTCCGAGGAGATGAAGAATGAAGTAGCCGGTAAGGATGAGAAATTACAGAAACTGGGACATAAAGAGTATCTGGCACAGAAATAAAAACAAAAAATATAAACAAGGACATACGGAGGAAAACCATGGATTACAAGAATTCCGGAGTAGATATTGAGGCTGGTTATAAGTCAGTAGAACTGATGAAAGAGCATGTAAAGAAAACGATGCGCGAGGAGGTGCTGGGAGGTCTGGGCGGCTTTGCCGGTGCATTCTCCCTGGCAAAGATTAAAGAGATGGAAGATCCGGTTCTCTTATCTGGTACGGACGGCTGTGGTACCAAGGTAAAACTGGCGATCATCATGGACAAGCATGACACGATCGGTATCGACGCGGTTGCGATGTGTGTCAACGACATTGCATGTGCAGGCGGCGAGCCGCTGTTTTTCCTGGACTATATTGCCTGCGGCAAGAACTATCCGGAAAAGATCGCGGATATCGTAAAAGGCGTTGCAGAAGGCTGCTTACAGTCGGAGGCAGCTCTGATCGGCGGCGAGACAGCTGAGCATCCGGGACTGATGCCGGAGGAAGATTATGATCTGGCTGGTTTTGCTGTCGGTGTGGTTGATAAAAAAGACATGATTACCGGCGAAAACCTGAAACCGGGTGATGTACTGATCGGTATGGCATCCACCGGCGTTCACAGTAATGGTTTCTCCCTGGTCCGCAAGGTATTTGAGAAGGAACTCAACAAAGAGGGACTGGAGACCTACTATGAGGAGTTGGGAACCACGCTTGGCGAGGCACTTCTGGCACCGACCCGTATCTATGTAAAGGCGCTGAAAGCAGTGAAGAATGCAGGCGTGACTGTGAAAGCGTGCAGCCATATCACTGGCGGCGGCTTCTATGAGAATGTTCCGCGTATGCTGAAAGACGGTGTCCGCGCAGTCATCAAGAAAGACAGCTATCAGATTCCGCCGATCTTTGGTATGCTGGCGAAGAAAGGCGATATCGAGGAGCACATGATGTACAATACCTACAACATGGGTATCGGCATGGTCGTAGCAGTCGATGCGGCTGATGCAGAGCGTGCGATGGAGGCAATGAAGTCCGCTGGCGATACACCGTACATCATCGGTTCCATTGAGGCGGGAGAAAAGGGAGTAACATTATGCTAAGAGTCGTTGTAATGGTATCTGGCGGCGGTACAAATCTGCAGGCAATCCTGGATGCGGTTGATAATGGCAAGATCACGAACGCAGAGGTTGTAGCGGTTATCAGCAACAATGAGGGCGTTTATGCGATTGAGCGCGCGAAAAAACACGGTGTCCCAGCGTTTGTTGTGACTCCGAAGGCGTATGAGACGCGAGATGCATTCGATGAGGCGCTTTTAGAGACCGTCAAGGCGTGTAAGCCGGATCTCATCGTTCTGGCTGGATTTCTTGTGAAGATTCCGGCGGCGATGATCGAGGCATACAGAAATAAAATTATCAATATTCACCCGTCCCTGATTCCGTCCTTCTGTGGCGTCGGCTATTATGGACTGAAGGTGCATGAGGCGGCACTGGCGCGCGGCGTCAAGGTGACGGGCGCGACGGTTCACTATGTGGATGAAGGAACCGATACCGGTCCGATCCTCTTCCAGAAAGCCGTAGAGGTGCAGCCGGATGATACGCCGAAGACGCTGCAGCAGCGCGTGATGGAACAGGCAGAGTGGGTACTGCTTCCGCAGGCGATCGATGCGATTGCAAACGGAAGAATATAAGGAGAAGAACATGAAAGTTTTAATCGTTGGCAGCGGCGGACGTGAGCATGCGATCGCATGGAAAGTGGCTCAGAGTCCGAAGGTAGATAAAATTTATTGTGCACCGGGCAATGCGGGAATTGCAGAGTATGCAGAGTGTGTGCCGATCAGTGCGATGGAATTTGATAAGCTGGCGGCATTTGCAAAAGAGCATGAGGTTGACCTGACCGTGATCGGCATGGACGATCCGCTGGTTGGCGGTATCGTGGATGTGTTCGAGGCACAGGGACTGCGTGTATTTGGACCGAGAAAAAATGCGGCGATTCTGGAAGGATCGAAGGCATTTTCCAAGGATCTGATGAAGAAATACAACATTCCGACCGCAGCCTATGAGACTTTTACCGATCCGCACAAGGCGCTGGAATACTTACAGACCGCTAAGATGCCGATCGTTTTGAAAGCAGATGGTCTGGCACTTGGAAAAGGTGTTCTGATCTGCAATACTTTAGAGGAAGCAGAGGCAGGCGTCAAGGAGATCATGGAGGACAAGAAGTTTGGTTCTGCCGGCAATCAGATGGTTATCGAGGAGTTTATGACAGGACGCGAGGTTTCTGTCCTTTCCTTCGTCGATGGCGATACGATCCGCATTATGACCTCCTCCCAGGATCACAAGCGGGCGCTGGACGGCGATCAGGGCTTAAATACAGGCGGTATGGGAACCTTCTCGCCAAGCCCGTTCTACACAAAAGAAGTAGACGAATTCTGCAAAAAGTACATCTATCAGCCGTCGGTTGACGCGATGAAGAAGGAAGAACGTACCTTCAAGGGTATCATTTTCTTCGGTCTGATGCTGACCGAAGATGGTCCGAAGGTGCTGGAATACAATGCGCGTTTCGGCGATCCGGAGACACAGGTTGTCCTGCCGCGCATGAAGAACGACATCGTGGAAGTCTTTGAGGCATGTATCGACGGAACCCTGGATCAGATCCAGCTGGAATTTGAGGACAATGCGGCAGTCTGTGTTGTTCTGGCGTCGGATGGTTATCCGGTGAAATATGAAAAGGGTTTCAAGATTCACGGTCTGGAGAAATTCAAAGACACGGACGGTTACTATGTATTCCATGCAGGCACGAAGTTCGATGCAGACGGTGATATCGTGACAAATGGCGGTCGGGTGCTGGGCGTTACTGCAAAGGGCAAAGACCTGAAAGAGGCGCGCGCCAACGCATACAAGGCGACCGAGTGGATCGATTTCGCTAACAAATATATGCGCCATGATATCGGGCATGCGATTGATGAGGCGTAAGGGAAGCGGAAGCGATTGTCAATACAGAAATGTGATTCGTATTTGCGGGACTCATTGCCTTCCTTATCACGAGAAAGGTACGGAACCGCTGCATTTACGAGAAAACAGTAAAGTGCCCATATAAGAGGCGCGGAGCGGAAAACTGTAAGACCTGCCAATACTTCTATAAGAGAGGTGTGACATCGGAAGACAAGAAGGGCTTCGAGAGATTCAAAGAAGAGAAATAACGAAAAATGCCGGGTAAGACGACGATTCTTATCCGGCGTTTTTGCATATGTTCTTTTCTTTCTCTTTCTTTTTTATAAAAAATGTGAGACAATAAAAGAAAACAGAAGTTCTAAAAAAGTAAAAGCGGGAGGATTTTATGGAAAAAAAATTAAAACTTCCGGTTGGAATTGATGGATTCGAAAAGATACGTCGAAATGGTTTTTACTATATCGACAAAACAAAATTAATCGAACAGTTATTTTTAAATTGGGGTGAAGTGAATCTTTTCACACGCCCGCGCCGATTCGGAAAGACCCTCAACATGAGTATGCTGAAGAGTTTTTTTGAGATTGGAACGGATACATCACTGTTTGATGGGCTGTATGTTTCTGAGAATAAGGAACTGTGCGAGCAGCATCAGGGGCAATATCCGGTTATCTTTCTTTCTTTAAAGGACGTGGAGGGATTGAGTTTTTCAGAAGCAAAACGTAAATGTATTCAACTGATCAAACGGGAAGCTGAAAGATTTTATGATCTGAAAAACAGCGAGCGACTTCTGGATATAGATAAAAAGAATTATTGCCGACTTTTAGATATGACAGTCCAGGAAGAAGATTCCGACATTGTATCTTCTTCTATAAAGATGCTGTCGGCTCTTTTATATAAGCATTATGGTAAAAAAACAGTCATTCTCATCGATGAGTACGATGTCCCGCTGGATAAAGCATTTCAGCATGGATATTACAAAGAAATGGTTCACTTTATTCGCGGACTGTTAGGTGAAGCATTAAAAACAAACGATTCGCTTTCATTCGCAGTGCTGACCGGCTGCCTTCGTGTTTCGAAAGAAAGTATCTTTACGGGCCTCAACAATTTCAAGATCCTGTCGATCACGGATACGCGTTTTGACGAACAGTTCGGTTTTACAGATACGGAAGTACGGAAACTGCTTTTAGATTATCATCTGGAGGATCGCTTCGAAGAAGTGAAGGAGTGGTACGATGGATACAGATTCGGAAATGCAGATGTATACTGTCCATGGGATGTAATAAATTTTGTGGACCGCGCGAAGGATGACAAAGAGGCAAAGCCGGAAGCGTACTGGATCAACACAAGCGGAAATGACCTCGTAAAGCGTTTTATCGATAAAGCAAATAAAACGACGAAGAATGAAATTGAGCGCCTGATCAACGGGGAAGCCATCGAAAAGGAGCTTCGCCTGGATCTCACGTATGAAGAGGTCGATCAGAGCATCGAAAATCTCTGGAGCGTTCTTTTTACGACCGGATATTTGACGCAGAGTGGAAGAAATGAAGACGGAGCTTATCGGCTGATTATTCCAAACCGGGAAGTACGAGAAGTCTTTCGTCTTCAGATTAACGAGTGGTTTAAAAAGTCGATCTTCAGTAACACGGAGCGTCTAACAGCATTCTGGAAGGCTTTTGAAGAAGGAGATACCGAAGGTGTCGAGCAGTATTTAAACCGCGTACTCAGTAATTCCATCAGCGTATTTGATACAAAGGCAAGGAAAGAAGAAAAAGAAAGCTCTTATCATAATCTTCTCGTCGGGATTCTTACCGGAAATGCAGACTGGCTTGTAAAGTCAAACGTCGAAGCCGGAGAAGGATTTGCAGATATCATCGTAGAAACAGATGATCCAGATGCGGGAATCGTCGCAGAACTAAAATATACAAAAAACTTTGACGATATGAAGATGACTTGTCAAAAGGCTATTGATCAGATCAGGGATCGCCGTTATCAGGAATATCTTCTGAATGATGATCGGAAGGACATCCGGCTGTATGGTATTACCTTCTGTAAGAAACGGTGCTGTGCAATCAGTGAAAAGCTGTGAGATGTTGAGGCTTGTGATGATCGTGCGATCACTTTGTAATTTTCTTAAAAATACGTACCTGAAAAACAGATCACTCTTTAAACAACTATCCTTATGTGAGATAATAAGACTATAAGAAAACAAAAATACTCAAAAAAGGAGAGATGAATATGAAGATAAGAAAGAAGCTTATCACATCTGCAATGATTGTAGTCATGATGATGAGCGCAGCAACGACTGCACTCGCTGGCCAGTGGCAGCAGAATTCAAAAGGCTGGTGGTGGCAGGAGGATAATGGCACTTACCCAAAGTCACAGTGGCAGTGGATCGATGGCAATAAAGATGGCATTGCAGAATGCTATTACTTTGATAACAGCGGCTATATGCTTTCAAATACCACGACCCCGGATGGATACGTAGTAAACGGCGATGGGGCATGGACGGAAGGAGGAGCAGTAAAGACGAAGAATGTAAGCACAGAACCCGTAACGACAAATACGTCAAACGGCACGGTTGCAAATTCACAGGCTCCGGCAACCGATGTCTATAGCGGAACCTATGCATACAATATTGGCACTTACTCGTTTTCAATGAAGATCGTGTATGATCCGGCAACCAAGACGCTGACAGATACCGAGTGGCTTCCGGGATTTGGCGGAGTCACGGATACGTACCATTATGCAGGTGTGAATGAGATTGGCTACACCGTGTTTGAGTGCACAAGTTCGAATAGAACCGCCATCAGTAGCAATTCATATATTTATTTTTCGGCGCCTGGTGTAATGGTCGTAGAGACTGAGAATGGCTATGAGAATGTAAAGAAGCAGTAAAAAGGAGAAATCGATGAAGTTACGAAAGAAGTTAATCGCGTTATCTGCGCTTACATTATCACTCATCATGGTTGTTCCGGTGTTTGCAGATAACCCGATCGGATGGCAGAAGAATGAAACAGGATGGTGGTACGGAACAAATGCCACAGGAACAACCTGGTATCACGATGGCTGGCAGTGGATCGATGGAAACAAGGATGGAATTTCAGAGTGCTACTATTTCGCTCCGAACGGATACATCGTAACAAATGGGAAGACACCGGATGGATATGATGTAAATGCCGATGGTCAGTGGACCATAAATGGTGTCGTACAGACCATAGGCGCTGCGGCAGCACAGGCTACAGGTACAGCAAATACCAATAGACCATCGTCAAAGGAGATCATTGATTATCTGTATCGTGGAAGAAACGCAGAAATAAGGAATGAAGCGATTGGAAAATTAATTGACACTTCAAAACCGGAGTGGAACAATGGCGTCACCAACATTTACATGATAGATGCTGTTGGCGCTCCACGTTGGAGCCATACACATGGCGGATGGTATTATTTAGGCTACGACAATACGGACGTAGAAGCGATTGCGCTGAATGATGAAGGCTATCTTCTTGCAGATACCGTGACACCGGATGGATATTATGTAAATAAGCGGGGTGTGCTCGAAATTGATGGCCGTGAAGTAACGCACTGCGAAGAATGCCTGTATACCGCAAGCAGCGTAAATGTGCCGGATCCAAATCATGTGGATCTAAGTAAATATAACGATTGGGAAATCGGCATCGGCCATAGTTGGCGCATGAGTAGTTTCCCATACGGAAAACTGATTTATAATCATGTTACTGGAATGGATAGAGAACAGGGTGGCATCGGCTCCAACATTGTAAGCCATAATGATTTCGGCGTTTGCGCGGTAGGGAATGCAGAAAATTCGTATAAGCACACGAAAAAATAAATAGATTTTAAAGCAGCGGGAGGAATCCTGCTGCTTTTTTTGTGCTGATAGAAAAACACCGGATTTTCACGAGACCAAGGAAGGTACGCATGAATTTCACCAAAAACACGATTTACACAACATATAATAATTAGGATAACACCGGAAAAAGAACGGGGGCAGACAATGATAAAACGAAGAAAGAAAATAGCGGCGATGCTTGTGGCAAGTATGATTCTTGTGACAAGCCTGCCAAATACAGCAGAAGCGTTTAATAAGTAATTGATGTTGTGGCTGACGAACCTTTCGATGAGTCTTTAGGCTCCAGCACAGGAAAAGAGCTCTTATAGGGCGAAAAACAAAACACCGGCTTAGCCGATGATAATGATTGTCTGGATTTTGGAAAAAAATGCTTTTGAAAAATATATTAAAAACATTCAAGCGTGCTATAATAGAAAGAAAAGATGAACTGTTTTCATGCAATTAAAAGGAGGACAACGCAATGGCTAACAAATATGCAGGAACCCAGACGGAAAAGAACCTGAGGGAGGCTTTTTCCGGCGAATCACAGGCGAGAAATAAATATACCTATTTTGCATCCAAGGCAAAAAAAGAGGGATTTGAGCAGATTTCCGCCCTTTTTTTAAAGACCGCAGACAATGAGAAAGAACACGCAAAGATGTGGTTTAAGGAATTAGACGGCCTGGGAAATACCGCAGAGAATCTGGCATCTGCTGCAGACGGCGAGAATTATGAGTGGACAGATATGTATGATGGATTTGCCAAGACGGCTGAGGAAGAGGGCTTTCCGGAGCTGGCAGCGAAATTCCGTATGGTAGCGGAGATCGAAAAACATCATGAAGAGCGCTACCGTGCCCTGCTTCACAATGTGGAAGCGCAGGAAGTATTTAAGAAGAGCGAAGTGAAGGTATGGGAATGCCGCAACTGCGGTCATATCGTAGTAGGCGAGAAAGCACCGGAAGTTTGTCCGGTATGCGCGCATCCGCAGGCTTATTTCGAGGTTCATGCGGAGAATTACTAAATCTGGGGACTCAATCGTGGAAGCAGATGCCTTTTGTGGGAATGTGAGACGCAAGAGGTAGTTCTGGATTTGGTATGTGATTGAGTATAAGTAATGTGAGTTAGAGTGGATATGCCATGGACGGCGAGGATCTGATGGATTTGCTGGTCAGTCAGCTGGGGCACTTTCGAAAACGACGAGACGCCAGCTGAGGGTGCTGCCGATTCCTTATTGTGTATAAAAAAGGAAGATGCATCATATAAAAGATACGAAAAATAAGCAGGCTGTTTTGGATCGATTCGTATGAGATCGTCTTTTTTATCATTCGCACCAGATGTTTCGAAGGAACAATGCCAGGCAGAGCATTGGATCGATATAGAAAATGTGTCAGAATCAGTAAAAATGACGCCGGAAGAAATTGAAAATTTGAATGCACGGATTTTACGGACATATGGAACGGAAATGCATGATTTGAAAAATGAAGCCTTTGCCAAAGAAGAGAGAGTTGTTTATGATAAATGGTGTGGAAATTTCTTATCATTTGGGATACAGGGGATAAATTGGACTGTGCGTGATGCTCAAAATTGCGTGAATAAAAATGTTCATATCAAATATGGAATCGCGACTTCACAGGGGTTGATCAAACAGTTTCCGATGGAGACTTTTTTAGCCGATGAGGAGGATCCATCCGATCCGGAGTGGGATGAGGCAGCACTTTGTCTCTGTATGGTCGGGGAACCGCTTTTGATTTTGGGTTCGGTGCAGGAGGAGAGTTATCTGTATGTCCGGAATGAATGCAGCGAGGGCTGGATATCGGCAGAGTCGGTGGCAGTCTGTCGGAACCGGGCGGAATGGCTGATGGCGGCATTTCCGATCCATCCGTTAGTAGTGACAGGGGACATGGTCTGGCTGGAAGCAAGTGCGGTCTATCCGGGAACCAGTGCATACCGGCTTCGGATGGGTACGGTGTTGGAATTGTGCGTGGAAGAAGGAATCCCAGAGATAAAAGAAACAATAGAAACAAACAGAATAAAAGGGACAGGAGCGCTAATAGAGACAACAGAAGCACAGGCAGAACAGAGGGTACAGAACAGACTGTCTTGGAATAATTACATCGTCTGGCTTCCATGCCGCGCTCCGGATGGCAGTTTCTTCCGGCAAAAAGGATTGATTCCAATGAGCCGGGACGTATCGGTGGGATATTTGAGCTTGACAAATGAGGAGATTATTAAACAGGCGTTCAAGTGTCTGGGAGACCGCTACGGCTGGGGCGGAATGCTGGAGAGCCGGGATTGTTCTTCCTATATCCGGGAAGTGTACCGCTGTTTTGGATGGATCCTGCCTCGCAATACGACCGGTCAGCTGCAGATGCCAGTTCGAAAAATAGAGCTGGCGGGGCGGCGCTGCTCAGAAAAAAAGCAGATTTTAAAAGTATTAGAACCGGGCACACTTCTATATTTTCCGGGACATGTGATGATGTATCTGGGATATGAGAATGGCAATTTTTATGTCATAAACGATGTGAGCAGGCTGGTGAAAGAAGGAGAAACGATGCCGGTGCGTGTACGATCGGTGATTGTCAACACGCTGGCAGTCAGGCGTCCCAATCTGCGGACTTGGATGGAGGAGCTGACGCTTGCTTTGATTCCTTGGGAACATGAAACGTACAGCAGATAGAAAAAGGGAGAAAAAGAGAGATGAAGATAATTGTATGTGTGGATAATCATAACGGCATGATGTTCAATCACAGACGGCAGAGCCAGGACCGCGTGCTTAGAAAGCGTATTATGGAGCTGACAGGTGGGAAAAAACTGTGGATGAATGCATACAGCCAGAAACAGTTTTTACAGGTGAATGGAAATATGCCGAAAGAACAGGAACAATCCGGGCAACTGGGGCAATCTGGGCAGATTCAGGCAGATGAAGCGTTTTTGGAAAAGGCGGGGCCGGGAGAGTACTGTTTTGTCGAGGACAAGGATGTTGTTCCGTATGAGAGCCGGATCGAAGAAGTGATTCTCTGTCATTGGAACCGGGATTATCCGGCAGATATGTATTTTAAGATGGATCTGGGCAGCTGGAAGCTGGCAGAAACGCAGGAATATGCGGGTTCCTCGCATGAGAAAATCACAGAAGAGCGGTATGTGCGCAGGTAAAAAATATACATAAAAAGTAAGTACAATATAAAAGAGTAAGAAAAACATAAAAAACAAGTCAAATATAAAAAAGAGCCGGTTCTGCACCTGAAAACCAGGCGCCAGAACGCGCAAATCTACATGGCTCTGAAAGGGATAGGCTTAAACGGAAAGGCAGAAATTCATATGAGAAAATTGAAAATGTGGCTTCTGGGGCTGGCTGCAGCGGCGATGCTGTCTGTTTCAGCGTGCGCGCAGGAGATTCCAGAGGAAAGTCTGAATGGAAACGGAAGTGTCAGCGCGGAGGAAAATCAGGCGGAAAGTGCGGACGGAGATTCGCAGGCGGTGTCATCGTCAGAAAATGGTGGAAACCGTGTATCTTCTGCTTCGGGAACGTCATTTAATCTGGCGGATGTACCGGCATATTCTGGTCAGCCGTATGTGGCGGTCAATGGAAATGTGCCGTATTTTACCGATGCGGACCTGACGGATGTATCATTTGAGAGTTACAGTGATCTGGACAGCCTGGGGCGCTGCGGCGTGGCATATGCCTCGGTTTCGCAGGACACGATGCCGACGGAGAAGCGCGGCTCGATCGGGGAAGTCAAGCCGACGGGATGGCATACGGCGAAGTATGACAATGTGGATGGAAAGTATCTCTATAACCGCTGTCATCTGATCGGCTACCAGCTTACGGCGGAGAATGCCAATGTCAAAAACCTGATTACCGGAACCCGCTATCTGAACGTACAGGGAATGCTGCCATTTGAAAATCTGACAGCCGATTACGTGAAAGAAACCGGAAACCATGTCATGTACCGCGTGACACCGGTTTTTGAGGGCAATAATCTGGTTGCCTCCGGCGTCCTGATGGAGGCGGAATCCGTCGAGGATCAGGGCGAGGGAGTGCTGTTCTGCGTGTACGTCTATAATGTCCAGCCTGGTATTGCGATCGATTATGCGACAGGAGAAAGCTGGGCGGACGGTTCTGGAAGTGCGGGAAGCACAGCCGGACAGGGAACGGCTGGAAATGGCAGCAGCCAGAATCAATCGGCTGGATCGGGAGCAGCTGGTTCGTCGGGAGGCGGCGCTGGATCCTCTGGAAGCAGCGCGACGGTTCAGACCTACATTCTCAATACCAACTCGAAAAAATTTCACCTTCCAAGCTGCACATCTGTCACCCAGATGAAGGCGGCAAACCGGCAGGAATTTACCGGTACGCGCGATGAAGTGATTGCACATGGATATGAACCATGTAAGAACTGCAATCCCTGATAAAACAGGGATGCAAAGTGTCTCGTTTGTGCTGTGTATGGAAAGAATCGGATGAGAACACGGTTAAGGAAGTTTCAAGAAGAGGCAATTCCTTAAAGAAAAGTTATAAGAGAAATTTTCCGCTTACGATACGCCCCCGGTGTACATCCGGTCAGGCGTTTGAAACAGGAAGAATAGTAGCTTTGTGTTGTAAAGCCGGAGCTTTGGGCAATTTCCGCGATAGATAGGCGGGAGTTGTTCAAAAGCTCCTGGCTTTTTTTGATCCGGTATTCAAGGAGATACTGGAAAATCGTGATGCCAGTCATCCGTTTGAAAAAACGTTCACATTCTTCCGGACAGAGGCAGACTGCGTCAGAGATCTCGCGCAGGGTGATTTTCTGCGAGTAATGCGCCTGCAAGTAGTGGAAAATCTCTTTCAGGCGGCTGTTGGCGGCAGAAGTATCGCCGCGTTTATTGAACGTGGATTCGTCTTGACGGAGAAAGCGCCAGGCGATGATCCAGAGGGAAAACAGGATACCATATACCTGAAACGAGCTTTCAGGTGTGTGATTCTCTGAAAGCTGTAAAATACGGCAGATGGAGTCCGTCAGCAGAGAACCGTCGGGTGTGAGGGCGTCAAACTGGAAAAAAGACAAGGTTTCCTCATTCAAAAGGGGCAGAACCATCGCATCCGACAAAGCAGCCCCGCTGGCAGCAGTCAGAAGCGCCGGGGAAAAATTGATGCAGTAGTAGGAGGAATCCGGCGTCAATGGCAAAGCGCTGTGGACGAGCCGTCGGTTTAAAAAAATACCGCAGCCGGACGAAATCGGGAATCTGGAACCAGGCGTCTGAAAACAGACCTCGCCGCGCTCGACCAGGCAGAACTGGAAATCTTCATGCCAGTGCCAGCTCACAAGCTGATAAGACGGATCGGAAAAGTCGGTTCGGTACACCGAAACCGGAAAATCCGGGAAAATACGAATCAGGTTTTCCTCCCGGTCAGAATTTATGGAAAGATAGTTTGTAATCATAATAACCTCAATATAATGAAAAAACAAGCCGATATTTTTATATATAAATAAAGATAATACCGATATAATGATAAAGTCAATGAAAAAGAACGAAACTCATAAAAGAATAGTGGAGAAATGAAAGATGTTAAAAAGGAATAGAGATGGAAAGAATCAAATGAACATCAAGGAGTCGAATCATGCCACAGAAAAACAGGCATCAAATTCCACAGAAGTTCCTTCTTCGTCTGCCCGCCTCGGCGCTCTCTGCTGCATGATCGGCGCGACTAGCTGGGGATTTTCGGGAACATGCGGGGAGGCACTGTTTTCATCCTACCCGATCGATGCGGCGTGGGTGACGGCGCTTAGAATGCTGGGGGCGGGGACGATTCTTCTGCTTGCTGCCGCTGCGAAGGGAAAATTGCCGGTGCGGGCACTGGTTCAGGATAAGAAAGCGATGGCTCAGATGGTGCTGTTTTCGTTTCTGGGATTGGTGCTGTCCCAGTATGCGTACTTAAATGCAATCAAATGGACCAATTCGGGAACGGCGACGGTGCTGCAGAATTTATCGATTATCTTCGTGGCGGTCTTTGTATGCGCGGCAGAACGTACATTGCCCACGAAACGGACGTTTTTCTGTATCTGTCTGGCATTCTTTGGAGTCTGGCTGATCGCGACGGGAGGAAGACTGGACGGCATGGAACTGACGGCGAAGGGACTTTTCTGGGGAATCATGGGAGGTGTCGGCGCAGCTGCGTATTTCCTGCTTTCAAAAAATCCGGTGAAGCAGTGGGGAAGTATTCCTGCAACCGGGATGGGAATGTTTATCGGCGGCGTGCTTTTATCGGGAGCCGTCCGCATCTGGGAAGTTCCGGCGGGGCTGGACGGTCATGCCGCATTTTATCTGGGTGTGCTTGTGATACTGGGAAGTGCGGTTGCGTATACTCTTTTTTTAAAGGGAGTTTCTTTGACGGGACCGGTGCGCGCTTCGGTGCTTGCCTGCCTGGAACCGCTGACGGCGGCGTGCCTGTCAGCGGTCTGGCTGAATTCCGTTTTTACACCGGCAGAGTTGATTGGATTCGTCTGTATTCTGGCGACGGTTTTGATTATGAAATAGTATAAGAATAATATTAGAGATTTACTTTTTTAACAACACTTTGCAAGAATTCTCCTATCCTCTTTAGTGTGGCAGTATCGATAGAGAGAAAAAGGATTGATAATTTCACAAAATATTCACAAATAATTAGCACTCACCTATTGATAATGGAAGTCGATTTTTGTTCTGTCTTGTGTATCCTAGAAGTGCCTGTTTTACAGGCTTTCCGGGGCATCAGCCATTTTGTCTGGTATTGTAAAGCAGTGTCAGATTTGTCGTAAATGTCGTAAATTTGTGGTCAAAAAAAGATGAGAAATGGAGAGTGCTAATAAAATGAAATTAACGTATACAAAGAAGAATAGAAATTTTCAATTTAATAATGAAGTGCAGAGAAAGGCGTGAGTCATAGAAATGTGGCTTGCGTCTTTTTCTGTCTGGAAAGGAAGTGAGATAGAATGGCACAGATTTTTCGTGTAGAGAGAACTAAGAATTTTACGGTAATGAGTAATCACCATTTCAAGAATAAGAAGCCAGATTGAAAAAGGGGAAGTCATTGCATGGAGCAAAGATAAATATAACCTGTTCCATCAGCAGGTGAAAGACAGCTTAGTAGCGGATTGTGCAATGGCAGTGTTAAAAGCACTGGAAAATTGTATCAGCAAAGAAAAGTTTAAGGAAAAAATGAAACAGTTTGGATGGAATGTAAATTGGACAGAGAAACGGAAGCACATTACTTTTCAGAACCAGGATGGGAAGAAGGTGAGAGACAGCAATCTGTCAAAAACATTTCATCTGGATATCAGCAAGGAGGGACTAGAGAATGAATTTGATAGAAATAGGAAAAAATCCAGAGATATTGAAATCAGAGAAAGCAGAGCAGCCGAAGAACTTACAAATTATTACAGAGAACTTGACACAGCCATCGCAGCTGCCGGAGGAATCACCGATCAAGCTCAAAGTAGAAAAAGATCTTCTAATGCAGAGTTTCGAGAGAGCGAAAGAGTTCATGCGGACACAGAAAAAGCAGATACAGATGCTGGAAGAAGAGAAACAGACGATCTTGTCCGACAGGCAGAGATTGCGAGAAGAAGTTCGGAAATCAACCGTAGGAATTCAGTGTCTGACAACCGAATTGTCCGAAACGCAGAAGCTGAATCAATCGCTTCAGCAGAGCAACGACGATCTGAGGAACAGAAAATCTGTCTGAATAGAACAGACTTGTAAAACTGCAGAAAGCATCTGCGGAGTGGAAACTGAATACACGAGGAAAATAAAAAATTGAAACACCAAGACTTGACAAATTCCTGTAATGAGTTAAAATATAACAGTGTTATATAGCGCTGTTATATTTTGAAAAGAAGTTTAGAGGATACGAAAAGAATGTCGACGAAAGCAGAAGATACACAGAAAAACATATTAGATACAGCCAGAAAACATTTTCTGAAAGATGGTTTGACAGGAGCATCTTTAAGAAATATTGTAAAAGATGCAGGACTTACTACTGGCGCATTTTACAAATATTATCCGACGAAAGAGGCACTTTTTGATGCACTGACGGATCCTTATATGGAACATATTTATCAGATTTATGACCAGATCGTTGAGGAGTTTGAAAAGCTTTCTGCCAGTGATCAGACAAGGAATATGTCGGATACATCCAGTGATGGGATGGAGCAGATGGTTGATTATATCTATGATCATTATGATAATTTCAGATTATTGTTGAAATGCGGAGACAGTGGAAAATTTGAATTATTCATACACAATATGGTAGAGCGGGAAATGAAGTCCAGCCTGAATTATATGGAAAAGATGAAAGAGAACGGTGTAAAAATACCGATTGTAGAGGAAAGCCTTATGCATATGATCTATACGGGATTTTTTTCATCAGTATTTCAGATCATTGAGCATGATATAGACAGGGAGACTGCAAAGAAAAATGTACATCAACTGAAAGAATTTAATACAGGTGGCTGGGAACGATTGTGGAATATTGAATTTCCAGTATAACTGATGCAGGAATTCTGAATAGGTTATGTGTGTTGCAGGTTCTGGATTTCTGAATAAAGTTCAGACAGGATAATAATATCAGGTGGTTGATGCCAGTAGACCACCTATTTTATTATATGTTGGTTAGCTCGAACTAACAGAAGGTAAAATAATAAAACGAAACAATAAAACGAACGTAAGGAGTGAAAAGATGTGAAAGAAAAAAAGAAGTCGGCAGTCAGCTGGATCCTGACGTGGGCCGGACAAAAAAGAATTGCCTATGTGTGGAGTGTGTTACTTGCAATAGGAAATGTGATTTTTAAGATTTTGCCGTATTTTATTATTGCAGATGTAGTAAAGCTGTTTTTAAATGGTGAAAAGGAGTTTGAAATATATCTTGCAAAAGCGGTTCTGATTGCATTATCGTTTATCATTGCAGAACTGCTTCATTCACTTTCGACAGCATTGTCACATAAAGCAACGTTTGCAGTACTTGCAAATATAAGAAAATCCTGCTGTGACAAGCTGGCGCGGGTACCTCTTGGCTATGTGAAAGACACACCTTCCGGTACATTTAAAAATATTATGGTGGAAAGAATCGACAGTATCGAGACAACACTGGCGCATATTGTCCCGGAATTCACGTCCAATCTGCTGGCACCGATTGTGATTTTGATTTATTTCTTCCTGACAGACTGGAGACTGGCACTCTGGTCATTGGTGCCGGTTATAGTGGGATTTCTTTCCTATTTTGGAATGATGCTGGATTATAAACCAAGCTTCGAGAGAACGGTTCAGACAACAAAAGATCTGAATGATGCGGCAGTGGAATATATTGACGGAATCGAAGTGATCAAGGCATTTGGAAAGACAGAAAGTTCTTATGCAAAATTTACAAAGGCGGCTATGGCTTATGCAGATTCCTTTATTTCCTGGATGAAACGGTGCTCGATCTTTCATGGACTGATGATGGTGGTCACACCTTATACGCTTCTTACGGTATTGCCGTTTGGGGCACATTATGTAGCCAATGGAACACTTGCGATTTCAGATTTTGTCATCTGCATTATTTTATCACTTGGAATCGTTGGACCGTTGATCACAGTGGGTTCCTATACAGATGATCTTGGCAAGATCGGAGTGATTGTTGGTGAAGTGGCAGGAATTCTGGAACAGCCGGAGCTTGAACGTCCAGAGAAAAGTAAAAGTGTTCCAAAAGATAACTCCGTTACTCTTGAAGATGTCAGATTTGGTTATCACGACAAAGAAATCCTGCACGGAGTAACTATGGAGCTGAAAGCAGGAACGGTAAATGCAATCGTAGGACCTTCCGGAAGCGGCAAGTCGACCATCGCAAAGCTGATTGCGTCCCTGTGGGATGTGGATTCCGGAAGCATCAAAATCGGTGGAGTTGATGTCAAAGAACTGGCATTTGCAGATTTTAATCGGAAAATTGCATATGTTGCACAGGACAATTATCTGTTTAATGAAACAGTCCGTGAAAATATCAGACAGGGAAATCCAGATGCTACAGATGAACAGATCATCGAGGTGACAAAGAAAAGTGGATGCTATGAATTTATCATGCAGTTGGAGAATGGATTTGATACGGTTGTAGGAGGTGCAGGAGGACATCTGTCAGGTGGTGAGAGGCAGCGTATCTCCATTGCAAGAGCAATGTTAAAGGATGCTCCGATCGTGATCCTTGATGAGGCAACTGCCTACACAGATCCGGAAAATGAGGCAATTCTGCAGAATTCTATCGCAAAACTGGTAGCAGGGAAGACCCTGATCGTAATAGCACACAGACTTTCTACTGTTAAGGACAGTGACCAGATCTTTGTTGTAAATGATGGAAATGTAACAGCACATGGCACACATGAGGAACTTCTGGTGTCATGCCCGCTTTATAAGGAAATGTGGAATGCCCATATTTCTGTAAAAGATACGGTGAAGGAGGGAGAATGATATGTTTGGGATTCTGGCAAAATTCTTTCGTTTTTCAGGCAGGGAAAATGGCAATAAATTTAAACTGTCGATAGTGATCGGACTCATAGAGGCTCTTGCCTCAGCAATGAAGATTCCGGCTATTATGTACATACTGATTGGTCTGCTGAGTGGGAAACCGACAGGAAAATATATTGGAGGCTCCGTTGCGATTATGGTTCTTGCAATTGTAGTCGACGTAATCTGCAAGAGATACTCTACAGTGCTTCAGACAGAGGGAGGATATAATGCAAGTGCTTTTATGAGAATCAAGATTGCAGAACATCTGCGATATCTGCCGATGGGGTATTTCAATTCCAATAGTATCGGGGAAATTTCTTCCATTACAACCAATACAATGGAAATACTTGGCGATGTGGCTGCGAGAGTGGTTATGCTGACAATGCAGGGAATTCTGGAAACATCAATGATCATTCTTATGCTGTTTATTTTTGACTGGAGAATTGGACTGATAGCTGCAGCAGGAGTACTTATTTTCTTTGGGGTCAATTCTGTGATGCAGAATGCGGGTAAAAAAGATTCAGAGCAAAAAGTGGTATGCGATATGGAGCTTGTAAACCAGATCATGGAGTATCTGCAGGGAATATCAGAAGTTAAATCATATAACTTGCTTGGGAAACAGGCGAAAAGATTAAATGATGCAAATGAAGCATGTGAAAAGATCAATACAAAGATGGAAATGCTGTTTGTGCCCTATCATTTTCTGCAAAGTGTGATAACCAAAATTACAGGTGCTGTGATCGTGGCTTGCAGTGCATATTTTTATATTAATGGAACTATGAGTGCGGTTTATGCGATCGGTATGACAATTTCAGCATTTATGCTTTATGCCAGTCTGGAATGTGCAGGAAATTATTCATCTCTTTTACATGTGGTAAGCGTATGTGTAGATAAAGCAAATGCAATATTGGAGCTGGATACCATGGATATCGACGGTAAAGAAATACAGCCGGAAAATTACGATATCAGACTTTCTAATGTTTCGTTTTCTTATGACAAACGGAAGATCATTGATGATATATCGCTCTCTATTCCGCAGAAAACGACGACAGCAATCGTTGGACCATCTGGTGGAGGAAAATCAACACTTTGCAATCTGATTGCCAGGTTCTGGGATGTGGATTCCGGGGAAGTGACACTTGGAGGTGTGAATGTAAAAGACTACAGCATGAACAGTCTGATGAGTAATTTCTCATTTGTGTTTCAGTCGGTGTATTTGTTTGCAGACACCATTGAGAATAATATTAAATTCGGACGCCAGGATGCAAGTCATGAGGAAGTGGTGGAAGCGGCGAAGAAAGCATGTTGTCATGATTTCATCAGCAAACTTCCGAATGGATATGACACAGTGATCGGAGAAGGAGGAGCCACACTTTCCGGTGGTGAGAAGCAGCGTATTTCGATAGCCAGAGCGATTATGAAGGATGCGCCAATCGTCATATTGGATGAAGCAACGGCAAATGTTGATCCGGAGAATGAAAAGGAGCTGATGGATGCAGTAGATGCACTTACAAAGGAAAAAACGATTATTATGATTGCCCACAGATTAAAAACAGTCAGACATGCAGACCAGATTGTGGTTGTTGAAAAAGGAAGAATTGCACAGCAGGGAACACATGAGCAATTAATGAAACAGGAAGGTATTTATAAGAGATTTGTGGATGCAAGGCAGCAGGCGGTAAGTTGGAAACTGGTGCACTGAGAAATAATCTACAGTCGGTGAATATCCAAATTGAATTGTCTGAAAGAGATTTAATTTAAGTTTCGCTAAGTTTCACTTATATAGGCAGAATGAGGGATATTCAATAATGTAATATGAAAAAAGCACTGAAAACCGTTGGATTATGGGTTTTACAGTGCTTTTCCTTTTGCCAAAGAGGAAAAATGCAGTGAATTTAAGTTTTGCTACGTGTTGTGGATTTTAAGACATCTCACGTAAGGACGTTCTTTTCTGCATTGTCAGATGAAGGACTGGCACACAGTACGATCAAAGGTCTTTATGGCTTATTGAATCCCAGTTTTGAACTGACAGTGGAAGATGGGATTATCCGCAAGAATCCAGTAACAGGAACACTTGGAGATTATGGGGCTCCGGCAAAGGAGAAAGAAGCATTGACACTGGAACAGCAGGAAAAACTTTTGAAGTTTGTTGAACAGAGTAATGTGTATAAGCCTCATCTTCCAATGATGCAGGTTATGTTTGGGGCTTGCCTGAGAGTGAGTGAAACCATCGGCTTAACCTGGTCAGATGTGGATATGAAGAACAGGGAGATCCATGTAGGTGGACAGCTTGTGTATTATGAAGGTGATGACGGATATTGTTTCCATGATTCAGAAACCAAAACGGATGCAGGAATCAGAAATATTCCTATGACACAGATGGTATATGATGCGTTCCGTAAGCAGAGAGAACTGAACCTAATGTTTGGTTTACAGAGTAATGTTGAGATAGGTGGACGCAGTGGATTCATCTTTAATATAAAGCATGGACGTCCGATTATGCCAGCGGGAGTGAACAGCTTTCTGAAAAATATTGTTAATGCCTATAATAAAAAAGAAAGCAAATTGGCAGAAGAAGAGAAGCGAGAGCCGGAGTTGATGCCTCCTATTTCATCGCATACCCTTCGTCATACGGGATGTACCAGATTGGGTGAGAACAATGTCAATCCCAAAGTTATGCAGTATGTGATGGGCCATTCAGATGCACAGATCACAATGAATGTCTATAATCATATTTCAGATAAGTCTCATGTGGAGAATGAGATGTCTAAAATGAACCTGCCAGAAACCGTACCTGCTGTGGTATAAACCATAAGTTGTTGTCGTAAAATGTGGTAAGAAAATCAGACGAATATATTTTTCCAAGAATTTGTGGTAAAAATGTGGTCAAATCAAGAAAATCGAGTGCGAAAGTAAGTGAAAAATCCCTGTGAAGTAGTGGCATACGCCATGCACAGCTCGGGAAAGACTTCCCTCGCTGTAGGGCTGTCGCCCTATACATTTCCATGAAAGAGCCATCTTTATCAAGCAAGCTTGAAAGATGGCTCTTTCACGTAAATGTGCATGGCTCGTAGCGTTCACAAATTCTTCACAAAAAAATTAGCACTCGCCTCTTGACAGTGCTAATAAGAAGTGCTATAACATAGCCAGAACGAAGGAAGAGGAAGAAAAGAAAAGTTCCCAGACCGTCCCGGTTCCGAAAATGTTGGTAAATAAACATAATGAAATGAAGTTAGAAAAGGAGAGATGACTTATGTTAATGCCGAGTATTTTTGGAGAAAATTTGTTTGATGATTTCTTTAATGATTTTCCGTTTTATGATGATAACGCCGGACAGAAGATAGAGAAAAAGCTGTATGGACGCCATGGACAGAACCTGATGAAGACCGATATCAAGGAAATGGAAGATGGCTATGAGCTGGAGATGGATCTGCCGGGATTTAAGAAAGAAGAGATTTCGATTTCCCTGGAAGATGGTAATCTGACGATTCAGGCTGCGAAGGGACTGGATGAGGACGAGAAGGAGAAAAAGTCCGGTCGTTACATCCGCAGAGAGCGTTACGCAGGTTCCAGTGCGAGAAGCTTCTATGTCGGTGATGATATAACAGAGGAAGATATCAAGGCGGAATTTAAGCATGGTATTTTGAAGATTTTTGTTCCGAAGAAAGAAGCAAAACCGGAAGTCGAGCAGAAAAAATATATTGCGATTGAAGGATAATGTAGAAGAAGCAGTCAGCCGGATTGATGGATGCAGTTGTCTGGCTGTAACGTAGAAAAGAGCGCTGCGGCACTCATGGAGCGGTTTTACCAGAAATGGAAAGCCGGTTTGTGAGTGTTGCGGCGCTCTTTTTCACTATTTTATATCTGATTAGTAGTTAATACCTGTGATACCGATAGATCCCTCTTTGTCCAGACCAAAGGTAACTGCCGGTTTACCGGATGGATCGCCTACGATGAAACCTGCCTTGGTCAGTTCGGTGGAAGAAACATCGGCTGTCTTGACTGCCTCAATCAGCGCGTCGGTAAATACCTTGTCTGCGTCGAGAGCCATAAATTCAGTTCTGTTATTTACGACAATCCCGTCATCGATGCCGATGTAGGACGGATAGACAAGCAGCTCGGCTAAATCGTTCATATTTTTATTGGCGATGATGCTTTGAAGGGATCTGGCAAAACCACGGTAAAGTTCTGTGATTTCTTTTTCGCTCAGAGTCTCGTCTTCTGCATAATCTGCATCCGTTGTCTGGGCGGTTTCTTTTTCTCCGGCAGTAGTTGTTTCGCTGGCATCGCTGCTTTCTGCTGATGTATCGTTTTCCTGTGTGGATTCAGCGGCAGTTGTTTCAGCCGTGGTTGTTTCAGACGGCTGGCTGGAGCAGGCGGTCATGCTGGCGGCTGCGATGAGAGTGGAAACCATCAAGGTATAAATTGATTTTCTCATAATTTCCTCCATTTGCAATCAATGGACTCCCGGAAGCTTTCTGTGCTTAATGTTGTGAGATGATTTGCAGGAAAGACTCCGAGAGTACCTATCAATAAGGTATGGACAGTAGGTGTCCTCTGTCTGTATGTTTGGCTGATATGATTATCATATCATAAGGCGATGGGAATGTATATGAGGTTTAATGTAATGCGTTTAAATCCGCCTTTTTTAGCCTTTTATTTTTTATAGAAACAATTCCCACCAACCACCTGATAGCTGGAGTAGCTGTCGTAGTTTGCTGATTTGGTCGAGGTAAAATAAAGGTAGTCGCCTATCTGATTTTCCCCGGCGAGCGCTGCCTTTGCCGCCTTGGTGGCAGTAGAGGACGGTCCTCTATCGAGATATTTGTCAAGCAGGCCGGAGGTCGCGCCTGGGAACTGTCCGTCCGCGTAGATGACGCTGGAGATGGATTTGCCCCATTTGCCAGATTTGACGCGGTTGACGATCAGACTTCCGACTGCCAGATAGCTTTCATAGGATCCGCCGTTGGCTTCCATCGTGAGGCAGGCGGAGAGCAGATAAACGTCGCTCTCGGAGGCGGAGATCACGTAGGATGATTTAGCGGCTGGTGCAGCCGTGCTCTTTTTCGAAGAGCTTCCAGAATTTCCAGATTTTCCCGAAGTCTGGGAGGAACCTTTAGCCGCGTTTGCTTCTGCCTGCGATTTTGCGGCTGCAATCTGGGCCTCCTCGGCGGCTCTGGATGCCTGCTCAGCTTCTTCAGCAGCCTGCCGTGCCGCCTCCAGCGCTGCCATCTCAGCCTCAATGCTGATTGCGCGTCCTGGCTTAACGCTGATTGTGACATAATCAGAAGAAACGTAACCGGAGGTGTCAACGGAAAGCTGGATTTTGACCCATCCAGTTTCCTGACTCAGTACAGGATAGTAGTCTTCCGCGGCAGCCAGACCGACGATGGCAGAATCCGTGCTGGCTTCCTCACGTACATGGAGTGTCTGTGTGCTGACGGTAGCGATATAGAGACCGAGCTCTTTGGCGAGCGGCTTGATATCATCGCCAAATACAAGATAATCGTCCTTGAGCCATCCCTCCAGCCCACCGGAGCGGATTTTTGTCCAGCCATTTTTGCGTTTTAAAATGGTACCGCCGCCTCCGCGGAAGCAGGTGCCGAGTACCTTGGCATCTGTATCTGGTTTTTCTCTCAGGTTCAGCGCATCATCCACATTGGCGACCGCGAGATTTTCATACGGATCGACCGGCTTTTCTTCTTTGATTTTGGCTTTCGCCGTACTTTTAGCATCGGTGCCGATCTGATGACTGTTTTTTAAGGTGCTGGAAGAAGCGATGGAAGGATCAGAGCCGGCGTTGTTCTTCTTATCAGAAGGTTTAGAGAGGCATAGAAATGCCAGCAGAGCCGCCCCGGCCACAATAAAAAGGATCAGGAAATAGATCGCCATCATTGTTTTATCCATTTTTTTGCGCCTGGAAGAAGCCGGTTTCAAAGGGGAATCGTTCATATCGTATATCCTTTCTGATATAAAAACATCTTGGAAATATTACAAAGATATTACAAAATTCTTCATTTACTATAGCAAATGGGGAAATCCTTGTCAACAAAGGCGGATTTTACGATTAGAAGAGGAGATGAAGCTGAGTAAAAATGATGTTTTTGGAAACACTATTCCATCAGTGACAGCAATCGTTTCTCCGGAATTCACACGAAACAATCAATCAAAAACAATCATAAAAAATCAAAATTGTGCAATATAACCCAAAAAGAGGCAGCATGTTTGTGAATAAGTTTGATTGATTTTGAATGAAAATGATTTTATAATACAGTCAGAATCAATCAAGATAAGAAAGGAATGAAGGCTTATGATTTATACGGTAACCTTTAATCCATCGTTAGATTATATTGTGTCAGTGAGCGATTTTAAGCTCGGACTGACCAACCGGACAGATTCGGAGCTTTTGCTTCCGGGCGGAAAGGGAATCAATGTTTCGACGGTCCTTCAAAACCTTGGAATTGCCAATACGGCGTTTGGCTTTACTGCCGGGTTTGTCGGCGAGGAGGTTCGGAAGGAAGTGGAGCAGCTGGGCGTGAAAGCCGAGTTTATTTCCCTGGATGAGGGAGTCTCCCGCATCAACCTGAAGCTGAAATCCATCGACGGGACTGAGATCAACGGTCGGGGACCGAGGATTCCGCGGGAAGCGGTGGATGCGCTGATGACCCAGCTTGACCGGCTGGGGGCGGATGATACGTTGGTGCTGGCTGGAAGTATTCCAGCGTCGATGCCGGATGATATTTATCAGAAGATTATGGAGCGCCTGGATGGCAGGGACGTCCGGATTGTTGTGGACGCGACCAAGGATCTGCTGCTCAATGTGCTGGGACACCATCCATTTTTAATCAAACCGAACAATCATGAACTGGGAGACATTTTCGGCGTGAAGCTCTCGGAGCGGGAGGAAGTTGTTCCGTATGCGAAGAAGCTGCAGGAAAAAGGTGCGGTCAACGTGCTGGTTTCGATGGCAGGCAAGGGCGCGGTTCTTCTGGCGGAGGATGGAAGCGTCTATGCGGCGGAAGCACCGAAGGGAACCTTGAAAAATGGTGTCGGAGCCGGAGATTCGATGGTAGCCGGTTTCCTGGCCGGATACGGGGAGAGCGGAGATTATGAACACGCCTTCCGCATGGGACTGGCAGCTGGAAGCGCGAGCGCCTTTTCGGAGCAGCTGGCGACGAAGGATGAGATAAAGAAAGTGTATGAGACCTGTAAAATCACAAAAATCGGATGAGGTTGTATGCAGACATTTTTGAAGCTGGCAGAATGTACTGCCGGATATGCAATGCATACCTGACATTCGGGCATAAATAGGGAGGCAACAGATATGAAGATTACTGATTTACTGGATCCGAGAAGTATATCGCTGGATGCGGCACCCACCAGCAAATCGGAGACACTGGACAAGGCGGTAGAGCTGATGGCGGCGAGCGGAAAGCTGTCGGATGTCGAGGCATTCCGCAAGCAGGTTTATGCGAGAGAAGAAGAGAGCACGACCGGTATCGGCGAGGGGATTGCAATTCCTCATGGAAAATGTGATGCGGTCAAAAAGCCGGGGCTGGCGGCGATGGTCATCAAAAATGGCGTGGATTTCGACTCCCTGGACGGCGAACCGGTCACTCTGCTGTTTCTGATTGCAGCGCCAAATACAAAAGATAACGTACATCTGGATGTGTTGAGCAAGCTTTCCGTTCTCATGATGGACGAGAATTTCTCAGATTCCCTGCGAAATGCTTCTTCGGTGGAAGACTTTCTTTCCATTATTGATAAGGCAGATGCAGAACAGGCAGGCATCGATGAGAGACTGGCGGCTGATTCCGTCGAAGAAGCGGCAGATACAAATGGAGAGAATGCCGCACAAGCAGGTGGTCAGGAGATTCAGGCGAAAAAAGCGGGTGCAGAGACGGAAAAGACAGCCGGACCGAAGATCTTAGCGGTTACTTCCTGTCCGACCGGTATCGCGCACACCTACATGGCTGCCGAAGGCCTGGAAAAAGCGGCACGCGCGAAGGGCTGGAAGATCAAAGTTGAGACGCGCGGTTCAGCCGGAGCAAAAAATGTGCTGACGGCACAGGAGATCGAGGCGGCGGACTGCATCATCGTGGCAGCGGACGCACAGGTGCCGATGGATCGGTTTGACGGAAAACGAGTGATCGAATGTCAGGTTTCGGACGGTATCAGCAAGGCACCGGAGCTTTTGGAGCGCGCGGCGTCCGGGGAGGTACCGGTTTACCACGCAGCATCATCTGGAAACAGCAGCCCGGCAAAGGCAGCCTCTGGCGGCAAATCGGGCAGTGTCGGACACCAGATTTACACGCAGCTGATGAATGGTGTCTCCCACATGCTCCCATTTGTAGTCGGCGGCGGCATCCTGATTGCGATTGCGTTTCTGATTGATGGTTTTAGTGTGGATATGAATGCACTTCCGCTCGACCAGCGTGTAAACTTTGGTACGATTACCCCGCTGGCGGCATGGTTTAAAAATGTCGGCGGTGTGGCATTTGGCTTTATGCTCCCGATTCTGGCTGGTTTCATCGCGATGGCGATCGGAGACCGCCCGGCGCTGGCAGTCGGTTTTGTCGGCGGCATGATTGCTTCTCAGGGAAAATCAGGTTTCCTTGGCGCCCTGGCGGCAGGTTTTATTGCCGGATATCTGATTCTGGCGCTTCGGAAAGCGTGCGAGAATCTTCCAGAGGCACTGGAAAAGATTGCTCCGGTCCTGATTTACCCGGTTGTGGGCGTCCTGCTCATCGGACTGGTTATGAGCTTCGTCGTAGAGCCGGTCATGGGCGCGATCAATATGGCGTTAAACGATGGTCTGAGCAGCATGGGTGGTTCGAGTAAGCTGATTCTTGGTTTTGTGCTGGCGGCGATGATGGCGATCGACATGGGCGGTCCATTCAACAAGGCGGCATATGTATTTGGTACGGCGGCAATCGCCTCCGGCAACTACGATGTGATGGCAGCTGTTATGATTGGCGGTATGACACCGCCGTGTGCGATTGCGCTGGCAACAATGCTGTTTAAGAAGAAATTTACAAAGGAAGAGCGCGAGGCAGGACCGACCAACTTCATCATGGGTCTGGCATTTATCACGGAGGGCGCGATTCCATTTGCAGCGTCCGATCCGGTACACGTGCTTCCAGCCTGCATCGTCGGTTCGGGTGTTGCGGGAGCGATGAGCATGTTATTTAACTGCACACTGATGGCGCCGCATGGCGGAATCTTCGTATTCCCAGTCATGGGAAATCCGCTGTTCTATCTGCTGGCACTGGTGGTTGGCATGGCGATCTCGACGGTACTCTTAGGAGTTCTCAAGAAGAATGTAGAAGAATAGATAAATAATTTTTTTTGACGGAATGTGAATCTTTATTAGAAATTTTTTGGTCAAATCAATCAAAATAGGTTATAATGAGAAGGAGAACATCATCATGAAAGAGTTTAAATATACCATTACAGACCCGGAAGGAATCCACGCACGCCCGGCAGGTGAACTGGTAAAGGCGGCAAAACAGTTTACGAGTACGATCAAACTGACGAAAGACGGAAAGAGCGGCGACTGCAAAAAGATTTTCGGTATCATGGGACTGGCAGTAAAGAACGGGCAGGAAGTAACCCTGACCTTTGAGGGTGAGGATGAAGAAGCAGCTTATGAGGCAGTCAGCCAGTTTATGAAGGAAAATATGTAGTTTAATAAAGATGCCGCGATGTAAGGGATTATTACATGGCGGCATTTTTCGATAATGGATCAATGGAAAGGGGAATGGTCATGCAGACGTATCGTGGAAAAAGTGTATTTGGCGGTGTCGCAGTTGGAAAAATATGTGTGTATCAGAAAGGCGAGCAGACCGTAAAACGGACGAAAATAGAGAATGCAGAGCAGGAAAAAGCGCGGTTTAATGCGGCAGTTCAGGAGTCCATCCGCCAGCTCGGCGAGTTGTATGAAAAGGCGGTAAAAGAAGTTGGCGAGGCGAATGCGGCGATTTTTGAGATTCACCAGATCATGCTGGAGGACGAGGACTATCTGGACGCGGTTCAGAATATCATCGATACGCAGAAGGTCAATGCCGAGTATGCGGTTGCGGTGACCGGTGACAATTTCGCCCAGATGTTTGCGGCGATGGAGGACGAATATATGCGCGGGCGCGCGGCGGATGTCAAAGATATTTCGGAGCGGATTGTGCGCGTTCTGTCCGGAGGCGCAGGTCAGGGCATCCATACGGACGAGCCGGTGATTATTCTGGCAGATGATTTAGCACCGTCAGAGACGGTACAGCTTGAAAAGGACAAGGTGCTATCCTTTGTGACGGTACACGGTTCCGTCAATTCCCACACGGCGATCCTGGCGCGTACGATGAGCATTCCGGCGCTGATCGGAACGGACGTGGCGCTCGATGAGACGGTAGATGGGAAATTTGCGGTTGTGGATGGTACGAACGGAGTCCTGTATGTGGAACCGGATGAGGAGACATTGGAAACAATGCGCCGCCGGCAGCGGGAGGAACAGGAGAAGAAAGAACTGCTGCAAACACTGAAAGGGCGCGAAACAGTCACTCTGGATGGCAAGGAGATCCGCCTGTATGCGAACATTGGCAACAGCAAGGATCTGGCGTCGGTCATTCAGAACGATGCGGCGGGCATCGGATTGTTCCGCAGCGAATTTTTGTATCTGGAAAAAGAAACATTTCCGACGGAGGAGGAGCAGTTCCAGGTATATAAACAGGTAGCGGAAACGATGGCGGGCAAACCGGTCATTATCCGCACGCTGGACATCGGCGCGGACAAGCAGTGCGATTATTTTGAACTGAAAAAAGAGGAAAATCCGTCGATGGGCTGCCGGGCGATCCGTATCTGCCTGACAAGACCGGAGATTTTCAAGACACAGCTTCGCGCGCTGTTTCGGGCAAGTGCCTATGGCAATCTCCAGATCATGTATCCGATGATCACAAGTGTCTGGGAGGTCGAGGCGATCGCGAAGATTGTCGAGGAGGTCAAGACGGAGCTGACCGCACAGAATCTCCAGTTTGGCGACCCGAAGCAGGGCATTATGATTGAAACCCCGGCGGCAGTCATGGTAAGCCGGGATCTGGCGAAAAAAGTGGACTTTTTCAGCATCGGAACGAACGACCTGACCCAGTATACGCTGGCAGTTGACCGTCAGAACCCGGAGCTGGATGCATTTTACGATCCGCACCATCCGGCGGTGCTGGCGATGATCCGCATGGTTGTCGAAAATGCGCACGCCGAGGGCATCTGGGCAGGTATTTGCGGCGAATTGGGCGCGGATCTGAGTTTGACAAAAGAATTCCTGAAAATGGGTGTGGATGAGCTTTCCGTATCGCCGGGGCGTGTGCTGCCGATTCGGAAGGTCATTGTCGAAAGCAGCTGCAGTTGATAAGAATATTAAGACAGAGAGAAGTGAAAAATTGAGCTAAAAAAAGTTCAACCACAGCAGAAGATGAAAGGAAAAGAGTCATGCTGACAGAAAAAAGATACGAACTGATTTTGGAACTTCTGGATAAAAAGAGGAGTGTGACAGTTCCTGAGATTAAAGAGGTGCTGGGAGTTTCGGAATCGACGATCCGGCGGGATCTGAATGCGCTTGACAAGGCGGGGCGCCTGACCAAGGTGTTTGGCGGCGCGGTGTCCTCGGACGGGACATTTACGGGAACCGAGCCGTCAGTGGCACAGAAGATGGAATTGCAGCAGGAGGAGAAAAGGAGAATCGCCCAGTTTGCGGCGGGACTTATCCAGCCGGATGATTTTGTCTATCTGGACGCGGGCACGACGACCGGGTATATCTTAGACTATCTTCCGGCGCGCAGCGCCACGTTTGTGACGAATGCGGTATCACATGCCAAACGGCTGGCAGCCGCCGGAAACCGCGTAATTCTGATTGGCGGTGAGTTAAAGGGCACGACGGAGGCGGTCATCGGAAGTCAGGCGATCCTGACGATCCAGAGCTATCATTTTACAAAGGGATTTTTTGGAACCAACGGCGTCAGCAAGCGCCACGGTTTCACGACGCCGGATCCGAATGAGGCATTAGTCAAGCAAGAGGCGATGCGCCAGACAGAGCGCTGCTATGTGCTGGCGGACAGCCAGAAATTCGGCATGGTAAGTTCGGTGACGTTCGGGGGGTTTGAAGAAGCGACGATCCTCACGGAGACAGAGCCGCCGGAAGGATTTAGCGGCAGCAAGAATATCCGGGTGGCAAAGTAGAATAGTGAGCAGTAACAATCGTGTTTTTCTAATGAAAGCCTAACATATATACGATTTGACAAACTATTAGAATATTGCTATATTTATAGAAAATCAATAGGGCGGCAAACGGGCAGGATTATGTATGACGATCGAGAGGAACGATGGATCCGAACCGATCGCAGTCAGCATGGATCCTGAATCGTTATGCTGCCCTTGTTAGTGTTTACAGTTATGTAAAAGGAGAACTTTCTAAAAGGAGAATTTATCATGCAGCAATTTCACGGCAGTGACGAATACATCGCTTCGGATGAACTGATCCGCAGCGTTAACATTGCGGCGGCGCTCAAAAAGCCGCTCTTAATCAAGGGAGAACCGGGCACTGGAAAGACGATGCTCGCGGAGGCGATTGCCAGATCCCTCGATATGGAACTTTTGATCTGGAATATTAAATCGACGACCCGCGCACAAGACGGTCTTTACGTGTACGATACGGTACAGCGTCTTTACGACAGCCAGTTTGGTGCGGATGGCGTTGATGATATTGCCAGATATATCCGCCTCGGAAAGATGGGAGAGGCATTTGAGAAGGAAAAGCAGACGGTTCTTTTGATCGATGAGATCGATAAAGCGGATCTGGAATTCCCGAACGACCTGCTCTGGGAACTTGACAAGATGGAATTTTACATTCCGGAGACGGGAAAGACTGTCAAAGCGAAGCATCGTCCGATTGTGATTATTACCTCCAATGCGGAGAAGGAGCTGCCGGATGCGTTTCTGCGCCGCTGTATCTTCCATTATATTGCATTCCCGGAGCAGCCGATGATGGAGAAGATCATCAAGGCACATTACCCGGATCTCGACCAGAAGCTGATCGACGGCGTGCTGGACGCCTTCTACCGGGTGCGCGATCTGCGCGGCCTGCAGAAGAAGCCGAGTACCTCCGAGGTGTTGGACTGGATTCAGGCGCTTGTGATCGGCGGCGTGCCGGTGGAGAAGCTGGAAAAGGAGATCCCGTTTGCGGGGGTACTCTTAAAAAAGACAGAGGATTTAAAGCTGGTGGAGAATAACCGATATGTTTACTGATTTTCTGTATCTACTCCGTTCTTACGGGATGAAGACGAGCCTCAATGAGTGGAACAGCCTGATGGATGCGCTGGAAATGAACCTGAACGACGCGAGCCTGACGGAGTTTTACTATATGGCGAGGGCGGTTCTGGTCAAAAAAGAGTCCGAATATGACAAATTTGACCAGGCATTTCTGGCATATTTTAAAAATGTGCAGACGTTTGAGGAACTTCCGAAGGAGGTCTTAGACTGGCTTGCCAAGGCGCACGCGCAGACGCCGTATGATAAGGATGAGGTCGATGCGCGGTTTGCGGGACTTGATCTGGACGATATCCGTAAAATGATGGCGGAACGACTAAAAGAGCAGCATGAGCAGCACCACGGCGGCAATAAGTGGATTGGAACCGGCGGTACGTCGGCATTTGGACATTCCGGTTACAGCCCGAAGGGCATCCGCGTGGGCGGACCGGGCAAAAACCGGAGCGCGCTGCAGGTGGCGGAACAGCGGAATTACCGCGATTTCCGCGACGATGCGGTTATCCAGATCCGGCAGTTCCAGGTGGCGCTCAAAAAGCTGCGTCTTTTATCCTGCCGTGAGGATGGACCGAAAACGGAACTCAATGTGGAGAAAACGATCGAGAAGACCTGTGACGAAGGCGGACGTCTGGAGCTCGTCATGGAGCGCCCGAGAAAGAACCAGACGAAGCTTCTGCTTCTGATGGACAGCGGCGGGTCGATGTGGGCATATGCGGATCTGTGCAACCGGCTGTTCCAGGCGGTCAATCAGTCGTCCCATTTTAAGGATTTGAAGATTTATTATTTCCACAACTGTTTCTACGATCAGCTGTTTACGACGCCGTCCTGCTCCTGGAGGGATAAGATCTCGACCGAGTGGGTCTTTCACAACCTAAAACCGGAATACAAGGTAATCCTGGTTGGGGATGCGTCGATGGCGCCGTCGGAACTTCTGTACCGCGGCGGCAGTCTCGACTATTTCCACAGCAACGAGCGGACGGGCATTTACTGGCTGCAGGAGATGCACCGGCGTTTTCCGTCGGCGATCTGGCTGAACCCGATGCGGGAAAATAACTGGGCATATGCCTATGGTGCGTACACGATCAGTCTGATCCGCGAGGAGATTCCGATGTTTCCGCTGACGGCGGCAGGACTTGAGGCTGGAATTAAGGAATTGAAAAAATAAATATGGAAGAAAGGGCGTTTCCCGATATTGACAACAAAGTAAATTTGTGCTATTATTCATCACAAACTCTTTGCACTGCATATCAAACTACAGTACAAACTGAGCAGACCGTGAATATCATGGGGTCGGGTCGCAGAAGCGACAGTGGAAGTTAGTTTCATCCACGGGACAGTAGTTACTCATACTGGTTCGTGGGTGTTTTTTTATACTTTTTTACGGGTTAAACCGCAGCACCCACCTATCGTTAGTGCCATGAGATATTTTTTGGAGGTAACGAATATGAAACAGAACGATTTTCAGAAGGTGGCAAATCAAGTGTCTTTTGTAACGATAGTAGTGAACATCCTTTTGTCGTTTATGAAGCTGTTAGCGGGTGTGTTCGCACATTCGAATGCGATGATCAGTGACAGTATCCATTCGGCGTCCGATGTGTTCAGCACGATGATCGTGGTGATTGGAATTAAGCTGTCGTCCAAACAGCCGGACAAGGAGCACCCGTATGGACATGAGCGGATGGAGTGTGTGGCTGCGATTGTCCTCTCGATGGTTCTCTTTATGACAGGTCTGGGGATTGGCGTGGAGGCGCTTACGGACGTGCTCAAGGGAGAATACAGTCACCTGCAGGTTCCGGGAATGCTGGCGCTGGCAGCGGCTGTTATATCCATTGTCAGTAAAGAAGCGATGTACTGGTACACCCGATATTATGCGAAAAAGATTGATTCCAGCGCACTGATGGCAGATGCATGGCATCACCGTTCCGATGCGTTTTCCTCGATCGGTGCGCTGGTCGGAATCGTGGGCGCGAGAATGGGATTTCCGGTCATGGATCCGATCGCGAGCCTGGTTATTTTCGTCTTTATCGTGAAAGCGGCGTATGAGATTTTTAAAGATGCGATGGATAAAATGGTCGATCATTCCTGTGATGAGAAGACCGAAGAACAGCTGCGCGCCTGCGTTCTTCAGAATCCAGATGTGGCGCGGATTGACCTGCTTCAGACGCGGATCTTTGGCAATAAAATTTATGCGGACATTGAGATTGAGGTAGACGGTTCCATGCCGCTGCGGGAGGCGCACAAGATTGCCGAGTTGGTGCATAACAGCATTGAAAAGACATTTCCGAAGGTAAAACACATTATGGTGCATGTCAATCCGGAAATTGACCGGAAATAGAAAGAAGGACTGCCGCAGACTGGCATATTTCCTTTTAAGCAGACCAAGATAACAATAAAAATCTTGTTTACTTAGAAGAGGGCATGCCAGATGCGGCGGTCCTTTTGGCGCTTTTGGGAACATGAAAATTTTAAACATTTTTAAGGACGTTCTGAAAGTTATACTTCCCATTTGCAATGAATACCATCATACTGCAAAATGGAAAAACTGCAATCATGAATATGGAAAAAATGAAAGAAAAAGGAAAGAAAAAAGGAACCGTTAAGAAATTCTTACGAATCGGATCTTTTGACGATCTTTTTTAGAATCGGTCTGGACTTTTTTTCCGACTCTGCTATAATAAGGATTCAGAATCCATATATACAGGCCGCAGCCATATGGCGCGGCAGAGAGGTTTGTGAAAAAATGAAAAATAAAAGTATGAGTATACTTAAAATGACTGGTGCAGCAGCTGCACTGGTGCTGATGTTTGCACAGCCAGTACTGGCAGATGGCAGTTTTGCAAATGGAACAAGTGTAAATGGCGTCGCAGTCGGCGGAATGAGCAATGAGGAAGCGAAGGCAAAGCTGGAGCAGAATTACGGTTCTTATAAATTAACGATTAAAGAACGTGGAGGCAAGACAGAAGAGATCACCGCAGCGGAGATCGGCTATAAAGTAGTGATTACAAATGAGCTGCAGGCAGCGATTGACCAGCAGGCAGCAGGGGTAGCTGGAGCAGGAGCGCTGACGATCGCGATGCCGCTTTCCTGCGATCAGACGATGCTTGCAAACCGCATTGCTTCCTTAAATTGTATGTCAGATAGTGTAGCACCGACGGTAGATGCCCATATATCCGCCTGGGAAGAAGGAAAAGATTTCACGATTGTTCCGGAAGTAAAGGGAGAATCTGTGGATAAGGCAAAGGTACAGACGGCGATCAATGCGGCGATCGCCTCCGGCATGACAGAGATCGATCTGGAAGCATTGGGATGTTACACACCGATCCAGGTGACTTCCGGCGATGCATCCTTAAAAGCACTCTGCGCCCAGATGAACCAGGCTAAAAATGCGACCATCACCTTCCATATCGGTGATGCGACCGAGACACTGTCCGGTACTGAATATGTCAGCTGGTATACAGGCGGCGAGAATGGTGTCATTACTGTAGACCGCGATAAGGCAGCTGCTTACATCAAGGCGCTGGCAGCGAAATACGACACAGCTGGAACTACCCGTACTTTCCATACCACTTCCGGAAAAGAGGTAGCCTTGACAGGCCCTTATGGATGGAAGATTGACCAGACTGCGGAGACAGACAACCTGGTTCTGATGGCGCAGACAGGTATCAATCAGGAACGTGAAGTCCAGTTCTCCCAGCAGGCAGCCAGCCATTCAGACGCAGACTGGGGCAATACCTACGCAGAAGTTGATTTCGGCGCCCAGCATGTATATATGTATGAAAACGGCGCCCTGACCTGGGATGCTCCGTGCGTAACCGGAAACGTGTCCAAAAACTACACAACCCCGGAAGGTATTTACAGCCTGACCTACAAGCAGGCCGACCGCGTTCTGCGCGGCGCCAAACGGGCAGACGGCACATATGAATATGAAAGTCACGTAGACTATTGGATGCCATTCAACGGCGGCATCGGTTTCCATGACGCAAGCTGGAGAAGTAAATTCGGCGGAACCATCTACCAGTATTCCGGCAGCCACGGCTGCATCAATCTGCCGGTTGATAAAGCAAAACTTCTCTACGAGAAAGTATACAAGGGAATGCCAGTTCTCTGCCATAACTAAACATTTCTTCTAAGCGCACATTCAGTATTTAGAAGAAAGACATGGGGGACTTTCTTGAATATAGTTAGATAAGAAAGTAGATGGTGGACAAAGTAATTTATCATACGGAACGAGAAAAGATCCTACGCCGTCATCCAGCCGCATTCATGCGCTGGATGACACCAGGATCTTAAATTTTACCAAGTTATCATCCAATAAACAGGAGAAAAAGCCGCCCGGGCAAAAATGGAATTTTCGAGACTGTGGATTTACTTGGCAGATTCGGATTTGATGTTGAAAGAAACCGCAACAAACTTGCTTTGTGAGGATTTCTTTCTGTTTTTAATCAAACCGAAGATGCCTAGAAAATCCCAGTCCTCGAAACCTGATCATTTTTGCCCGGGCGGCTTTTTCTCCGTCCCATCCACGACAATCAAATTATTTAGCTATCTATTTATTTTCCTTCCCCAATAATCAATTCTTCCCCATACGGCAAGGTCTTGATCCAGTCACAGAATGTATGCCACTCCGCCAGCTTATGATCCTTTCTGGCATAATAAATATTAATCAGTGTCTCATAATTAAACGAACAAGTCCGCATCTGATTATAACTGCTCGGCAGCAGCTGGATCATATCATACCAGTCATCCTTATTCTTTGTCTCCAGATAACGCAGGCGGATTTCCTCCAGCTTGGCGATAACTGTTTCCATAAATGCGCGTGTTCCGGCTGTCATGTGGTCGCAGCTGAAATCGTCCATCGAAAACGGTTTGCTGGCGATTTTGTGCATCGTGCTGGTTGAATTGGCGACGGTCGCTACTTTATAAGTATCATATTCTTTCCACCAGTAGAGAGGTGCGGTCACATCGACTGAGACAAATACCTGGCGCAGAAACTTGCGGTGGTCGCTGCCTGCTTTGCGGAGACGTTTCGCAAGGTCGAGATCGTTCGGTCCCAGTTTATATTCGCCATTCTCATCATAAAAGCTGTCCATCCGTCCCCAGCTGTTCATCGGATTGCGGGCACCGCGCATGGCATTTTCCAGATTCATGACGCTGGTACGTTCTAATTTAAGCATAATCAAACTCCTTTTTTCATATAAGTGAATTATTTTCAGGATAAACTCACTTTTGTGAGTTGTTTCAGGCGGGATCAGTATAGCATAAAAACCACTTCCCGTAAACAAAGCATAAAAAACATATATTATAAAAAAGCCTTAGAAATAGGCATTTGTTTGATTAGACACAGAAAAAAATAAAGAGATTATACGATATGTACAGAAAAATATAATGAAAACATATATTTTTTAAAATGAAATAGTATTGACATAAAATGAAAAACGTGCTAATATTTAGCCATAGAAATTCACTGATATGAAAATTGAAAAGAAAAAATTAGATTCTACGAAAATAAAGTGAGAAAAATTTTCATATCATAATCACAAATGAGACAAAATGTCAAAAAGGAGAGATGAGCAATGAGCAATGGATATTTCAAAGTAGAGATGCCGAAAAATGAGCCGGTAAAAGCATATCTTCCGGGAAGCCCGGAGAGAGCCAGCTTAAAGAAAGAGCTGGAGCGCCAGTCCGCACAGGTTGTTCAGGTTCCGATGATCATCGGTGGTAAGGAAGTTTGGACAGAGAGAAAGACCAAAGCAGTTATGCCGCATGACCATGCACATGTAATCGCAGAAGCAGCTTCCGGCGGTGAGAAAGAGTTAAAGGATGCAATTGCAGCAGCTCTGGCAGCTAGAAAAGCATGGACCGAGATGCCGATGGAACACCGCGTATCTATCTTCTTAAAAGCAGCTGATTTAATCGCTGGTCCGATGAGAGATAAAGTAAATGCAGCTACCATGTTAGGACAGAGCAAGACCGCATATCAGGCTGAGATTGATACCTGCGAGCTGATTGATTTCCTTCGTTTCAACGTATACTACTTACAGCAGATTTATGACAGACAGCCGAACAACACACCGAATGTTTGGAACCGCATCGAGTACCGTCCGCTGGAAGGTTTCGTAACCGCGATTTCCCCATTCAACTTCACATCCATCGGTGCTAACCTTCCGACCGCTCCGGCGATCGCAGGTAACGTAGTTCTCTGGAAACCGGCTACCACAGCAGTTCTTTCCAACTACTATGTAATGCAGGCCCTGATGGCTGCAGGACTTCCGGCAGGTGTTATCAACTTTGTACCGAGCCGTGGTTCTGACATGAGCAAGTACGTATTAAGCGATCCGAACCTGGCAGGATTCCATTTCACAGGTTCTACCGAAGTGTTCAGCGGTGTTTACTCCTTAGTAGGCGAGAACATCAAGAAATACAAAACATATCCGCGTCTGGTTGGCGAGACTGGTGGAAAGGACTTCATCTTTGCTCACAATTCCGCAGACGTACCGGGTCTGGTAGCAGCTCTGACAAGAGCATCCTACGAGTATCAGGGACAGAAGTGCTCCGCAGCTTCCCGTGCATTTGTTCCGGCAAGCATCTGGCCGCAGGTTAAAGAGGGTATGCTGGCAGAGATTGAGAAGATTAAAATTGGCGATATAACCGATTTCAGAAACCTGATGGGTGCTGTTATCGATGCATCCGCATTCAAGACCAACAAAGAGTACATCGACTATGCAAAAGCATCCGAGGATGCAGAAGTTATCTGCGGCGGATACGATGATTCCAAGGGATATTTCATATATCCGACCCTGATTGAGGCTAAGAAGCCAGATTTCAAGACTATGGTAGAGGAAATTTTTGGACCGGTTATGACCGTATATGTATATCCGGATGACAAACTGGATGAGACTCTGGCAAGCTGCGATACCGCAACGTCCTATGGTCTGTCCGGAGCAATCTTTGCAGATGACCGCGAAGCTATCGTTAAGATGGAAGATGCACTTAAAGGAACAGCCGGAAACTTCTACATCAACGACAAGCCGACCGGTGCAGTTATCGGCCAGCAGCCGTTCGGTGGTGCAAGAGCATCCGGAACCAACGACAAAGCCGGCAGCGAGATCAACATGTATCGCTGGTTAAGCCCGAGAACCATCAAAGAACTCAGAGTACCGTGCCTGGATGTAACATATCCGTACATGGTTGAGGCATAAGCAGTGCAAAGCAGGGCAGTAAGACAGGAACGTTGTGCTTGCACATAAGGAACTGTCTTGCTGGACTGATTTATAGGGCGCAGCCCGTCCAGCGAAGAAAAGCGCAGCTTTTTTGAGCTGGGGCACTGAGCACGCTGAAGCCACTGAGCATGCTGGGGTGCAGCTCTTCCCCATAATTTACTAAATTAAAACCAACCACCCAGAGGATCGGCGCTGATCCGGAATCTGTGTAACGAAACACACGATTTCATATCGGTGCCGATCCTTTTTATAATTTAGAAAATCTGTCCGAGTATCCCAGCCACACCCGCTCAGATATTGTTCCGTTTGTTTGGAATGAAATTGCGGCATTCTGTTATTAAAAATCCCATTATGTTACTGCTCACACATGTGTGCCCAGCAACGGGATTTTGCCGATGCTGCGCATTCCAAATCGGCAAAATCTGCTGCGAGAACTGTATCGTACAGAATTTTCAGTTCAGAAAATTCCTATTTGTGAACAGTTACCCTATTATTCCTTACATTCATCTGATTTGAACCAGTCCTTGTATTTTTCATAAAGATCCAGTAAAATCAAATACGAAATATGGATTTGAGGATTTGTTTTTGTTCAAATTTTCTCGGTTCGATTTTAAATTCAAACAAAAAGGATGAGAAAGCAATGACGGTGATCGATGTATCTGGCTGCGGAAGCGGTGCGGTGTTTTTGATAAAGGGAAAAGCCAATCTCCTGTTCGAGGCGGGGATGGCGTATGCTGCCGATCAGATGGTGGAAAATATAAAAAGAGAACTGGGCGATGCAGAGTTAGACGCGGTTCTTTTATCCCATTCCCATTATGATCATGTAGCGGGGCTTCCGGCGGTGCGGAAAGCATGGCCGGGGGTGAAAACATATGCTTCCGAGCGCGCAAAAGAAATTTTAGTGAAACCGGGCGCTTTGAAGACGATCCGGCGTCTAAGCGGCGAGGCGGCAGAAGCGGCGGGGCTTCCATGGGATTCGGAATATGACGATGCAGATTTACAGATTGATGTATCGCTGGAGGACGGCGAGACGATCGAACTGGGCGACCATACGATCTACGCGTTTGCGACGATCGGCCACACGAAATGTTCCATGTCTTACCTGATTGATGATGAGTTGATGCTGTGCAGTGAGACGGTAGGCGTCATGGGGCATGATGGGAGTTATATGCCGTCGTTTCTGGTAGACTATAAGGCGGCAGAAGAATCGATAGAGTATTCATCGGAATTGGATGCAAAAGAGATTATTTTAAACCACTATGGCTTTGTCAGTGAAGCGGATAAGGCGGCGATCTGGGATGTCCTGATGCAGAAGCTTCGTGACAGCCGTGATGTCATGATTGATATTATGAACCGGTTCCCGGAAGAAGAGGCGGCGCTTCGGGAGATGGAGCGCGTGTTCCATTCTCATGTAGATAAGAAAGAACAGCCAGACGAGGCATTCTATATCAATGCGGCGAGCATGATGAAGACACTCAAAAGACAGTTTCCGGAACGGTTTCCGAGACATTTTCAGCTGATTGCGGCAGTGGATCGGAACTGGGGTATCGGCAATAAAGGGCAGATGCTGACGGTGATCCCGTCGGATCAGAAATTGTTCCGGCAGGAAACGATGGGAAAAATCATCGTGATGGGCTATAAAACGTTTCTGACCTTCCCGGCTCAGCGACCGCTGGATGGCAGAATCAACCTGATTTTGACAAAAAAGAAGGCTCTGAGCGTAAAGGGGGCAGAGATCTGCCATAGTGTCGAGGAGGCGCTGGTGCGGATTGACGAGCTGAAACAGGAAAAACATCTGACAGATGTAGATGTCGTCATCATCGGCGGCGAGTCGGTTTACCGGCAGTTCCTTCCGTTCTGCGACACAGCGCAGATCACCTGGATTGATTTTTCCTATGTGGCAGACACACACATGGTTGATCTGGAGAAAGAAGGCTGGGAACTGGTAAGACGAAGCGGCGAGCAGACATTTTTCAATTTATGCTATGAATTCAGGGAATATCGGAAGCTGGAAAAGGAATCGCTCTAAGGTTGTCAAAAATAGGACAAAGTGGTAAAATAATCGAGAATTCTGAAAAGTCAAACAATAAAATGTTCATATAACAGTAAGGAGGAATAGAATGTACCCGATTTTAAAAGCTGAAAAACTGGCAGATAAGATTTATCTGATGGTTGTAGAAGCACCGCGTGTAGCGCGTGCATGTGAGCCGGGCGAATTTGTCATCGTCAAGATGGGCGAAGAGGGCGAGAGAATCCCGCTGACTATCTGTGATTTTGACCGTCAGACAGGAACGATCACGATCGTATTCCAGACCGTGGGAGCTTCTACCGAGAAGATGAGCACCCTCAAGGCTGGGGATGCATTCCATGATTTCGTAGGACCGCTTGGAAATCCGTCCGAGTTTATCCATGAGGATGTAGAAGAGCTGAAAAAGAAGAAATACCTCTTCGTAGCCGGCGGTGTCGGTGCGGCTCCGGTTTATCCGCAGGTAAAATGGATGCATGAGCACGGCATTGATGTAGATGTTATCGTAGGTTCTAAGACCAAAGATCTGCTGATCCTGACCGAGGAGATGGAGAAGGCAGCCGGAAACCTTTACATCACAACCGATGATGGCAGCTTTGGCATTAAAGGTATGGTTACAGGTGTCATCGAGGATTTAGTTGAAAAACAGGGACGCAAGTACGATGTCTGTGTTGCAATCGGACCGATGATCATGATGAAATTTGTCTGCCTGCTGACGAAAAAACTGGAGATTCCGACGATTGTCAGCCTGAACCCGATCATGGTAGATGGAACCGGTATGTGTGGTGCCTGTCGTGTCACCGTAGGCGACCAGGTCAAATTTGCCTGCGTAGACGGACCGGAGTTTGATGGACATCTTGTTAATTTTGACGAGGCGATGGAACGTCAGAGAATTTATAAGACTCAGGAAGGCAGAGCGATGCTGCGCCTGAAAGAGGGCGATACTCATCACGGCGGATGCGGACAGTGCGGAGGTGACAAATAATGGAAGCAAAGAGAGATATGATGAAAAAGGTGCCGGTCAGAGAGCAGGATCCGAAGGTACGTGCGACTAATTTTAAAGAGGTATGTCTCGGCTATAATATGGAAGAAGCAGTTGCGGAGTCTGAGAGATGTCTGAACTGTAAAAATGCAAAATGTATCGCTGGATGCCCGGTTTCCATCAATATTCCGGCGTTTATCCAGGAAGTAAAAGCGGGAAATATTGAGGAGGCAGCGAAAGTCATCGCACTTTCTTCGGCACTTCCGGCAGTCTGTGGACGTGTCTGCCCACAGGAATCCCAGTGTGAGGGACAGTGTGTGCGCGGTATCAAGGGCGAGGCGGTTTCCATTGGTAAACTTGAGCGCTTCGTGGCAGACTGGTCCCGTGAGCATGGTTTTGTACCGGCAGCGCCGGAGAAGACAAACGGAAAGAAAGTAGCAGTCATCGGTTCCGGTCCTGCAGGTCTGACCTGTGCAGGCGATCTGGCAAAACTGGGCTATGCAGTAACCATTTTCGAGGCACTTCATGAGCCGGGCGGAGTATTGACCTACGGCATTCCGGAGTTCCGTCTTCCGAAGAGCGGCGTTGTACAGCCGGAGATCGAGAATGTCCGCAAGCTGGGCGTTAAGATTGAGACAAACGTAGTTATCGGAAAATCTATCACAATCGACGAACTGATGGATGAAGAAGGTTTCCAGGCAGTCTTCATCGGTTCTGGTGCCGGACTTCCGAAGTTCATGGGTATTCCGGGTGAAAATGCCAACGGCGTATTTTCTGCAAATGAGTACCTGACCAGAAATAACCTGATGAAGGCATTCCGCGATGATTATGACACACCGATCATGGAATCGAAGAAGGTAGTTGTAGTCGGCGGCGGAAACGTAGCGATGGATGCGGCAAGAACGGCTCTGCGTCTCGGTGCAGAAGTTCATATTGTATATAGAAGAAGTGAGAAAGAGCTTCCGGCACGTGTGGAGGAAGTACATCACGCAAAAGAGGAGGGCATCCATTTTGACCTTCTGACCAACCCGGTTGAGATTCTCGAGGATGAGAACGGATGGGTCAAAGGCATCGTATGCCGCCGTATGGAGCTTGGCGAGCCGGATGAATCTGGAAGAAGACGTCCGGTTGAGGTGGTCGGTTCCGATTTCACGATCGATGCAGATACCGTTATCATGGCGCTGGGTACTTCCCCGAACCCGCTGATTTCCAATACGACCAAAGGTCTTGAGATCAACCGCTGGAGATGTATCGTGGCGGATGAGAGCAATGGAAAGACAACGAAAGAGGGCGTTTACGCCGGAGGCGACGCAGTGACTGGCGCGGCTACGGTTATTCTCGCGATGGAAGCCGGACGAGCAGGTGCAAGAGGCATCGACGAGTATCTTTCTGCAAAATAATGAAATCTCATCATGTAGATTTGCTGAATGAAGCAATCGCCCCGGCACTGACCCGGCTGGCGCTTCCGATCATGGCGACCTCTCTGGTTCAGATGCTTTACAATCTGACTGATATGGCGTGGATCGGACGCCTCGGGGCAGGCGCCGTCACGGCGGTGGGATCGGCAGGTATGTATACCTGGTTTTCACAGGGATTTGCGATTTTGGCGAGGACGGGCGGTCAGGTAAAGACCGCCCATTGTCTTGGTGCGGGAGAAAATGACAGTGCGGCGCAGTATGCGAGAGGTGCGCTGCAGTTGGGAATTTTGTTTGCCGTGCTGTATGGGCTGGTTTCGCTCTTTGGAGCCAGTCGGTTAATTGGATTTTTTAAATTAAACAGCCCGGAGGTGATTGCACAGGCAGAATGGTATGTGCGGATCGCCTGTGGGCTTGTGATCTTTTCTTATCTAAATGCGATCTTGACAGGACTTTTGACGGCGGCGGGAAATAGCCGGACACCGTTTATCGTCAATGTGGCGGGGCTTGTCTTCAATGTTGTGCTGGATCCGGTGCTGATCTTTGGAATCGGACCATTTCCGGAACTGGGAGTCAGCGGAGCAGCGGCTGCGACGGTCACGGCACAGGCGCTCGTAAGCCTCCTGTTTTTCAAGGCAGTCCTGCGGGAAAAGGTGCTGTTTCCGCATCTGCGTATCTGGGTGCTGGTTCCAGTGAAGGTTTGGAGGGAGATCGTGCGGATCGGTGTGCCGTCGGCGGTGCAGAACCTGATTTACGCAGGAATTTCGATGATTCTGACCCGCCTTATCACCGGATGGGGTGATCTGGCAGTGGCGGCACAGCGTGTTGGCAGTCAGATTGAATCCGTTTCCTGGATGGTCGGAGATGGCTTTTCGGCGGCAGTCAATGCATTCCTCGGACAGAATTATGGGGCGAAGCGGTATGACCGTGTGCGCCGCGGCTATTTCTGTGCGATCGCGATGACGGCGGCGTGGGGACTCTGCACGACATTTTTGCTGATCGGAATGGCGCGTCCGCTGTTCTCGATCTTTTTGCAGGAAGAAGAGGTCATGGCGCTCGGCGTCAATTACCTGCGGATCGTGGGACTGAGCCAGATGTTTATGATGGTGGAACAGACCTCGATCGGTGCGTTTTCCGGTCTGGGGCGGACGCTGTATCCGTCGATCGTCAGCGTGACCTTTACCTCCGCGCGCATCCCAGTGGCGGTGTTGTTGTCCTCTGTGATGGGACTTAGCGGTATCTGGTGGGCGTTAAGTATTTCCAGCATGGTAAAGGGATGTATTCTGTTCGTTAGTTTTGTCGTGTTTTTGTATGTTTTTTTGGAGAGAAAGAAAGATGAGAAAACCGTCTGAAAAGTTACAAAAAACATATGGACGAATTGAGAATTTCGTGAGATAATAGGGACAGGATTGATGTGATAAAATTAACAAAGTACAAAATCCAATCATTTCGAAAGGAGTCTTACAATGATTTATTCACAAGAAGTAGAAAATATGTGTCCAGTAGCCCAGGGCGTAAATCACGGCGCTGCTCCGATCCCGGAGGAAGCAAAGTGGGTTAAGTCCAAAGAAGTAAAGGATATTTCCGGTTTAACACACGGTGTTGGCTGGTGTGCGCCGCAGCAGGGTGCTTGTAAGCTGACCCTGAATGTTAAGGAAGGTATCATTCAGGAAGCTCTGGTAGAGACGATCGGATGTTCTGGTATGACCCATTCTGCAGCGATGGCAGCAGAGATTCTTCCGGGAAGAACCGTACTGGAAGCATTAAATACAGACCTTGTCTGTGATGCAATCAACACCGCCATGCGTGAGCTGTTCCTCCAGATCGCATATGGCAGAACGCAGAGTGCGTTTTCTGAAGAGGGGCTTCCGATTGGTGCCGGCCTTGAAGACCTTGGAAAAGGACTCCGCTCTCAGGTAGGTACGATGTACGGAACTCTGAAAAAAGGTCCGCGTTACCTTGAGATGGCAGAAGGCTATGTAACAGGAATTGCACTGGATGAAGAAGATCAGATCATTGGTTACCAGTTTGTAAACTTAGGTAAGATGACCGACTTCATCAAGAAGGGCGACGATCCGACCACTGCATATGAGAAGGCAAAAGGTCAGTACGGCCGTGTAGACGATGCAGTTAAGATTATCGATCCGAGACAGGAATAATTGTTATTGTACATAGATAGGAATTTTCTGAACTGAAAATTCCGTACGATACATTTCTGACATCGGAGTTTGCCGATTTGGAATGCGAAGCATCGGCAAAATTGCGTTGCTGGGCACGTATGCGTGAACAGTAACAAATAATCACAGGGTACATAGTTAAGGAGGAACATCACAATGGCATTATTTGAATCATACGAGAGACGAATTGACAAGATCAATTCCGTATTAAATAGCTATGGCATTGCTTCGATCGAAGAAGCTGAGAAGATCACGAAGGATGCCGGACTGGATGTATACGATCAGGTAAAGAAGATCCAGCCAATCTGTTTTGAAAATGCGTGCTGGGCTTACACGGTAGGCGCGGCAATCGCAATCAAGAAAGGCTGCCGCAGAGCTGCCGATGCGGCGGCAGCGATCGGCGAGGGACTGCAGGCATTCTGTATTCCGGGTTCCGTAGCAGATCAGCGTAAAGTAGGTCTGGGACATGGAAACTTAGGTAAGATGCTTCTGGAAGAAGAGACCGACTGCTTCTGCTTCCTGGCAGGTCATGAGTCCTTTGCAGCCGCAGAGGGTGCGATCGGTATCGCAGAGAAAGCAAACAAAGTTCGTAAAAAACCGCTTCGCGTTATCTTAAACGGTCTTGGCAAAGATGCGGCTCAGATCATTTCCCGCATCAACGGCTTTACATATGTAGAGACAGAGATGGATTATTACACAGGCGAAGTGAAAGAACTGTGGAGAAAATCTTACTCCAAGGGACTTCGTGCGAAAGTAAACTGTTATGGTGCAAATGACGTTACCGAGGGTGTAGCGATCATGTGGAAAGAGGGCGTAGACGTTTCCATCACCGGTAACTCCACCAATCCGACCCGTTTCCAGCATCCGGTAGCAGGTACATATAAGAAGGAATGCGTAGAGAAAGGCAAGAAATACTTTTCCGTAGCATCCGGCGGCGGTACAGGACGTACCCTTCATCCAGATAACATGGCAGCAGGTCCGGCTTCCTACGGCATGACCGATACCATGGGACGTATGCACTCCGATGCACAGTTCGCAGGATCTTCCTCCGTACCGGCTCACGTAGAGATGATGGGTCTGATCGGTATGGGTAATAACCCGATGGTCGGAGCTACTGTGGCGGTTGCGGTAGGGATTGAGGAAGCAGCGAAGGCTGGGAAATTCTAAATATACTTTGTAAATTGAAAATGTGTCAAGCCCAGAAAGTACCGTAATTACAGCGATTGCGGTACTTTTTTTGTGCCTGGAAATGAAATTAGGTGTGAGTGGTAAAAAATGGGGGTCCAGAGCGTTCCGTTGGGGGATGTATTCCAGTTAGAACCGCCGCAGTTCACACAGCCGCCGGTGTTGTGTCGCCGATTCCAGCTGCTGCCGTATCTGTCTCCGGAGTCATCTCAGCGTCCCCCTCGGGCACTGCCGCTGCTGCGTCGTAGTTGTATGTTTCCATAAAAAGATACCTCTCTTCATATTGGATATATTGCAGTATATGAAGAGAGAAAATTGAGAGGTGCCTGTATCAGGATTCTTTTTGTTCTTGTATCAGTAAAATAGAGATGATAAAATAGAGATTAGATAAAAGAAAAGTTGTAATTATAATTCGATATGGTTATAACATGGGAACGGAAAATAGAAAAATCAATGGAAACGGGGGGATGTCATAGTGAAAGAACGGCTGAAACTTCCGATTGGGGTAGAAAGTTTTGAAGAGATTCGAACAGATGGCTTCTATTACGTGGATAAGACAAAGTTAATTGAAGAACTTTTAAACCAGTGGGGAAAAGTAAATTTATTTACACGCCCACGGCGTTTTGGAAAATCATTAAATATGAGTATGCTTCGCAGCTTCTTTGAAGTCGGGGCGAAGCCGGAATGGTTTAAGGGCTTATATATTTCTGAAAATACAGCTTTATGTGAAGCTTACATGGGAAAATTTCCAGTTGTTTCCATTAGCTTAAAAGGAGTCAATGGGGCAACGTATGAGGAAGCAAAGGGATATTTAATTAAAGTAATTAACCGCGAAGCCAGACGGCTGCAATTTTTGATGGACAGTCCAAAACTGACCCGGTTTGATCGGGAACTGTTTGACGAGCTTCTGCGGAAAAATATGGACGACGAGACGCTGACCAGCAGCTTACAGGAGCTGTCTGAACTTTTAGAAAAACATTTTGGAGAAAAAGTAATCGTTCTGATCGATGAATACGATGTTCCGCTTGCCAAGGCAAATGAGAATGGATTTTACGATGAGATGGCACTTTTGATACGGAATTTATTTGAAAATGTCCTGAAAACGAATGACAGCCTTAAATTTGCGGTGCTGACAGGATGCCTGAGAGTGGCAAAAGAAAGTATTTTTACGGGGTTGAACAATTTTAAAGTATATCCGATTACCAGTGCCGCGTTTGATGAATACTTTGGTTTTACAGATGCAGAAGTAAGGGCATTGCTTCATGCTTATGATCTGGATGAAACATATGAGACGGTGAAAGCGTGGTATGATGGATATCGTTTTGGAAAAGCGGATGTCTATTGCCCGTGGGATGTAATCAATTATTGCAGCGATCATATTAGTGATTCAGAGCTGCCGCCACAGAATTATTGGATCAATACCAGCGGAAATGAGACGATGTACCATTTTATTGATGAAATGGGAGAAAAGCAGAAATTGACGAAAACCGAACTGGAAGCGCTGGTAAATGGGGAGTCAGTCCAAAAAGAAATTAACGAGGAACTGACCTATAAAGAGCTGTATGCATCTACCGAAAATATCTGGAGTGCGCTGCTGATGACGGGATATCTGACCAAACGCGGGGAAGCCGATGGAAAACGCTACCATCTGGTTGTTCCGAATCAGGAGATACGAAATATCATAACGGAGCATATCCTGATGCGTTTCCGGGAAAATGTGGTCAGGGATGGAGCGATGGCGGAGAAATTCTGTCGGGCGCTGGCAGATGGGAGTTGAGCAAATATTAAATTATGGGATTGCCTGCAACCGGAAGAAGTGTAAGGTAATGATGAAAAGAAGTAAATAGGAAAAAAGCACAGGGGCTGCTGTGATATGGAATAAGTGTTTGGATTGATTGGAACACACAAAAATTTCTTGTCACAGCAGCCCTTTTGTTGTACTTATATTACAATTTTTTCTGTTTTTCTTTCGATTCATCAAAGTAACGCATCAAACGATACAAAATCTCCCGTTCATCATCGGAATAATATTTTAACGACAAAAGTTCCGTGTCATCCATTCCGAGAAGATAGTCCGAGGTAGTATGAAGCACCTTGCAGAGCTCTGGAAGAATTTTGCTGGATGGGATGGAAAGGGACATCTCCCATGCGTTTACACTAGAGCGGGTAATCGAGAGTCGTTTAGCCAGTTCACTTTGAGTCATGTCATTTTTTTCGCGAAGTTCGCGAATTCGATCAGCAGTTTGTACGATCATGGAAATCCTCCTTTTTATAATAATGATAGCGTTCCAAAAGGTAAATGAAATTATCATGAAAAGATAATGGGAAGTGACGGGATAAAAATGTGTTAAATATAATTGCCTATAAAGGATAATGAAAATTGACAAAGGAACAAAAAATGATATAATTATTTTAAGAAAAATTGGACCACATGCAAAAACAAGGTGTGCATTTAAAATATAGGTACGGAAAAAGTTACAATTAAAAAAATGGAAGAGATGGAGCAAGGCGTGATTGCTCAGGATTATACAAAACGATTAAAAAGGAATGTGAAAATGGGAGAATGGAATGACAATATTTTGTTTTTAGGCGGTTTCATATTGGCGGGGGCAGCAGCAATCGGCGGTGTTATCACTTATTTGATATCGAAGATTCGCTGGGCATCTTTAAATTATCAGCTGGATATGGAGTATGGAAAGAGAAATCTTTCGAAGCATGCGAAAAAACGATAGAAAAAACTAAAAGAAGTACGATGTTTCAGCACGATCAAAGTTATAGAAACAGGGGATAAGAGTATGCCAGAAATGATAGCTTCCACGTATGAAATAATAGAGAAGATTGGTTCCGGTGGCGGCGGAAATGTCTTTTTAGCGTATCATGTACGTCTGGGGAAAAAGGTTGTCCTAAAGGCGGATAAGCGGAAGATCACGACGAAACCGGAGCTTTTACGCCGGGAAGTAGATATATTAAAGGAGTTAAATCATCCGTATATTCCGAGAGTGTACGACTTTTTTGCAGAAGGCGATACGGTTTATACGGTTATGGATTATATCGAGGGAGAAAGCCTCGATCGTCCGTTAAAAAGGGGAGAACGGTTTTCACAGTCACAGGTCATCACATGGGCGTGTGAGCTGCTGGAGGCATTGTCATACCTTCACAGTCCGACCCACGGGGAACCGCCGCGCGGATTTGTACACAGCGATATCAAACCGGCGAACCTGATGCGGACCAGGGACGGACATATTTGCCTGATTGATTTTAACATTGCATTGGCTCTGGGCGAAGAAAATGTTATTGGCTGTAGCGCGGGATATGCGTCGCCGGAGCATTATGGACTTGATTATTCATCCAAAAGCGCGTTGGGGTTTGTGTCGGACAGTCATATAAGAGAAAATGAACCGAAGGATGAGATGGCAACGGTGCTTATGGCAGATGACGGGGCAGATTCAACTTTAACCGTTGCAGAGCCAAATCGGACAGAGACATTTCATAAAGAGGAAAGTGCTTCGAGCCAGTACAAAAAGGTAGTTCCCGATGTCCGCTCCGATATCTATAGTGCAGGGGCAACTCTATACCATCTTTTAAGTGGAAAAAGACCTGCGAAAGATGCGCTGGCGGTGGAACCGCTTCTGGAAGAAAATATAAGTCTGCTGGTCTGCCGGATCATAGAAAAAGCGATGAATCCCAATCCGGATCTCCGGTATCAGACGGCAGATGAGATGCTGGAAGATTTCAGGACACTTCGTAGCCGGGATCCACGTGTGAAGAAGCAGAAACGGCTGGATCGGACAATGGCAGCCGCTTTTGCAATTCTATTTGCAGCGGGTGTATCGATGTCTTTTGTGGGATTAAAGCGGATGAAAACAGCGGAGGAATGGTTGAAACTGACGGAGTATTCGAAAGCTGCATTTTCAGAGGGAGATGTGCAAAAAGCCGTTTCATATGCGTTGGAGGCGCTGCCGGATCGGAAAGGACTCCTAATGCCGCAATATGAGGCAGAGACAGAAAAGGCGCTGGCAGATGCGCTGGGTGTCTATGATTTGGCGGATGGCTATAAGGCGGAACGGGTTATTACATTGCCTTCAGAGCCGCTTGCCCTGGCAGAGTCGCCAGATGGGAGAAATGGGGCGGCGGTTTATGCGTGGAAACTGGCAGTTTTTGATATGGCGACAGGGGAGATACGGGCAGAACTTCCAGTCGAAGAATCTGCTTTGTCGGAGGTGCATTTTTTAGATGCAGATCGGCTCGTCTATGCGGGAGCAGAAGGAGTCAGTGTCTATGATATATCTGCTGGGAAAAATTTGTGGACCGGGGAGAAGGCGACGGCATTATCAGTATCCGGGGATGGGAAATGGATTGCGGCTGTCTATAAGACGGAACCGTATGCAGTTATTTATGATGCACAGACAGGAGCCGTGCGCGAACGGGTTGATTTTGCCGGGCGCAGCCAGCAGGTAACGGCCAATGACCGTTTTGTAAATCCCCATGACAACCTGTTCTGTCTGAACGAAGATGGAACTTTTCTGGGAGTCAGCTTCCAGGATGGTTCCCTGGAAGTAATGAATCTGGAATATCCGGACGATACGCTGGTTTTATATGAGGCAGGAAGCGGATACAGCCACTTTGAAGGCGGATTTTACCAGAAATATTTTGCCTTTTCTGCATCTGGCAATCAGGGTTCCCAATTTGCGGTCATTGATACGGAAGCAGAAATACAGACAGGCGGATTTGATTCCCAGAGTCCGTTTGGCGTGTATACGGATGAAGATGGAATCTGCGTACAGACGGAAAATCTTCTGGTTCAGATCGATCCGGAAACGGGAGAGCAGAAACCGCTTGTAACACTGACTGATCTGATTGATGGATTTACCAGAGACGGGGAGAGAACCCTGATAACAGCGGGAAATCAGGTACAGTTCTATGACCGGAGCGCCAGCCTCGTGACTTCCTTTGAGAAAGAGACGGGCAATGAACTGCTTCAGATGGCAGGCGGAAAAGCGCTGATTGGCAACAGTGATTCGCCGTCCCTACGGGTCATTGGATATGAAGATCATAAAGAACAGGAGATATTTTCTTACGATCCGTTGGTCAAACATGATGAGGCGCGGGTCAGCGCGGATGGAAATACGATCCTGCTGTTTCAATACGATCGGTTCAATCTGTATGACAGGGCTGGAAATCAGCTCGCGGAAGTTGCGATTCCCGACGCGGATCAGGTATACGATCAACAGTACCGGAGAGAAGATGGAAAATCGTGGCTGGAAGTGATCTATAACGATGGAAAAATCCGGGAATACAGTGCCGCGGATGGCACCTGCATTTCGGAAAAACAGGGGGAAAAGCCAGACGTAACCTTGACGGAGACCTTTGAAACCAGCCGGTACCGGATTGAATCGCCGCTTCATGGCACACCGGTGGCGTATGATAAGAAATCGGGAAAACAGGTCAGGAGGCTGGCAGAAGATGCCTACCTTACCTATATAACAGAAACGGGTGATAATATCGTGGCACAGTATGTGACAGTGGGTGGAACACGTTATGGAGAACTGTTAAATCAACAGTGTGAGCCGGTTGCGGAGCTTCCGTGGCTGTGCGATGTAGTGGACGACACGCTGATATTTGATTATCCATCTGGTAATATGCGGGAAAGCCGCATTTACAATATCCATGAGCTGAAAGAAATAGCTCGTGAAGAGTGATGAAAATCACAAAGGGGAGTATGAAAGAGATTGCAGGAGGTGGTACAAGGGAGCGTGAGAGAAAGAGGTACGTTTGAAGCGGAACATGATGATTGCCGATGCAGAGCAGAAAATGTAAAGCAGAGGTCGTAATGAAAACGCGCAAAGGTACATAATTCGAATGAAAAGGAGGAGGAGTGTGTGAGAAAAGGAAAGAAAAAGCTGGCGCAGATGATGGCAGCCGTCCTGACGGCGACGACACTGCTTCAGACACCGGTCAGTGTATTCGCAGATCCGGTTGTGAAAGAGCAAGTGGAAAAAGAAGCTTCGGAAGGGGATTCAGAAACCACACAGGAGCCGGAGGACGAGAAAGAGGCAGAAAAAAACGAGACCTCAGAAGACGAGAAAAAAGAAGATTCCAAGGAGGATGCAGGCGAAGATCCGGATCAGAGTGAAGATGGAAAATCAGATGCCGATTCAGACGATTCGGAGGATGAATCGAAAGAGGATTCGAAGGACGGCAAAGAAGGGGATGATTCTGACAAGGAGGAGACCGGAAAAGACTCTGAACAGGATAAGAAAGAGGACTCTGATTCGGTAGATTCTAAAGAGGATCAGGATACTTCCGAAAAAGAAGATGCCAAGAAAGATGCAGAAGAAGCCGAAGAGCCAGAGGAAGAGCCGGAAAAGAAGCCGGGGATTCTGGATAAGATTTTAGATGCATTGTTCCCGAAGAAGGAGATTCCCGAAGAAGAGATTGAGGAAGTGGAGGAGGCAACTCCGAGCGAACTGATTGCACCGCAGTCGCTGCTTGCACCGGCGGAAGTAGTGGATGCGTATGTGCTGCTGAATAATGACAGTTATACAACCAATCAGGACATCCCTGTCAGTGATATTCTGGAAAATATGAAAAGCCTGGAGGATGGTTCAGATGTTGAACTGCCGGAGGATTATGATACGATTCTCTGGACAAAAGGTGAATGGGTCAATAGCGGTAAGAATGACAAGGTTCTGGACAATCCGATGGAAGTTTTCATGGACGGGGTGATTACGATCCGGAATGCGGGTCATCGTACATCCTGTAATTTGGAGTTCTTGGTTGGTACGGGCAAACAGCTGGATGATGATGCGACACGCTATAAGGTACGTGTATATCTGAGAGGAAGAATTGAAGAGCAGCTGGATTTCTCAATTTACGATGATGCTGGACACGAACTATACGGAGACTGGAAAACAGATACCTCAGAAATGGATAGTGAAGATTTAACCGTCACTGCCAGAAAGTTTTATTGTGATGAGTATCAAAAAGGAGAAACATATAAGTTAAAACTGGATTCGTTTGTAAAACGCTGCATGAATCAGGACATGTCGGTGAAAGCATATCGTACAGCTGATTACGTGGATCATTTAGAAAACAATATACTGTCGGGGGCAACGGAGCTGACAGATGAATTGTTTAAAACCGGATATGAATCCGAATTTACAGAACCGGATGAATTTGAGGATGATAATCTGATTACGATTGCATATATGGATCCGGCGACAAACGTAGTTTTAGGCAGCCTGTCCTTTGAAGTGGATGTGTTGCCAGAGGAAGAGGGAGAAATTCTCGGTCAGTTTTATGCATATGAAAATGGAAGCATGAAACCGGTATCAGAGGAAGAGTATGGCAATCTGTATTCTGGCAGTACGTTTTATTGCTGGATGAGATACACTCAGAATGGATATTCTATAATAGAAAATGAATATTCGAATATGGATGTGGATGAGGTATTCTATGAACTGGAAAAGGGATATACGCCAGTTTCAAAGATATACTATCTGCTGGATATCGATGGAGATAAAGAAGTATCAAAAGTATATCTGGGATATCGCACGGATAATGATGAGTATATATGCCCGGAGACGATCGCGGAAGCGGAACAGAATGGGGCGAAAGATATCACGGATGAGGTTTTAAAACAGCCGGGAAAAGAAGCACCGTATGGATATCAGCTCCAGCCGGAAGACTATATGCAGTACTATGAGGGAATCATGGAAGATGACCTGGCAGAACTGGAAGTATGGGGAATGTTTGGTCTGACCGTCTTTTTCGAAGACGGGACATGCTATATGCAAGAGGTAGAAGTTGATGCGCTAGAAGATGATTACGATGGAGATCTGGAAGAAGATGACGGACCGATCGTCGGACGTGAGGATCCATATTTCCAGATGCAGAGTGCAAATGAAGTGTCATATGCAAATTCATTTTATGTGAAAAATACTCCATCCTATACAATGGATACCTACTACGGCTATGGATACCAGACCGTCTTTTTAATGGATGAACAGGTTGACTTGTCTACGCTGCATCCGGTTTTCTGGAATGCGTCAGATATGAAAGTCCACAGCGGAGAAAAACAGATAAGTGGAGTATCCGAAAAAAATTTCTCGGATGGCCCGGTACAGTATGTGGTACACAATGATAAGAAGAAACGCAACTATCAGGTTTCGTTTGTGAAGAAAGAGAGCGGACCGAGCCTCTATGTATTTGGACCGGAGATGCGTGAAGTCTACCTGACCGATTATTTTAAATACCGTCATGATATTCTGATCGCGAATGTGGGTTCAGAAGCGCTGACGGGTCTTAAAGTAGAACTGGAAAATGCGAAGAATGTAGCGCTGGATAACTACTGGACACTGGGCGGAAACGGTAATGATACGCTGGGTGCCTTTACCAGTACGAGTGTCCGCTATACGGGCGACCATGTAGATATGCCAAACCTGGCAAAGGTACGTCTTGTCCCGGACGGCGAAGGCGAAATTTCCGGTACGCTGGTTATTTCCACAGACGGACAGGAGCCGGTGGAGATCGAACTTCAGGGATATGCGGAGGATCCGCACTTTACCACGGACGAGCTGAGCGATGCGGTTAAATATGTACCGTATTCCTATATGCTTGCGACCAGCAATATTCATCAGGAAACAACGGAAACATATAAAATTACAGATGGAGAGCTGCCGGAAGGTCTGAGCCTGAATGCAGCAACCGGAGAAATCTATGGTGTTCCGCTGGAAACAGGTGAATTTACGTTTACGGTAAAGGTTACCTACAGTAAGGCAGAATTTTTACCGTCCCTCGAAGAATTTACATTGACGGTGCTGGATAACACCAATCAGAATGTTCACGATGCGTCGGATGCAGGATACGAGGTAAAAGAATATCTTGGTACTGAAATGGCACAAGGAACTTATGATTACTTAATCAGCGGACTGTCGGATGAATTATTTGTTTCCAATGGTCTGTATGACGAGTTCGTAGGACTCTGGTTAAACGGTGAAAAGTTAGTGGATGGTGTTGATTTCACGAAGGTAAGTGGAAGCACCCGCATGACAATCCGCAGCCAGACCTTCCAGAATAAAGGAAGAAGCGGTATTAATACAATCGCAGCCGAGTTCCGTACAGGCAGCGGCAGTACAAAGGTATTAAAGAGAACCGCACAGAACTTCCGGATCACTGGAAAGAATCAGGGTGACAACGGTAATAACAACAACGGTAACAATAACAGCAACAATAACAATGGCAACAGCCAGACAAACACCAATACTGGCAACAGAACTTCTTCCAGCCGTGACACTGGCAGCAGCGCAGGATCCTGGTCCCGGGAAAATGGCAAGTGGCGCTATAAGAATCCGAATGGAACCTATGCGGCAAATGAGTGGAAGCAGCTTTCCTACAATGGCGCGATGGAATGGTACTATTTCGGAGCAGATGGAACCATGATGACCGGCTGGCTGGTACTGAACGGAAAAACCTATTACCTGAATCTGGAATCTGACGGCACACAGGGTAAGATGTGTACCGGTTGGAAACTGATTGATGGTATCTGGTATTTCTTCAATGACAGTTCAGATATGGAACAGCGCGGCGTCATGACAACAGGGGGCTGGCAGTACCTGGCATACAACGGCACAATGGAATGGTATTTCTTCAATGAACAGGGTCAGATGCAGACTGGCTGGGTAACAGATGGAGATAAGAAATATTATCTCTACCCGATCGCGGATGGAACGCGCGGCAGAATGTTGACTGGCTGGCAGACGATTGACGGAAAAGAGTACTATTTGAACGAAGTGTCAGATGGAACTAAGGGCGCGATGGCGACGAGTACACGGATCGGTGACCGATACGTGGATCAGAACGGTGTCCGGGTTCGGTAAGCTGGTACGAAAAAATGAATTTTTAGTGTGAAGACAGGGCAGTGGATGATGTGGATCCGCTGCCTTGTTTTTTGTGATAAATGAGCATAGTTTTATTTTGTCAAATTAAATAATCATAAAATGATTATAAAAATTGACAAAAGTAAGAAGGATGGTATAATAATTTATATACAAATGTGCAATAAAAGATGAGGGGCTTGGACGATGAAAAAAAGAATGGTTTTGGCGGATCTGGATAGTGAGTATTTAAATCATATAGCCGGGTATTTTATGGAACATGCACCACAGTTGGAACAGAATTTATTTACAAAATCAGAGAAATTAAGAACGTATCTGGAGCGTGGGGAAGCAGCAGATATTTTGGTTATTAGTGAAGATATGCTGGATGCAGTACCTTCAAACCTGGGCGAAAAAACGACCAAAATTCTGCTTTCATCAACCATGGAGCCGAAAGAAGGATATGCAGTTGTAAAAAAATATCAGAAAACACAAAATCTGTTGAATGATATATTGCTTAAATATGCGGAAAAGAGTGGTTCAGCGGAGGCGATCCGGGGGAAAAGTAATACACGTATGATTGCGTTTTACAGTCCGGCGGGAGGCAGCGGAAAGACGGCATTGTCTCTGGGACTGGCATCCAGTATGGCGGCAGAAGGGAAAAAGGTGTTTTACTTAAACCTGGAAGCGATCGATTCGGTCAGTGAGATATTGCCTCATACATCGGGCAGTCTTTCAGACTTGATTTTAGCCGTGCGTTCAAAAGGTATGGATGCGGGATTGAAAGTGGCGGCTTATGTGGGTATGGAGCCGGAAGGGAGATTTTTCTATATATCAGGACTGGATAGTGCGGCAGAGTACAGGGAGCTAAAAGGTGAAGATATACAAAGACTCCTGAAATCAATCCGGGATTTGGCAGAATACGATGAAGTGATTATAGATTTATCGTCGGGCTTTTCGGAGATAGAAGAGGTGGCGTTGAAAGAAGCGGACGTGATTTATGTACCACAAGTAGAGGGAGAGGCAGCCGTTGCAAAAATGAGACGTTTTCTTCGTGAAACGGAATTTCAGGAAACATGGCGGGTTCTGGCAGAAAAGATGAAAATGATTGTAAACCGGACAGCAGCATCAGAGATTCGCTCAGAGTTTTCAAATAGTGGAATTTTGGCACAGATTTCCTGTGTTTGTGTCGTGGCAGAGGCGCCATTGTTTTCAGATATGCGGCAGATTATACGGTCGGGAAATATGTTGAAGTCGATTATGGTGCCTCTCATGAGCCGGGAGACTGCGGAATAAAGTTTCTGAGAGAAGGGGAATGATGCGATGATAGAGAATATGCAGGAATATGTGAGACATATCCGTGCGGCTGTATCGGATCGTCTAGATTTGACGAGAGAAGTGGAAGATGACGAGATAAGGGAAGTAATCAGCCAGATCGTAGCAGAAGAATCGCGCCAGAACTATCTATCCTTAGGAGAACGGCAGACTGTGATTGAAACGGTGTTCAACTCGATGCGCGGTTTGGATGTACTTCAGCCATTGGTGGATGATCCGTCGATTACAGAGATTATGATTAATGGTCCTCACCATGTTTTTATTGAACAAAATGGACGCCTGTATCAGAAAAATGTTAGTTTTGGTTCAAAAGACAATTTGCTAAACGTCATTTTAAACATTGTATCCAAAGTAAACCGAACGGTCAATGAAGCAAATCCGATCGTAGATGCCCGCCTTCTGGATGGTTCCCGAGTGAATGTTGTACTTCCACCGATCGCATTGGACGGACCGACGGTGACGATCCGAAAATTCCCAGAGGATCCGATGACGGTCAAAAAGCTGATTGAATACGGTTCCATCACTCCGGAGGTGGCGGAACTTTTGGAACGAATGGTAAAAGCGAAATTTAATATATTTATTAGCGGTGGTACAGGCTCAGGAAAAACAACATTCCTGAATGCGTTGTCCAATTTTATTCCAAGAGATGAGCGTGTTATTACGATCGAGGACTCGGCGGAATTACAGCTGAAGGGGATTGACAATCTTGTCCGGATGGAGACACGAAATGCCAATATGGAAGGGAAAGGAGAGGTTACCATCCGGGATCTAATTCGCTCTTCCCTGCGTATGAGACCGGAGAGGATCGTTGTAGGAGAGGTCCGGGGCGCAGAGGCACTTGACATGCTTCAGGCGATGAATACCGGTCATGATGGTTCTCTTTCGACGGGACATTCGAACTCAACCAAAGATATGCTGAGTCGACTGGAAACGATGGTTTTGTCAGGAAATAATATTCCGCTCGAAGCGATTCGCCAGCAGATTGCATCTGCGATTAATATTATTATCCAGTTATCGCGTTTGCGTGATAAGAGTAGGCGGACGGTGGAAATCACGGAAGTGGTTGGATACGAAAATGGCGAGTTCCAGTTAAATACACTCTATAAATTTGTCGAACATGGCGAAGATAAAAATGGACGAATTATAGGAGGACTGGAACGTACAGAGAATCCGATGGTAAATACGTTTAAATTTAAAATGGCTGGTATTTCGGATAAGGTGTAAAAATGGGGGAAAGAAATGTTTGGTAAGAAAAAGGAAAGATCTGTTCCCAGGGAAGATGGTCTGACAGATTATGATGTATATATAATGGGAAAGCAGGAACGCATCCTTACGATTATTTTTGCTGCGATTGTGCTGTTTGCAGTTGGATATGTTTTTTATCATAATATTATTTTATCGATGCTGTTTGCTCTTTTGTCATTTAAGTCTCCGGATATTCGGACGGAACAGATTATTCGAAAAAGAAAAAATCAGCTGACTTTGCAATTTAAAGATATGCTGTATTCATTGTCCTCGGCATTGTCAGTTGGAAAGTCGGTTGAAACAGGTTTAAAAGATTCATTAACCGATCTACGGGTTATATATCCGGATCCACAGACAGATATATTGGTGGAATTGGAATATATCATCCGCGGTATCAGTATGAATAATACGGTAGAATCGATGCTTCAAAAATTTGCCGAGCGCGCACATCTGGAAGATGTTGATAATTTTGTTGATATCTTTGTCACCTGTAAACGGACAGGCGGTGATTTGATTCAGGTGATGCGTTCGACCTCCAATACGATTGGAGAGAAAATTGAGGTGAAGCAGGAAATAGATACGATGATCGCCGGAAAAAAATTTGAATTTAATGTGTTGATGGTTATGCCGGTTGTGATGATTGTATTTTTGACGTTGACATCGGGGGATTATATGGCTCCGGTATTCAATCAGATAGCAGGTAATCTGGCAATGACGGTGGCAATTATCTTATTTATTATCGCTTATATTGTGGGTTCAAAGATTATGAAAATTCAGGTTTAATGAATGGAGGAGGAAATGCTGGGTATCATAGTTTCAGGCGCGGTGGCAGTGCTGTTAATTGGAAATTTTCTGCTCTGCTATCTGCGTTCCAAAGGGAAATATGACGAGTATATGGAATATGTAGATAAAGAAGAGTATGGATTGAAGGATTTTATTCCACTAGGTCTTTGGAGAAGTGAACATAGATTTCCTGAGTCTAAAAGGCCTATGCAGCTTCAGACGGTTCTGGCGCGTCATAAAAATACGGTGTATCAGAAAATTCTGGAGATACGGGGACCGAAAGATGCGTCTTTTTACCATTTTATCCATGGTGGTTACCGGGAGGCGGCAGCGATTTTATCTGGTGCGATGCTTTCATTGATGGGAGTGATTTTTGCAGTACAAGGAGATTCTTCGAATGGAATACTGTTGAGTGTACTTGCAGTAGTGGCGGGAATAGGAGTCCCGTTCCTGGTTGACAGCAGCCTGGATGGGGATATTCGGAAGCGGAGAAATGCACTTCAGATGGAATTTCCGGAATTTGTGAACAAATTGACACTGCTGGTAAATGCCGGAATGACGATCTCAAAGGCGTGGGAAAAGATTATTAACGAGAATAAAAAAGAACATATTCTTTATAATGAAATGCGTTTTGCCTTGATGGAGATCAAGGCGGGAAAACCAGAAGGTGTAGCATATGAAGAATTTGCGAGACGCTGCCATGTCAAGGAGATCACAAAATTTGTTTCGGTCATTGTGATGAATCTGCGCCGCGGCGGCAGTGAGGTGGTACCGGTTTTACAGGCGCAGGGAAATGAGTGCTGGGAGATGCGAAAAAATGCTGCCCGTCAGATGGGAGAGGAAGCCAGCACGAAAATATTGATTCCATTAATGATTATGTTTTTAGGAATCGTTTTGATTGTATCGACGCCGGCGGTTATGAGTATGACGTCGGGAATGTAAATGGTAGATTGGCTGAACAGCCTTTTTATAACAATAAGACAAAGGAGGAAATGGTATGGAACTGCTGAAGCGTTTCTGGACAGAAGAAGATGGTATGGGAACTGTGGAGATTGTTATGATCATTGCGGCTCTGATGTGTATTGCACTGTTGTTTAGAAAACAGGTATTTGATTTTGCAAAAGGTATCATGGAGAAAGTGTTCAAAACAGATACAGTGAAGGATGTTGGAGTCGGAGGCTGATATACAAAAAGTTTTTTGTGAGATCATTCGTTTACGTTTGATTTTTAAAGTGGAAGACTACAATCACATTGAACGGGCAGAGATAGGTAATACCGAGTTCTATTCTCTGCCCGATACCAAGACAGGAGACGGTGGAATGAAGAGGAAAGGATTCTCCTTATGTACGTTTCAAAAAAATCAGGACGGATATTTGACGATTGAAGCAACGATGGTCTTTTCGGTCCTGTTTTTTTCTTTGATATTTATTCTTTTTATGGGAATAGTGCTGTATCAGGAGGTAAATACACAGAGTCTGGCGGCACGGGCGTCTGAGAGAGGTTCAGTTATATATAGTTCCCGTGTATCAGATATGACAACGGGAATAAAAAAGTTGGATGATTTTAAAATTCATGATCCATACCGCAATGTACCGTTTATGGATAGCGGGGCAAAGAAAGATTATACGTCGGTTGTGAACCAATATGTGTCTGCGGGGCTGGGAAAATATAATGTTATTACTGGAACTGTGAAAAATAGCGGAAATTATACAAAAGTAGAAGATAACCTGATTTCTAAGAAAATCAAGGTCAATATAGAGAGCAGTTATAAGATGCCGGTTGATTCGGTTGCAGAAATGTTTGGGAAAAAAGGTCCATTTGATGTAAATACAACGATGGTATCGGCCGTAGTTGATTCACCTGATTTTGTCCGTAATGTTGACTTGACGATGGATGTGGTTAAACAGACGAAGCTATATGGAAATATGGAAAATGGGTACAATAAAATCAGGGATGCGTTGGATAAAGTAAAAGAACTATTAAAGTAGAAGAAGCCGTAAATAATGGGGGAGAGAATGAACTTTTTTCGAAAGAGAACAACGAAAGGTGCGATATCTATATTTCTGGTTATGATATTGGTGCCAACTTTGCTTTTGTCAGCAGTGCTGATTGATGGAAGCAGAATGGCGAGTGCCAGAGCGATGACGCAGGAAGCAGGGGATTTGGCAGCAGCCAGTGCACTGGCTTCTTATAATGAAGATTTGAAAGATGAGTATGGTCTATTTGCGATAAAAGACCCAGGTAAGATAGAAGAAATTTATAAGGAAAGCCTGAAAGCTACCTTATATGCATCCGGACTTTCGGATGATGAAGAATACTCAGAAAAAATATGGGGGATTTTAAAATCGCAGATTGGAGCTGGAAATCCATATAAGGGGAAAAAATTTTTGAATTTATATGATTTTTCGGTTGATTCCTGTGATGTTGAGGCGATCCATAGCCTGGCAAATCAGGAAGTCTTGGAGAATCAGATGATCGAGGATGCAAAATTCCGCGGAGTTTATATTATGGCAGACAGGCTTGGTTTGATAAGCCAGTTGGGTAAGGCACAGGAGGAACAGAAGGCAAAAGAAGAAGCTGCGGACGCCATGGAAAAAAAGATGGAAGTGGATGATAAGAATAAAAAAACAGATCAGATCTTAAAAGAACTGCGGGATACCATTGAAACATTAAACAACGCTATCAAGAAGGTGGATGAGTGCCAGGAACGCTATAAGAGTGAGTTACAGGCGGAAATGGAGCGCATCAAAAGTGAATATGAGGCGGATGATGAAGGAGATCAGGAGAGCGGAAGCAAAAAGAAGAAACAGTCTGCAGATGTTTCCTGTAAGGCGAGCCGCACTGCGCTGAAGGATGCGTTGAAAGATGTCAGAAAGACAGCTTCAGATGTTTATAAAAAGGCAGAATCAGCAAAAAAGGAAGTTCAGAATTCGATTACAAAGTTGCAGCAATATAAGGATGGATATAATGGAACATCGAATGAAGATATAAAGGAATTGCAGGAGGAAGCAGAGTCTGGCATTAAGGAATATGAAACAACTTATCTTCCTGCGATTGAGAAAATATTAGACGATGAGACGTTAAAAAAGTTAAAAGAGGACAGTGGTCTGGAGGGGCGTATTGATAAAAAAATGACCCAGATAGACGCAGCGATCCGGAAATATGGAGAAGAAAATCCGAGGCAGGATTCCGATGAAGATGATTCTTCATCGGAGGATGACTCAGAAGACGATGAGGAAGAGGAAGTAGAATATTATTTTTATTACTTGAATACTGGTGGCATGACAACATCGGTTTCTGAGGCGTTAAGTGGTTCCTCTAAAACACGTTCCTATGATCCGGCAATTAAAAGTGAAACGGAATATTTTAGCGAAAAAAAATGGAATAGCAAAAAAAATTGGGAAAATATTAACCCAACAATGGAAATGGCAAATGCAGATCAACAAAAGAAGAGCAATGCCACAATTACCGAAGATTTTGCCAAAAATCAGTCAGCGCAGTCACAGGAAAATGTGTCAGATGAAAATCCGAAGGCAAGGGGAAGCGTGGAGAATGCCGTGTATCAGGCATTGCCGTCTAAGAATAAGTCGTTGACGGATCAGGAAAAGGAGAAAACAACTTCTTTTTATAATCAAGATGGAAATCTTGACGGGGCAAAAAATCTTCTTAAAAATCGTGACCAGAGTATGCTTTTAAAGGTTGGGGAGGCAGGTCGGGATGAAATCCTGGATCTTTCCTATATGTTCGGGACTTTCCGGACACGCCTGACAGGCGTTGAAAAATTTTCTAAAAAGGGAATGTCAGATGCGGATAAGAACAGCTTTTATATGCCAGAGTGGAGATATGCACATGAAGATGGAGAGCAGGATATGCGGTTTGATGCGAAAAAGAACCGCGATTCAGTTTTGCGAAGTGAAGTGGAATATCTCGTATATGGCATGCAGAGCGATCAGAAAAATGAAGATGCGGTATATGCGACCATTTATGCAGAACGCCTTGTGAATAATATGCTGGCAGTTTACCGAAATAAAGAGATTAAAGCTGCCTGTATAGAAGCAGGGGCAGCCGCAAGTCTTTTAACAGCTGGTCTTGTGCCTCCAACGGTGTTTAAATGGATGTTTATTTCCGCCTGGGCAGTGGCAGAAACGTATGTAGATATGAATTACCTGATTAACGGAGGCTATAAAATTCCGTTGTTTAAGACAAAGGATAATCTGATTTTGACACTGGATCCATCGGAATGGACAGAGGGGAAAGATTTAAAGTCACATTACCAGGAAAAAGGAATTTTTGTTTCGTATGAGGATTATCTCCTTATTCTGCTGCTTATACAGGGAAAAGAAAAGCAGATCTTGAGAACGGCAGATTTGATAGAGATGAACATGAAAAAAACGGATGGAAATTTCACGATGGCAAATGCGTATACATACCTGCGGGCGGAAAGTGCGATGTCGGTCCGTTATATGTTTGGAAGTGTGACACCGTTTCAGGCGGAATACGAAAAGAATGGTGTAATGGGACGGATGAAGTTTAAGAGCACGATATATCAGGGATATTAATAGGAGGAGTGACATGAAAAAATGCAGGAAGCAGAGAGGCGCTCTGACGATAGAGGCATCGATCTCCTATTCGATTTTTATGATGATTGTTGTTACGTTCCTCTATATCATGCGGATTGTCTATGCCTATGGATTGATACAGCATGCCGTTGCTCAGACTGCCAAGGAATTGTCCATGTATTCCTATTTATATCAAGTAACGGGCATGAACGATGCTTATCAGGATATAAAAAATTCGACTTCCGGTAGAAAGGATCAGTTTAATACGGATGCAGGTGAAATAGTAAAACTGTATGAAAATCTGCAAAGCGGAAATTATGGGGAATTGGAGTACAATGGAACGCTTAATCCGAAAGATATATTGAAAAATATAGGCAGTGCGATGCTCAGTGAAGCGTCGGATGAAGCAAACACGCAGCTTCTCACATTGGTGGCGAGACCAATGATGGCTGGTTACATAGGAGCGGATTCATCGGAACAATCGGCGGATTCACGTTTGCAGGCGCTTCGTGTGGTGGGCGGATTGAATGGAATTGATTTGAATAGTTCCAGTTTATTTGAAGATGGTGTGACGATTGATTTAGTGGCATGCTATACGATCGATCCGATTCTTCCACTTGATATTGTGCCAGAACTTAATTTTTCAAACCGCGCATATGTGCGTGGAATGAGTGGGAAAACAGCTTTCCAGAGAAAAGAATCTGAAAATAAAAAAGAACAGAGTGTCTGGGATATGGAAAGTGATGTGAAACGTGGCACAGAAATTCAAAAGCAGCAAAATGTAAGAAATCTGCCGGATAAATTCTTTGTATTTTCTGCATTTGATTCAGTAAGCGGAAAGGCGACGGCGGAGCAGTCCATTGATTTACGTGAAAAAACGTATCAGTCAGTCAGCGGAATTAAAGGTGCGATTAACAGGAAGTGCAGCAAAATAGAGAATTATAAAACGACCACTTATGATGGGGTAACAGTGGATGCTGGAGCAATTAAAAGCAGAGAACTGATCATTTATATTCCGTCTTCAACAAAGGACAGGAAAATTGATCGTAGTATGTATGATGAGGCGGTGAAAGAGGTCCAGAAGAATCATCCAGATATTAAGATTATCACGAAGGAGCTCGACTGACGATGCATGGAATTATATGTTTGATTTTGGGTGTGCTGGCTTTACTTGGAGGAATGCGTATTCTTATAGCCTGGAAATGGTTTAAGGGAGCGGAAGAAGCTTTTCATACAATCTGGCTGGATAAAAGAACATATTGGATCAGTTTGGTGTATGCAGTAACTGTGATCCTTATATTTTGGCTGGGAAATCGGGAGAGAACTGAAATCGGCAGTGCCTATGTGCGTTATTTTGATATGGTAATTACGTATTTTCTGTTGGCGGCGGTGGATATCCGGAAAAAGATAGTGCCAAATGAAATACTTCTTTGTTATCTGGCAGGGCAGATGTTGATGATGGCGGCATTTGATACGCCGGAAATTTGGATTCAGTCTTGGATAGGTGCTATTGTGCTAAGCGTATTGTTGGGCATTTTGGCATGGTTTTCAAAAGGCGGATTGGGGCTGGGGGATGTGAAGCTGCTGGGAGTTACAGCCCTGACGGCTGGGTGGATGTACACGATTCAAGTGGTTTGCCTGGCACTTGTGCCATCGTTTGTGTATAGCATATGGGCGTTGGCTGTTTGCCATAAGGGACGAAAAATGGAGATTCCTTTTGTGCCGTTTTTGCTTGTGGGAATGATGCTGCAACTTTGGTGGCAGTGCATGAGTTGATGCAGGAAACAGAAGTTGCAGAAGAATAAAAGTTTATTAAGCTGAGTTGCTGAAAATATTTGGTGATTCAAGGTGTGATAGGAGGAAGGGAGAAATGGATATGAATGAACAGGTACATACATCGTATGATACAGTGGGCAGTTCCAGTTATCTGACGATGGCATTGCCAGACGAGGTGAAGGTTGTACATTATCGTCTGGAAATGCTGACGTCGAATGAAATTACGCAGTTGCTGCCAGTTTCAAAACGGGTCGTGGATGGGGAAAATGTTTTATATTTTAATATTTCGTCGCTTTTTTCGCTGGAACAGATTCTGGAGAGAAGAAAACTGAAAAAAGATGAGTTAATAACGATTATGGAAGGACTGGTACGGGCAGCGAAAGATGCAGAAGATTATCAGCTTCCTATATCAGGGTTTGTGATGGAGCCAGCGTATATTTTTGTGGATTCAGCGACCTGTAAACCTTTTTTTGCATATCTGCCGATTGAAGGGACGGATGAGAATGGACATTCAGTAAAATCGTTTTTCCAGAATCTGATTATGCAGGGAAAGCTGGAATTGACGAATGATAATTTTATTCAGGTGTTACTGAACGCACTGAACCAGGAACCATTTACAGTGGCAGCATTGGAAAAATGTATAAAAGATATCCGTTCATCGCGTGGAACAGAGGAAGCAAGAAAAGTTACAGGTTCCCGGAATTTATATGCGGGAAATACTCCACAAAGAAAACCGGAAAATATTTCGGCAAATCCTCCGGTTCAACCGGTAAATTGGAATGGGGCGCCACAACCGGCACATTCAGAGAGAAATTTTATCGGAGAGAACATAGGGGCGCAGGCTACGGGAGAAATGGGTGTCAAGACAGAGCGCCCGGAAACGCCGGGAAAACCGCTGCCACCGCAGTCTAAAAAAGAAACTAGAGTAGCCAAAAAAAATGCAAAAAAGAAAGAAAAACCGGTTAAGAAAGAGAAAAAAGTTTCCAATCCGGCGGTGGACGAAAGTTTTGATGCGGAAAAGGCAAAGAAGAAATTTTTGCTTCCACAGGCGATTGTTATGGTTGCAGTGGCAGCGATGATTTCGTTCGGATTTTTCGTAGATGGAGAGACTGGTGCAGTTGCGGTAAATAATATACTGGCAGCAGTGATTCTGATTGTTTTATTTGAAGTCATTTTATACCGTGAGGTTTTTGTCAACTCTAAAAAGAAAGGCGGATCTTCTTCCTCTGGGAAAAAGGATAAAAAGGCAGTAAAACAGGCAGGTCAGAATGGGAAAAGACCAGCAGTTCCAGGACAGAAGCCACAGGTACCAAATCAGAATCAGCCGTCGTTCAGCCGTCCGGCAGCGCCAGAGGCATCTGTGCAGGAACGTCCAGTGATATCCCAAAGCGCACAGCCGGTTTCATCGATTCCGATGGCAGCCCCGCAACCAATTCCAATGCCAGCGGCACCGGTAGTACCAGAACGTATGATGGGAAGAACAGAGAATGTTTACGCGGCAGATTCGTCAGAAATGGATGAAACGCAGCTGGCGGGAGATGAAGGCTCTGATATGCCGGTTTATCTGGAATATTATGAAAATGGAGTGCTGACGAGAGTGCCCCTGGAACGCGCAAGTACGTTAATTGGAAGGCTTCGTAGCCAGGTGGATTTTGCTGTTACGAATCCCAGAGTTGGAAAAATACATGCCGAATTTATTGTGAGGGATGGAAAGGTTTTTGTAAAAGATTTGAACTCTAAAAACGGAACCTATATAAATGGAAATCCGCAAAGACTGGGAAGCAATGTGGAATATCCATTGAATGATAGAGACAGAGTTTCTATGGCTGACAGTGAATTTACACTTCGGTGTAGTTCCAGGTAAAAGTAGTATATTTCAGGAAAGGAGGGATGGAGAACATGAGGATAACCTATGGATGCTGTAGTGACCGGGGCGATGTCCGCACAGAAAACCAGGACCGTGTATTGGCATTAAGTGGAGAAGTAGAAGGAAAAGAAGCGGGGCTTTTCGTGCTGGCGGACGGTATGGGCGGTCTGGAGTATGGTTCGTCGGTCAGTACATATATTACGGATGAATTTTTGAAATGGTGGGAAGAGGATTTCCCACAGATGGCACATGCCGGGAAGTGCGAGAAAGAAGAAATCCGGGAGCTGCTGGAACAGGAAATATGGGATATAAACCAGGCGGTTCTGGCATTTCGAAAGCGGGAAAACTGCCGCTCAGGTTCTACCATTTCGATCCTTTTTGTATACGGGGATGACTATTATATTGTCAATATGGGGGACAGCCGTGTTTATATCGTTCAGGATGGGCGGTTAAGGAGATTGACGGAAGATCAGTCGATGGCAGCCCAGTTGGTCCGAGAGGGAAAATTGACAGAAGCGCAGGCGAAGCATTCGAAACAGAACCATATATTGACAATGTGTATTGGAATGTTTGAAATTCCTAAAAACTTTTACACAGAAGGAAAAGTAAAGTCAAATGACAGTTTTTTACTTTGCAGTGATGGTCTTTACAATGTATTGAGTGAAGAAAAAATATTCTGTACCTTAACACAGGGAGAATTAAAACCTCAGGAAAGGGCTGAATTATTAAGAAAAATGATTGAACCGGGTATGGCGAAAGATAATGTGTCAGATATTGTGGTAGAAATCATGAAATAGTGGAAAGTGGCAGTGAAGGTAAGAAAAGGAAAATGACGAGTGGAATTTTCTTAAAGACAGCGGCAGTTGTATTAGCATGCGTAGGCGGGGGAGTAGATTTAAAAACACATAAAATCCCGAACAGGCTGACGGTTCCAGGAATGCTTTTAGGTATAATTTTAAACTTTATTTTTGGAGGCGTAGGGAATGGAGTTAATAGTTTGGCAGGAATTGGAGTAGGATTCTTGGCGTTTGTGTTATTTGCTATCGGAGGATTAAAAGCGGGTGATGTAAAACTCTATATGGCAATTGGCGCATTCGGCGGCTGGCGTTTTTCACTGGAGACGATGATTGCTTCGATTCTTATCGGTGGTCTGACTGCTTTTTTGGTTATGCTGATGAGAAAAAGTGGCTGGAAGATGTTTAAAAATCTGTGGACGTATCTGATAAATATGATTTATATCCGAAAATTTTATATGTATCAGGCAGAGAATGAAAGCTCATATTTTAGTTTTGGATGCTGTATCGCATTAGGAGCTGGAGTGGCATTAGTTCGGTACATGTGGTAAGGAGAAGGAGGAAGCAAGATGAAAAAGAAAACGATTGCATTTGGAATGGCGTTAATGACGATGGTACTCGGAACGAATATCATGGCGTTTGCTGAAAGTTGGAAAAATGACGGCAAGGGATATTGGTGGCAGAATGATGATGGTTCGTATCCGGTCAATTGTTGGCAATGGCTGGATGGCAATCAGGATGGAATTTCGGAATGCTATTATTTTAATGGAAATGGTTATATGCTGTCGAATACAGTTACACTGGATGGCTATCAGGTCAATGGAGACGGTGCATGGGTGGTGAATGGTGTGGTTCAGACGAAAGGAAGAGGCTACTATACGTTAGAGGAAGCCAGTCAGATGGCATTGAATTACCACTATGCTTTATATCCAGATGCAGATGGAACATTTGTTATTTTTAACGAGGAAGCCAAAATAAAGAATGGCTGTTATGAATTTATAGTGCGTTGGCAGATGTCCGATCAAGAAGCGGCAGAGCGAATAAAAGAGGGGAGAGATGTAGCAGCCAATTTATATAGTGGTACCGTATATGTAAATATTCAGACAGGTGAAATGTGGGAAGAATGGTAGAAAGTTTCTTCTACGTGATATTTCTGCCCGAAGATTTTTTCGGGCAAAGATAAAAAGAATTGCATTTCTAACCCCACTATGATACGATAAGACACAGCAAAGCATCAATCATATCAAATCTAAAATCTACGCCTTCACGGCATAAAAAGATTCTTTGCATCTAAATTTGAATTCAAATTTTCAAAATTCTAATAATCTCTAAAAACAATCAAAAGAAGGATTGTTCGTACAAATTTCAATGTGATATAATGTAAATGTGAATACGGAGGATACAATATGTTAGGACGTATTGACCGCCAGATGCTGGCAGCAGGACCAGAGGCGCGTTATGATGCGAATGCCAAGATGCTGTTAGGCGAGAAAATTATTCTGGCGCATATACTGGCGGGCTGTGTGGAAGAATTTGCCAACATGGATCCACAGGTGATTTTAGGATACATAGAGGGGGAGCCGGAGATATCATCGGTTCCGGTTGAACCGGGAATGACGAATTCGCCGCATATCCGTGGCATCAGCACGGAAGACAGGGTTCCATATGAGCAGGTTGTGTTCTATGATATCCGATTTTATGTGAGAAATCCGAAAGTGGATGAAAATGTCGGGATTGTGATTGGAATCGAGGCACAGAAATCGTTTTATCCGGGATATGATCTGGTTACGAGAGGGATTTATTATGTAGCGCGGATGATTTCGTCCCAGATGGGCGTGGAATTTACTGGGGAGAATTATAACCAGATTAAAAAGGTATATTCCATCTGGATTTGTATGCGGGTTCCGAGGAAAATCGAAAATACAATCACAGAGTTTGCGGTGAAGCAGAATAATATGGTTGGGACACATGGAGAGCTGGGAAGATATGATTTGTTCCGGTGCATATTTGTATGTTTGTCAGATAAAATGACAGGACAACGGGAGGAAGTTCGGCTGCACCGGCTGTTGGAAACATTATTTGCGGATGGGATATCATTATCAGAGAGAAGAAATATATTACAGACAGAATATCAGATTACAATGACAGAAGAACTGGAAGGGAGGCTGAATCAGATGTGTAATTTGGGTGAAGGATTGGCGGAAAGATGGATGGAACGAGGCTGGAAAGAAGGGATGGAGAAAGGAATGCGTCAAGGAATACAACAAGGAATGCAACAAGGAATGCAAGAGGGCGTACAGCAAACCAGAACGATTTTCCGTCTCTTCATGAATGGTGAGCCAGAATCAATGATTGCTGAAAAAACAGGCAAAAGTGAACAGGAAATCCACGATATTTTATACGGTTCCGAGGAAGCGTAACTTGTACCTTTCTTAAGAAAATGGTATCATAAAAACAGCATATGGAAGGAGCTGTTCTTATTTAGAAAAGTTCCGAAGAAAAGGGGAAACGATATAATGTATAAGGATGATACCATTCTGGTGGTCGGTCAGGCGAAACCGAGCAAGGAGGACGCGATTTACAGCCTGCACGGCGAGTTTTATGTGAGTTTTGTGGTAGAACGGGCGACGGGAAAGATTCTTGATCTGGAGTGCAATACGATTTTGTCGGTGACGCGCAATTTTGTTGTGTCGATGCTGCTTGGAAAGAGTTTGAAAACGGATTTGGACGAGATGCAGCAGAGTATCCGGGAAAGGTATTTTGCACTGACTCAGAAGCCGCTCATTGCCTGTCTGAAGGACGCACATAACCGTTATATGATGGTGACAGGGCAGAAGTGATGTGGGTATTGGCGGTGTGCTTGTATAAACCATAAAGGCACGGTGCTGATAAAACGATGTTACTGTACACGGGTAGGCACTTTTGGAACCGAAAGTGCCGTAAGAAAACGTGGTGGCAGCAGGAATTTGCCGTATTTAAATGCGAAGCCACGGCAAATTCCGTTACTGGGCACGTATGCGTGTACAGTAACAAAACGATTGGCAGAGAATTAACAGAATAAAGATGGCAGCTCATCAGCAGAAATTGATGGGCTGCCATTTTGGTTATCATAGAAACGTATTCTACAACATTATTCTTTTCCGTTCCAGCAATATGTACACAGCTTGCACGGTTCCAGACCAATCGATTCGATTAAATCGTCGAGGCGGTGGAACTGCAGGGAGGTAAAGTTTAAGCGTTTACGGATTTCTTCGACCATTTCCTTATAATTCTGGCTGTCTGGGTTTGCGTAATCATCCAGAAGCTCCGGGGAAACATTGTCGCCCTCACGGTCGCGGATGATGCGGCGTGTGATGAGATCCAGCTCGGAATTGGAGCGGGAGAAGTTCAGATATTTACATCCAAACAGCAGCGGCGGACAAGCCGGACGGATATGTACTGCTTTGGCACCGCTCTGATACAGGAATTCGGTTGTTTCGCCGAGCTGGGTGCCGCGGACGATGGAATCGTCGATTAAGAGCAGGCTCTTGTCGCGGATCAGGGCGTCTACCGGGATCAGCTTCATACGTGCGATCAGGTTTCTCTGGCTCTGGGTGGTCGGCATGAAGGAACGCGGCCAGGTTGGGGTATATTTAATGAATGGACGGGCAAATGGAATGCCGGATTCATTGGCGTAGCCGACTGCATGCGCGATACCGGAATCTGGGATTCCGGCTACCAGATCGGCGTCGGACTGATCGCGTTTGGCAAGCATACGACCGCAGTGGTACCGCATTTCCTCGACGTTGATTCCTTCGTAGCAGGAGGTCGGATAACCGTAGTAAACCCACAAGAAAGAACAGATTTTCATTTCCTTGCGAGCCGGGCTGAGTACCTCTACGCCGTCGGCGTTCATGCGGACGATCTCGCCCGGTCCCAGTTCTTTGTAGTCCGTGTATCCAAGGTTGATGTATGCAAAGCTTTCAAAGGAAACACAGAACGCACCATCTTTGCGTCCGATGATCGCCGGGGTACGTCCGAGGCGGTCACGGGAGATATAGATGCCCTCCGGGGTCAGCAGGAGAATGGTCATGGAACCCTTGATTTTTTCCTGTGCCAGTTTCAGACCTTCAACAAGGGAATCTGCCTGACTGATGATGGCGCCGACCAGCTCGGTTGCATTGATCTTGCCGCCGCTCATTTCCATGAAATGAATATGCCCTTTCTTAAATGCTTCCTGAATCAGCTCTTTTTCATTATTGATCTTGCCGACTGTGGTGATGGCATAGCTTCCTAAGTGCGACTGAATTAACAGAGGCTGCGGTTCCATATCTGAGATACAGCCGATGCCCATGTTACCCTGCATTTCATCGACATCGTGCTCAAATTTTGTACGGAACGGGGAATTCTCGATATTGTGGATAGAACGGCTGAAACCGTTTTCTCCATAAACCGCCATACCACCGCGTCGTGTTCCCAGATGGGAATGATAGTCCGTACCAAAAAAAAGATCCAGTGTACAGTTTGTTTTTGATGTGACACCAAAAAATCCGCCCATTTGTTACTTCCTTTCAACTCTTTTGTCAATAAACTCCATGTGTTACGTTGCACGCGTTGTGATGCGTAACGACATCATTTTTATCATATCATATATTAGGTGTATTACACAATATGAAATATTTATTAAAAATACTTATGAATATTCTTTGGAACTGTTTACAGGCACATTTGGGATCGAAAGCGTCATAAGAGAACGTGGCGGCAGCAGGAATTTGCCGTATTTAAATGCGAAGCCACGGCAAATTCCGTTACTGGGCACGTATGCGTGAACACTAACCTTGTCAGAAAAATGTAAGAAGTAAAATGGGACGAAGTGTTCTTAATAAAGGAAGAGTGTGATATAATAAAACCATTGTACGTGAGTATGTCACATGGTCGGCTGTTCCGGATTGCATCGGAATGGCAGAAGAAAAAGAAAACAATTTGGAGGTTTTGGAGCGGTATGAGAAAAACATGGAAAATGAGAGCAGCAGCACTGTTACTTACGGCGGTCTGTACGGTAGGGGCGTCGTTTGCGGCGTATGCGGATGATGTGCCGTCCGGACCGGCATCGGATATGGAGCTGATTCAGAGGCGAGAGCAGGCGTCCGGTTCCCAGAATGAGGCGGGGGATGCACAGACGGCTGCTGGCAGCGAGAATCATGCTGGCGCAGCGGAAGGACAGCAGACAACAGAGAACCAGGAGACAGGAAATAACGGACAGACTGCTTCTGAGACACAGGGAACGGAGCAGGGGGACAGCCAGGTTCCGGATGGAATGGTAGCCAGCGGCGGTCGTTATATCGATCCGAATGCACCGATGGTGGCACTGACCTTTGATGATGGTCCGTATGCCCCGGTTGGAAACCGCATCATGGACTGCGCGGAGCAGTACGGCGGCCGTGTGACCTTTTATGTGGTCGGAAACCGTGTGAATTCCTATAAGAGTGAGATTCAGCGGATGTATGCCAATGGGCATGAGATTGGAAATCACATGCAGGATCACAAGTATCTCCAGAAGTTAGGCGCACAGGAGATTCGTCAGCAGGTGGAGGCCTGCAATCAGGCGGTTGCCGCGATCACAGGCGAGGCACCGAAAACAGTCCGTCTTCCGGGCGGTGGAAAAAACAGCACTGTGCTTGCCAATATCAGCCAGCCGATCGTACTCTGGAATGTGGATACGCTGGACTGGAAGACACGCAATGCGGCTTCATCGGTGCAGACCGTGTTAAACCAGGTAAAAGATGGCTCGGTGGTTCTGATGCATGAGCTTTACAATGCTTCCGGTGACGCGGCAGTCACGATCATTCCGGCGCTTGTGGAGCGCGGCTATCAGCTGGTGACGGTCAGTGAGCTGGCGCAGTTCCGTGGTGGACTGGCAGGCGGAACCGTCTATTACAGCTTCCACAAATAACAGGCTGCATTCACATACGGCGAAAGCCCCCATATTCTAACAGTAAGGGAAGAATATGGGGGCTTTTTCCTGTGAACCGGGCGAGAGAATGGATTCATTGCAATGAGGCGTACAGACGAGGACTGACAGGAAAAGGCGTCGGGGTGGCGATCCTGGACACAGGGGTATTTCTGCATCCGGATTTGGAAAATTGCGTTTACGGATTTCGGGATTTCCTTAAGAAAAAACAGCAGCCGTATGATGACAATGGGCATGGAACGCATGTGGCAGGGATGATTGCCGGCAGCGGCACGGCGTCGGCGGGACGCTATCAGGGTGTGGCGCCAGGGGCGCAGCTGGTCTGCCTGAAAGTGCTGGATCAGAGGGGAAATGGGTATGTATCGGATGTGCTGGCAGGGCTTCGCTGGGTGCGCCAGAATGGCAGCCAGTACGGGATCCGGATTATCAATATATCGGTTGGCTCCTTTACACCGAAGGGAATGAGCGAAGATTCGGCGTTGGTGCGCGGTGTCGATGCGGCGTGGGATGCCGGGTATGTGGTCGTGGTGGCAGCGGGAAATAATGGTCCAGCCGCGCACACGATCACAACGCCGGGGATCAGCCGGAAGGTCATCACGGTGGGATGTGCGGATGATGACCGGGAGGTAGAGGTGGCAGGCAGCCGGATGGTGGACTATTCGGGGCGGGGTCCGACGGACGCCTGTATCTGCAAGCCGGACATTGTGGCGCCTGGATCACGGATTGTGAGCTGTAACCTGCGGCGGAACGGGTACCGTTTTAAAAGCGGGACGTCCATGTCTACGCCGCTTGTCGCGGGGGCGGCGGCGCTTTTGCTGGAGCAGAACCCGGACATGACGAACCGGGATGTGAAGCTTCGCTTTAAAGAGCGGGCAGTGGATCTGGGGCTGCCGCGCAACCAGCAGGGCTGGGGAGCGCTGGATATCGGGCGGCTGTTAGAGTAGAAGCGGGGCGGTGCCAGATGACGTGTACAGGCAGACATTTTTGCAACGGAAGGTTTTGTGTGAACAGTAATGGTGGCAGCGTAACTGTATCGTACGGAATTTTCTGAACTGAAAATTCCGTACGACACAGTTCGGGTAGCAGCTTTTCTCAGCAAAATAATAGACAGAACCAGCCGGAAAATGATATAATTGTAGATACTTTGAATCGCAGAATCAGGTTATAGATCCGGCAGCATCCTGCAGTGCGTCCGGGGGAAAACCAAAAGAAAACAGTTGACATTTACAGCCGGATCCGCTATGATAGAACTAAGTTTAGAACATTTGTTCGTGATTGGCCGCGGAGCGGCGTTTTGGAGGGAAAGATGAATAAAGAAGACAAGCTGAAAGCATTGGATGCTGCGTTGACACAGATTGAGAAAGCATACGGAAAAGGCTCAGTGATGAAGCTGGGTGATTCTGGTGCGAATATGAATATAGAGACGATTCCGACCGGCTCCCTGAGCCTGGATATTGCACTGGGACTGGGCGGTGTTCCGAAGGGACGAATCATCGAGGTATACGGACCTGAGTCCAGTGGTAAGACGACGGTTGCCCTGCATATGGTGGCAGAAGTACAGAAGAGAGGCGGTATCGCTGGATTTATCGATGCAGAGCACGCACTCGATCCGGCATATGCGAAGAAGATCGGTGTTGATATCGATAATCTGTATATCTCCCAGCCGGACAACGGCGAGCAGGCTCTTGAGATTACCGAGACGATGGTGCGCTCCGGTGCGATCGATATCGTGATTGTGGACTCGGTTGCCGCACTGGTTCCGAAGGCAGAGATTGACGGCGAGATGGGTGATTCCCACGTAGGTCTGCAGGCACGTCTGATGTCGCAGGCACTCAGAAAGCTGACCGCAGCAATCAGCCGTTCAAATTGTATCGTTATTTTTATCAACCAGCTGCGTGAGAAGGTTGGTATCATGTTCGGAAACCCGGAGGTTACGACCGGTGGACGGGCACTCAAGTTCTATTCTTCTGTCCGCATGGATGTCCGCCGGATTGAGTCTCTGAAGCAGGGCGGCGAAGTAATTGGAAACCGTGTCCGCATCAAGGTTGTGAAGAACAAGATTGCTCCGCCATTCCGTGAGGCAGAGTTTGATATCATGTTCGGAAAAGGTATTTCCCGTGAGGGCGATATCCTGGATCTGGCGGCGAAGGAGAACATCGTGGAGAAGAGCGGCGCCTGGTATGCTTATGAGGGCAGCAAGATCGGTCAGGGACGCGAGAACGCGAAGAATTTCCTGGCAGCAAATCCGGAAATCTGCCTTGAGATTGAGAACAAGGTACGTGTCAAATACGGACTTTCCGAAGACACGATGATGCCGGAGGCGTCCAAGGAAGCACCGACGGAGCTTCCGCCGGTAGGAGTGGACGCAGAGGACGAAAAATAGAGTAAAATCCTGTTACAGGGCACATATGTGTGAACAGTAACAGGAAAAGTTACAGCTGGCAACGTGTGAACTGTAGCTATGAAAAGGGGCTGTATATGCGGATTGAACGCGTAGAATCCCTGGATAAGAGAAAGTGCAAAGTTTTCACGGATGAGGACTTTGCCTTTCTTTTATATAATGGGGAATTAGAAAAATACGGTGTCTGTGAGGGCGCGGTTTTGGAAGAAAGAACGGAGAGGGAGCTTTTGGATCTTTTAAGCCGCCGGGCACATGAGCGGGCGCTGAATCTTTTGAAGGTGCAGGACCGGACGGAAGGAGAAATGTGCCGCCGCCTTTTCCAGGAAGGGTATCCGGATTCGATCGTGCAGGAGACGATTGGATTTTTGCAGGAATATCATTTTGTGGACGATGCCAGATATGCGGCGAATTACCTGCAGGTTCATGGAAAGCGGAAAAGCCAGGCGGAATTGAAGCTTTACCTGCAGCGAAAAGGCATATCGCGCGAGATCATCCGGGAGCAGCTGGAAGAGACAGAACATGATTCGGGCGAGGCAATCCGCGTCTTGCTTGAGAAGAAGCATTACAGGGCGGGAGAGACAGCGCCGGAGGAGGAAAAAAAGATCATTGCCTATCTGATGAGGCGGGGATTTTCATGGGAAGATATCCGGAGAGAGATGAAGGAGCAGGAGGATGCACTTAGTTGACTTTCAGGCGCAGAGTCATTTACCAAAGATAATTTTGAATGGATTCTGTTTCATGATTGTGAACGTGCAAATGTATTATAAAACAGAACAGAACGCTGTCTAAAGGTGTCCCAGGAAGCTGGTTAGGAAGCGCTTATTCTGCTTGACATACTGTATAAAACCGTTTAAAATTATAGTATTGTATTTTCGTACAATGAAAACTAAATAAGGAGGTGCTCCTGTGTCACAAGTAATAATTGCGGTTATCGTTACAGGTGTTATTGTAGCAGCTATTACTTGGGTCGTTGCGAACCAGCATCGCCAGAAGACATATGAGGCGAAGATTGGAAGCGCAGAAGAACGATCCAGGGAAATAATAGATGAAGCATTGAAAATTGCTGAGACAAAGAAGCGAGAAGCTCTCCTTGAAGCGAAGGAAGAGTCGTTAAAGACAAAGAATGAGCTTGAGAAAGAAACAAAGGAAAGAAGAGCTGAGCTTCAGCGCTATGAAAGACGTGTACTGAGCAAAGAAGAAAACCTGGACAAAAAAGCAGAAGCGATGGAAAAGCGTGAAGCGGGTATGAATGTCAAGGAGGAGGCACTTAAGAGAAAGACTGCGGAGGCAGAGGCTCTCTATGAGAAAGGTATGCTGGAACTGGAGAAGATCTCCGGTTTAACCTCTGAACAGGCAAAGGAATATCTGCTGCGTTCCGTGGAAGAAGATGTAAAGCATGATACGGCGAAGCTGATCAAAGATCTCGAGGCGAAAGCGAAAGAGGAAGCAGAGAAGAAAGCCAAGGATTATGTGGTGACAGCGATTCAGCGCTGTGCTGCGGATCATGTGGCTGAGACAACCGTATCAGTCGTACAGCTTCCGAATGATGAGATGAAGGGACGAATTATCGGACGTGAGGGAAGAAATATTCGTACACTGGAGACTCTGACGGGCGTGGAACTGATCATCGACGATACGCCGGAGGCAGTTGTCCTGTCTGGCTTCGATCCAATCCGGAGAGAGGTAGCGCGTATTGCACTGGAACGTCTGATTGTGGATGGACGGATTCATCCAGCCAGAATCGAAGAGATGGTAGAGAAGGCACAGAAAGAAGTGGAAAACATGATGCGCGAGGAGGGCGAAGCGGCTCTTCTGGAAGTTGGCATTCATGGTATCCATCCGGAACTTGTCAAGCTGCTTGGTAAGATGAAATTCCGGACAAGTTACGGTCAGAATGCATTGAAGCATTCGATTGAGGTTGCACAGTTAGCCGGACTTCTGGCGGCTGAGGTGGGCGTCGATGTACGGACCGCCAAACGTGCAGGTTTATTACATGATATTGGAAAGGCAGTCGATCACGAGCAGGAGGGAACCCACGTAGAACTGGGTGTGGCGCTCTGTAAGAAGTACAAAGAGTCCGCAACCGTTATCAATGCAGTGGAAGCCCATCACGGCGATGTAGAGCCACAGAGCTTGATTGCATGTCTGGTACAGGCAGCTGATACGATTTCAGCGGCACGTCCAGGTGCGAGACGAGAGACTCTGGAAACATATACCAACCGTCTGAAACAGCTGGAGGATATCACGAACTCCTATAAGGGTGTTGATAAATCCTACGCAATTCAGGCAGGTCGTGAGGTGCGTATCATGGTTGTACCGGAACAGGTCAGCGACGATGATATGGTTCTGATGGCGAGAGAGATTTCAAAGCGGATTCAGGAAGAGTTACAGTATCCGGGACAGATCAAGGTCAATGTAATCCGTGAATCGAGAGTTACCGAGTACGCCAAATAAAACCCGGCAGCAGGGCTGCATGGAGTAAACTTGAGCATGAAAATAAAAGTCTTATGGATGAAGATACATTACATTCATAAGACTTTTTTGTTTCATGGGGAATTGCGTCCTATGAAACAAAAAAACGCTCCGCGAGGATGCGCACTCGCGCGAAGAAGAAACATGTCGCAAGCGACCGCGCGAGACGCCCGAATGTGCCAAGGCACATTCTTTACATCTTTTTTGAGAGAGAAAGAAAAACAGAAAAATACAGGTTTTTTTCATGAAGCGGAAAACGGAAACTCTGTTTTTCGGACAGACTGAAAATTTGCATGAGCAGGGTAAAATAAAGGGTCGTGAGCGTGAAGGCAGGCGGAGAAATTTTGCTTGCAAACTGTCCAAAAGACGAGTATTATAGCATGATAGAGTTGAAAAATAGTGATTATTTAGCAGCTTCATGCATTTATTGTGGCGTAATGGTAAGAAGATTGAACCGTTACCAAGATGCTGAATAGAAAGCCAGATGTGGCTGTTGGAAAGAGCAGCTGCAGTCAGACAACAAATGGAGGATCATCCGGCAGGGAAGTGCCGGATGGCAGATGGAGGGAGACAAAGATTATGGCGAAAATTGGTTTTATCGGAATGGGAAATATCGGCTATGCGATCATGCGAAGCCTGCTGAACAAATATAAAACGGAAGACATCACTTTTACGGATCTGAACCGCCGGAGAGTGGCACAGATAGAGAAAGAGACAGGTGTCAAGGCGGTTGACACAAACCAGGATTGTGCGGAAAATGCAAAATATATCGTATTAGCTATAAAGCCGCAGTTTTATGACAATGTACTGGCAGATATCAAGGACCATGTAACGAAAGAAAATATTATTATTTCGATTGCACCGGGTATCACGATTGACAGTGTCAACGAGAAGCTGGGCGGTGACCGCCGTATCGTGCGTGCGATGCCGAACACGCCGGCGCTGATCGGCGAGGGTATGACAGGTGTCTGCTACGACAAGAAGCTGTTTGAAGAGACAGAAAAGCAGATGATCAGCAATTTCTTTGAATCTTTTGGTATGATGGAGATCGTTCCGGAATATATGATGAATGCGGTTGTATGTATCAGTTCCAGTGCACCGGCATACATCTATATGTTCATTGAGGCGCTGGCAGATGCGGGCGTTAAGTACGGCATGCCGCGCGATGTGGCTTACCGGATGGCGGCGCAGGGCGTTGTCGGCAGTGCAAAGATGGTACTCGAGACCGGCAAACACCCGGGCGCACTCAAGGATGATGTCTGTTCGCCGGGCGGCACGACGATCTACGCGGTCAGTGTCCTGGAGGAGTATGGTTTGCGGAACGCGGTTATCAAGGCGTGTGACGCATGCTATGAGAAGTGTATCGACCTGAAATAGTGAAAAAAATGTTGAAAAAGAACCCAGAAGGAACCTGGACATAAGGGTGAGGAAATATGGAACAGAAAGTAGAAAAGCAGGCATCGCTGGAGCCCGTGCCGGTCAAACGTCTGAAACGAGAGTTAAAATATCAGGGAACCATCTTGAAAATGTACGAAGATACCGTCGAGGTAAACGGACATCAGGCAAAATGGGATTTTATCCATCATGACGGCGCGGCAGCGGTGCTTCCGGTTACGGAGGATGGAAAGATTCTCATGGTGCGTCAGTACCGCAATGCGCTGGACCGCTATACACTGGAGATTCCGGCTGGTAAGCTGGATTCGCCGGATGAGGCGAAGATTGACTGCGCGTACCGCGAGCTGGAGGAGGAGACGGGCTACCGTTGTGACCATCTGGAATATCTGATGAGCGTCAACACAACGATCGCGTTCTGTGATGAGGCGCTGGATATTTTTCTGGCACGCGATCTCAAGAAAACCCATCAGCATCTTGACCCGGACGAGGAGATTGAGGTAGAGGCGTGGGAACTTTCCGACCTTTTGAAACGGATCTACGCAGGAGAACTGACGGATGGAAAGACTGTGTCCGCGATTCTGGCGTATGCCTGCAAAGCAGGACAGAAGTAAAAATAAGGATCAGCGAAGCACTGTAAGCATCTGTGATGAAATAAATATATGGATTAAATGCTGAAAGACGCATGAAGCTAACAGCATATAGAGGCAGATATAAAGGCATATTATAAAAAACACTGAATACAGATAAGGTAACAAAGGAATAGGCAGGGATTGCATGTGAAAAGGAGATTCCGGCTTCCGGCTTTAAGTACCTGGGATGTATCAGTGTTTTTTTGGATCCTTGGGATTGTATTGGGGACGATAGCAGCCGTTTGTTTTCAAATTTCGTCCGGGAGCGGACATGCCGGGCTGGAAAGTGTGCTGGCAGCGAGGCTTGGACAAGAAATAGGAGATCCATCGGGTGCCGGGTGGCATCTAAACGCCGGAATGAAGGCAGCCAGCCGGGGAACTTTGTTTTTTCAGGTTTGGCTGCAGCGGTCAGGGATGGCGCTGGTGCTGTGGCTGGCAGGTATGACGCCGGTCGCATGCCTGGCTGCGTGGGGGGCTTGTCTCGTCTTAGGTCTGGAGCAGGCATGGCTGCTGGCAGGATTTACTGGCTGGGGCGGTTTTTGGGGACTGCCTGTATTTGTGGCAACGTTATTTCCACAGGTGGTGTTTTATATTCCTGTGTTCTGGCTGCTTCTTTCCTGGGCGCTTGCAAAGGAGAGGCGGATACGGACGGCTGGATTTTTAATCCTTTTATTGGTGCTGGGGATGGGAACAGCGCTGGAAGTGTGGCTGAATCCTGGTTTTGTATCATTACTGATCTCACACTGCCCATTTTAATGGGGCTGTCCGAATAAAAATATAATTCAAAATTTACAACATATGGGGGTGGAAAAAGTGGACGCACCATATGTTGTATTTTTATGTAAATCAGTCGAAAAATGTAGGAAAAGTGGGGAAAATTATGTTTGATTTTATGGGAAAATGTAGATATAATGATACCTGCGGACGATAAAAGCCCTGTTTGTGGAGAAGAAGGTAAGTTGCAGATAGGGTGAGAAAACCTCAGGAGAATGGATGGTTCGGATGGAGAAATCGATAGGATTACCGCGGAACGATATTTGTCCTGCAGGCTGGGGGGTTGGCAGAAAATGCCGTGAATAAAAGAATGGCGGAAATGGTTACGAGAATAGATTGGGGAAGTATGAGAGGGGAAGTAGACAGATTTGAACAGTACCTGCGGGAGGTAAAACAGGCATCGGAAAATACCGTACAGTCATATCGGAGAGATCTGATGCAGATGATTACTTATCTGGAGGAGAAAGAGATCCGGGAGGCGGCGAAGGTGACAAAGACCAGCCTGCATGGATATATTCTTCATATGGAAGAGCAGGGAAAGGCGGCTACCACCATTTCACGGATGATGGCGGCGATGAAAGCGTTTTTTAATTATGAATGTATGCAGGCATGCATCCGGCGGAACCCGGCGGAAAGTCTGCATGCGCCGAAAGTGGAGAAAAAGGCGCCGGTGGTCCTGAGTGTCGATCAGGTATCAGCGCTTCTGGCACAGCCATCCGGGCAGACACCGAAGGAGATTCGGGACAAGGCGATGCTGGCTCTTTTATATGCGACCGGAATCCGGGTGTCAGAGCTTATAGGGATCCAGATGGAAGATATCAATATGAACATTGGATTTCTGGTCTGTCGCGACGGGGAGAGAGAGCGGACGATCCCATTTGGACGTTCGGCGAAAGCAGCGCTGGAGGAGTATTTGGAACATGCGAGAAACGAGCTGCTGCGTGGAAAGGGATCGGACTATTTCTTTGTCAACTGTACAGGCGGCGCGATGAGCCGGCAGGGATTCTGGAAGATTATCAAATATTACGGCGAGAAAGCCGGGATTGAGGAAGATATCACGCCGCACACGCTGCGCCATTCCTTTGCGGCGCACCTGATTGCGAGAGGTGCAGACATGCGGGCGGTTCAGACGATTCTTGGACATTCGGATATGGCGACGACGCAGATGTATGCGGCGTACAGGGAAGATTGAAAAATATCATATAAATTATAAAAATAAAGCACCTGTTTTGTGAAAGACTTGACAAAACAGGTGCTTTATTATATACTTTAGTGGTTTAAAGTGCAAACGTTTAACGCAGATGAGGAAATGTGAAGGAGAAAGACAATGGAGCAAGTACATTTAAAGTACGGAACGTCGGCGGTCGATTTTGAGATTGACGGTGCGAAGAGTGTAAAATACCTGTATGAAAATAAAATGCGGGTCATTGAAGATATAAAAGCAGAATTTCTGCATTGTGTGACGGATGGTGTGATTGGCACGAAGCCGTTAAAGAAATTGATTGCACCGACCGATCCGGTTACGATCGTGATCAGTGATATGATGCGTTTCTGGATGCGTCAGGACGTGATTTGCGAGCTTCTGGTAAAATATCTGCACGATGAGATGGGCGTGGGATATGACCAGATTGCGGTTGTGGTTGCACTGGGAACACACCGCAAGAATACGGCGGAGGACCGCAGAAAACTTGCAAGCGAGTTTGTCTACGACCATGTAGCGAGCGTGACTGACCATGACTGCGATGCGCCGGATCTGGTATACATCGGTACGACGTCCTTCGGAACGCGTGTATCGGTCAATCCGCTGGCAGTCGGCAGAAAGGTCATCTGCATCGGCGGTACGGTGCACCATCTGATGGCAGGCTACGGCGGCGGAAGAAAGAGCATCGTTCCAGGTATTGCTTCCCGTGAGACGATCCGCATGAACCATGAGCGTGCGCTGGATCCGGAGAAACCGATGACGGATGTGCGTGTCGGCAGCGGTCTGGTGGAGAACAACCCGATCAACCTGGATATGCGCGAGGCAGGTGCCATGGTACATGTTACATTCGGTATCAATATCGTGGTAGATACGTCTTCCCGCCACAGCGGTTTATTCTGTGGTGAGTTTGACAAGGCATGGCAGGCAAGCTGCAGTTATGTACAGAAGGGATACGGACTGCCGATCGACTATCAGGCAGATGTCGTAATTGCAAGCTGCGGCGGTTTCCCGAAAGATCTGAATTTTTATCAGTCCACCAAGACGCTGTTTAACGCATCGAGAGCGGTCAAAGAGGGCGGTACACTCATTATGCTGGCGGAATGCCCGGAGGGAAGCGGTTCCAGGGATTTCTTCGACTGGATTAAGCCTCTCTCTAAGGGATGCCTGGATGAGGCACTGCGTGCGTCTTTCACCATCGGCGGCTATATTTTCTACGCAGCCTGCGAGTCCATCCGTCGTTCGAAGACGCTGCTTCTGTCTTCCATGGAGCCGGAGCTGGTTCGGGATATGGGCGTAAGATCGTTTAAAGATATGAAGGATCTGCTGGCAGAGGTAGACTTTAACGGAAAAGATGTATATGTAATTCCGTACGGCGGAAGCGTGCTCCCGCAGACAAAGGAAGCCTACGAGCGTATTTGCCGCGAGGCAGAGGAAAATGGAGGCGCGAAGTAATGAATATTCCGCTGCTAATTGTTATTTTATAGGTGCTTCTGCTGTTTGGCATCAGTATCTATGTGTCTTACAGCCAGAAAAAGGATTCAGAGAACTTCCTTTTATATAAAGGAAAAAATAATGCGTTTGTCGTGGCAGCTAGTATCGCGGGTCTGGCGATCGGCGGCGCTTCGACGATCGGTATCGCGGAGAACGCTTTTACCGTGGGGCTGTCGGCAGGCTGGTATGATACAGCATGGGCGATCGGCGCGGTTGTTTCTTCTATGCTGGCAGTCCGTTACCTGCGTAGAAGCCAGTACACGACCATCAGCGGTCTTGTAAGGGACCTCTATGGCACAAAGACGAAAATAGAAGAGCCAAAAATAGAAGAGTTTAAAGTAAAAAAGAACGTCAAACCCAAGCGAAAAACTTAGAATTTGACGTTCTTTTTGCATATTTATATTCGATTCGATGCTACTCAACCGTCCCGGCGTCTTTGATATAGGAAATGAAACTCTTCTTGATCGAGGTCACGATTTCTTTGCATTGTGTATATTCTTCGCTGTCGCTGGCATACTGCTCGTCGTAGTGCGGATCCAGAATGAAGATCTTGTTGCCGCAGAAGCCTAAGATGGTGCAGCCGTTTAAATCGCGGTAATGCGTGTCCTCAAATGCGAGAATGCGGAAGAGAAGTCCGCCTCCGTTGGCTTCATAGGCTGTTTTTTCATATACCTCGTAGGAATCCCCGCTCGGAACCATGATGAGTCTCGAAAATGCCTGGGATGGAAGTTTGAATGAAAAATCGTCGGTAATTACTTTGGAGCCGGTCAGCTCGATGGAGAGGTTGTCCGGGTCCTCCTGAGAAAAACTCACAACCTGTGCGGAATAATCAGCTGCATAAGACGGCGTCACGTAGAGAGCCGCAGCCAGAGCCGCGCAGAGGAATAATTTTGATTTCATCCTGAGATCTCCTTTTAGTCTGTCTTTTTGTTCCCCTATATAGAAGATAGGCTATGGAATCCATAGCCTATCTTAAACTCCATATAAATTTATTATAGCACAGACATCTTTAAAAGTCAGCTGGAAATTTTATCCAAAATCATCCAATTCTCGAATCTTTTTTCCCTTCTGACAGGTTCTTCTGTGCGGTGGAAAGCATCAGTTTGATACGATTCAACTGATTGACTTCACTGGCACCCGGATCGTAGTCTACGGCGATGATATTCGCCTCTGGATGGCTGGCGCGCAGTTCCTTGATGACGCCTTTTCCGACGATGTGGTTCGGCAGGCAGCCGAACGGCTGGGTGCAGATGATGTTCGTCGTGCCGCTGTGAATCAGTTCCAGCATCTCGCCGGTCAGGAACCATCCCTCGCCGGTCTGATTGCCGAGGGAAACGTAATGCTTCGCCATCGACGCCAGATCCTGAATCCGTGCAGGCGGAAGGAAATGTGTGCTGCGTTCCAGTTCGCGGCGGCAGGTGCGGCGGAAATACTCCAGCAGGGAGATTCCCATGTTGCACAGGTGTGCGGTGGAACGTTTGCCGCCCAGATTGTCGGCTTTGAAGTTGCTGTTGTAGAAGCAGTAAAGCAGGAAATCAAGCAGATCCGGCATTACAGCCTCGGCACCCTCGGCTTCCAGAAGCTCTACCACGTGGTTGTTTGCTAACGGGGAGAATTTTACCAGGATCTCGCCGACAATGCCAACCCTCGGTTTTTGGACATTGCGTCTTGGAAGTTCGTCGAAGTCATGAACAATACCGCGGATGTTGCGGTTAAACTCTGCCATGGATAAAGAACGTTTCTGCAGTGATTTGATGCAGATTGCTTTCCATTTCTCATGCAGGGCGTTGGCGGAGCCGGCTTTTGCTTCGTATGGGCGGGTCGCATAGAGAACACGCATGAAGAGGTCGCCGTAGACAACCGCCTGCATTGCTTTGGTAAGAAGCGGCAGGGTGATTTTAAAGCCCGGATTCGTCTCCATGCCGTTGGCATTTAACGAGATAACCGGAATCTGCGGCATACCGGCGCGCTCTAAGGCACGGCGGATAAAGCCGATATAGTTGGAAGCACGGCAGCCGCCGCCGGTCTGGCTCATGATAACGGCTGTGTGCTCTAAGTCGTATTTGCCGGAGAGCAGCGCATCCATGATCTGACCAACCACGATCAGGGACGGGTAGCAGGCGTCGTTGTTGACGTACTTAAGTCCTGTGTCGACAGCGGTACGGTCGGAGTTCTGCAGTACCTCCAGGTTGTAACCACAGCTTCGGACTGCCGGTTCGATGAGGTCGAAATGGATCGGCGACATCTGCGGGCAGAGGATTGTGTAGTTTTTCTTCATTTCCTTCGTGAAATAAACACGGCTGTATGCGCTGGAAACGATCGGTTTATGGTAGTGGCGCATCTCGCGCACACGGATTGCGGCGATCAGGGAGCGCACACGGATACGTGCGGCGCCGAGGTTGTTGACCTCGTCGATCTTGAGCAGCGTATAAATTTTGCCGGAGCGGGTCAGAATATCATTGACCTGATCAGTAGTAACTGCGTCCAGACCGCATCCGAAGGAGTTGAGCTGGATCAGATCCAGGTTTGGCTGTGTCTTCACATAGGAAGCTGCCTCGTAGAGGCGGGAGTGGTACATCCACTGGTCGGTGACGATCAGCGGACGGTCAACGCGTCCTAAATGGGAGACGGAGTCCTCGGTCAGCACGGCAAAACCGTAGGAAGTGATGAGTTCCGGAATGCCATGGTTGATCTCCGGATCTACATGGTACGGTCTGCCTGCCAGCACGATGCCGTGGTGTCCGGTTTCTTTTAACCAGGCGATGACTTCCTCGCCCTTCTTTTCCATATCCTGACGGGAGGCGATGAGTTCCTGCCATGCCTTGTGAGCGGCGGCGCGGATCTCTTTCTCCGGGATCGACTGATCCCTGGTAAATTCTTCGACCAGACGTTTTGTCAGGATTTCCTCATTTGTAAATGCCATAAACGGATTCCGGAAATGTACCTTGTGATCCGTCAGGGATTCTACGTTGTTTTTGATGTTTTCCGCGTAGGATGTGACCATCGGGCAGTTGTAGTGATTTCCCGCTTCCGGGGTTTCGTTGCGCTCGTAAGGAACGCACGGATAGAAAATGTAGGTCAGTCCCTGGCGGATCAGCCATTCGATATGACCGTGCGCGAGTTTTGCCGGGTAGCACTCGGATTCGCTCGGGATTGATTCAATACCAAGTTCGTAGATCTGTCTTGTCGATTTCGGGGACAGAACGGTGCGGTACCCCAGTTCCCTGAAGAAGACTGCCCAGAACGGGTAGTTTTCATACATATTCAGGACACGTGGGATGCCGACGGTACCGCGCGGCGCCAGATCGGCGGTCAGCGGTTCATAATCGAACATACGGTGGTATTTATAGTCGAATAAGTTCGGAATGTCTTTTTTCTGTTTGTTGCCGCCCAGTCCGCGCTCACAGCGGTTTCCGGTCACGAACTGACGTCCGCCATCGAAACGGTTGATCGTCAGGACGCAGTGGTTTGTACAACCCTGGCAGCGTGCCATCGTCGTCTTGTAGGTCAGGCTTAAGATCTTGTCGATCGGCAGCATCGTGGTCGTCTTGGAAGCATCGTAGCGCTCACGGGCAATCAGAGCCGCGCCGTAGGCACCCATGATACCGGCAATGTCCGGGCGGACTGCCTCACAGCCGGAGATCTTCTCAAAACTGCGGAGAACCGCATCGTTATAGAAGGTACCGCCCTGTACGACCACGTGTTTTCCGAGATCGGAGGCGTTGGTAATCTTGATAACCTTAAACAGGGCGTTTTTGATGACGGAGTAAGCCAGTCCGGCAGAAATATCTGCGACGGAAGCGCCCTCTTTCTGCGCCTGTTTGACGTTAGAGTTCATGAAAACAGTACAGCGGGTACCGAGGTCGGTCGGATTTTTGGCAAAGAGTGCCTCCTTGGCAAAATCCTGTACGCTGTAATTTAAGGATTTAGCAAATGTCTCGATAAAGGAGCCGCAGCCGGACGAACAAGCTTCGTTGAGCTGTACGCTGTCTACGGTGCCGTCCTTGATCTTGATGCATTTCATATCTTGACCGCCGATATCAAGGATGCAGTCTACATCCGGCTCAAATGCCGCCGCTGCGTAGTAGTGGGAGATCGTCTCGACCTCGCCCTCATCCAGCATCAGGGCAGATTTTAAGAGCGCTTCACCGTAACCGGTGGAGCAGGAATAAGCGATCTGTGCTTTCTCAGGAAGCTGGTCGTGGATCTCCTGCATCGCGCGGATCGCCGTCGCCAGCGGGCTGCCGTTGTTGTTGCTGTAGAAGCGGTATAGAAGAGAGCCGTCCTCGCCGACAAGCGCCACCTTGGTTGTGGTGGAACCGGCGTCAATGCCGAGGTAGCAGTTGCCTTCGTAGGTCGCTAAATCACCTTTTTTGACGTCATGACTTGCATGGCGGGTTCTGAATTTTTCATAGTCAGCTTCATCAGTAAAGAGGGGTTCCATCCGCTTTACCTCGAAATCCATCTTGATGCCGTGGGAAAGCCGTTCGATCAGATCGTGCAGGCTGGCAGTTGTCTTCGGATCAGAGTTCATCGCCGCGCCGATCGCCGCAAACAGATGCGAGTGATCCGGGGCAATGATCTGGTCCGCCCCCAGATTCAGGGTGCGGATAAATGCCGCGCGCAGCTCCGAGAGGAAATGAAGCGGTCCACCGAGAAACGCAACATTGCCGCGGATCGGCTTGCCGCATGCCAGACCGCTGATGGTCTGGTTGACAACCGCCTGGAAAATGGAGGCGGACAGATCCTCTTTGGTTGCGCCTTCGTTGATGAGAGGCTGGATATCCGTCTTGGCGAAAACGCCGCAGCGCGCCGCGATCGGATAGATTGCCTTGTAATTTTTCGCGTACTCATTAAGACCGGATGCGTCCGTCTGAAGCAGCGAAGCCATCTGATCAATAAAAGAGCCGGTGCCTCCGGCGCAGATTCCGTTCATACGCTGGTCGATGCCGCCGGTAAAATAAATAATTTTCGCATCCTCGCCGCCAAGCTCGATGGCAACGTCGGTCTGCGGGGCATAATCCTTCAGGGATGTGGCAACCGCCACAACCTCCTGGACAAATGGAATGCCCAGATGCTTAGAAAGTGTTAAACCGCCAGAACCAGTGATGACCGGCTCAACGGTCAGTGCGCCAAGTTTCTCTTCACCCTCACGGAGCAGGTCCGCGAGCGTCTCCTGTATGTTTGCAAAATGACGTTTATAATCGGCGAAAAGAAGCTTACCGCCGTCTTCAATAATAGATACTTTAACCGTTGTGGAACCGATGTCGATTCCTAATTTTTTACAGGAATTCATGTACAATCGGGGCAGTGCCCCTTCCCTCCTTTGTATTACACATGTATTCGGCTATACTTTAACATAGAATAAGGAAGAAAACAATCGGTAGGGTGCGTTAAAAAGATGCTAAAAATGTGCAAAATTTGTTAATATCGCGCATAATGGGAGGAGGGTGTTCCTGTACAAGGAAAGGCATTTTCTGCGTGGAAAATACCGCTTTTTCTGAGTTGGAATGCAGCCGTTACCGATCGCAGGCAGGCACTTTTGGAACCGAATGTGCCGTAAGATAACGTGGTGGAAGCGAGAATATAATTTGACAAAGAATCCGCCGCTCTCTATAATGAAAGGAAAACGGCAAAGGATGTGAATTATGAATTTTTTTAGAAAATTAGAGCGCAAATTCGGCCGGTTTGCGATCCCGAATCTGATGTACTATATCATCATGATGTATGCGGCTGGATTTGTGATGAGCCTGTTTAATCCGTATTTTTACGTGCAGTATCTGGCGCTTGATGCAGCGGCGATCCTGCGGGGACAGGTATGGAGAATCGTGACCTTTCTCGTATGCCCGCCTCAGTCGGGCGTCCTCTTTGCGCTGCTCGCGATGTATCTCTATTATTCGATTGGATCGACGCTGGAGCGCGTGTGGGGAACCTTCCGATTTAATATGTTTTTCTTTATGGGCGTGCTGGGACACATCATTGCGGCATTCCTGGTGTATGGTGTGACCGGCTTTTCGGTGCCGATGTCCCCGTATTACTTAAATGAATCGCTGTTTCTGGCGTTTGCCTGCACTTTCCCGGAGATGCAGTTCCTTCTGATTTTTATTCCGATCCGGGCGAAATACCTCGGAATGATGTATGGAGCGCTTCTGGTCTACAGTTTCTTAACGGGTGGCATTATCGCGAAAATTGAGATTGTTGTTTCGATGCTCAATTTTATCATTTTCTTCCTGATGACGCGTAACTACCGGAAGATCAGCCCGAAAGAGGCGGTCCGCAAGCAGAAGTTCAAAAACGAGATGCAGAAAGCGCAGATTCAGAAAATTTCGCTGACGCATCATAAATGTGCAGTCTGCGGACGCACCGAGAAGGATGATCCGAACCTGGAATTCCGCTATTGTTCGAAGTGTGCGGGAAATCTGGAATATTGCATGGATCATCTGTATACGCATAAACACGTGACCGAAGAAGAATTGAAAGATTCTAAATAGAACCAAGCGGTGGATTGTTTTTTTAGCAGGGGATTTAAATAGGTTGGATGAAGCATACAAAAGAGGTTATAAATGATTCACTGATGGGAAAAATCTCGATAAATGACAGAATATGAGGAGGAATGACAGAATGAAAAAGACAAAGATTGTCTGCACAATGGGACCAAACACCGATAACCGGGAGATTATGAAGGAGTTGGCGTTAAATGGCATGGATGTCGCACGTTTTAACTTTTCGCATGGCGATCATGCGGAGCATAAACATCGTCTGGAGATTCTGGAGAGTGTGCGCGAGGAGCTGGGGATTCCGATCGCATCGCTTCTGGATACCAAGGGACCGGAAATCCGTACCGGCAAATTAAAAGATGGAAAGAAAGTGACGCTGAAAGAGGGCGATCTGTATACGCTGACGACCGAGGAGATCGTGGGTGATGAGACACGCGGCTACATCAACTATGCGGGGCTGGCGGAGGATGTAAAGCCGGGTGACCGCATTCTGATTGACGATGGTCTGATCGAGCTGCACGTGCGGAAGGTCAATGGAACAGATATCGTCTGCCGGATTGAAAATGGAGGCGAGCTGGGCGAGAAGAAGGGTGTCAATGTACCAGGGGTACGTGTCAAGCTTCCGGCACTGACCGATAAAGATAAGGAAGACATTCGTTTCGGCGTGGATGCAGGCTTTGATTTTGTGGCGGCTTCGTTTGTCCGCAATGCCGATGCGATCCGCGAGATCCGGGAGATTCTGGATGAAAAAGGTTCTGCCATGCAGATTATCGCGAAAATCGAGAATGAAGAAGGAATTGAAAATATTGATTCCATCATTGAGGCGAGCGACGGCATCATGGTAGCCCGGGGCGATATGGGCGTGGAGATTCCGGCAGAGAAAGTTCCGCACATCCAGAAGATGATCATCCGCAAATGTAACCTGGCGTGCAAGGTCGTTATCACGGCGACCCAGATGCTCGATTCAATGATCCGCAACCCGCGTCCGACGCGTGCCGAGGTATCGGATGTGGCGAATGCAGTGTACGAGGGAACCGATGCGGTCATGCTGTCCGGAGAAACGGCGATGGGAAGTTACCCGATCGAGGCAGTCCGCATGATGAGCCAGATCGCCGAGGAGTCGGAGAAATATCTGGATTATATGTTCTACCAGAGAAGAAAGGTATCGGCAGAAAATCTTCGAAATATATCTAATACGGTATGCTATTCATCCGTAGCGACCGCCTCCGATCTGGAAGCGCCGGTCATTGTGGCTCCGAGTGTCAGCGGATTTACGACGAGAATGCTTTCGAAATGGCGTCCGAAAGCATTGATCGCGGGACTTTCCCCGAGCATGACGGCTGTCCGCCAGATGCAGCTCTACTGGGGTGTTAAGCCGTTCCATGCAAAACGCGCTGAATCGACGGATGCACTCTTATTTGCATCGGTGGAACTGCTGAAAGAGAAAGGTATCGTCAAAGAGGGTGAAATTGTGGTTGCAACTGCGGGTGTGGTGACACGTGCCAACCGTCATGAACCGGTAGCCGATACGAATATCATGCGTGTAATGGTGGTAGAGTAGAGACCGGATTCTGCGCCTGAATCTGTGACCGGTTCATAGATGTATCTGGAAAATGATTCAATTTGTCCGGAGGTTGTGTTCTGGCGGAGAAAAGGAGAAAAATACCAGTTACTGTTCACAGGTAGGCACTTTTGGAACCGAAAGTGCCGTAAGAAAACGTGGTGGCAGCAGGAATTTGCCGTATTTAAATGCGAAGCCACGGCAAATTCCGTTACTGGGCACGTATGCGTGAACAGTAACAAATACCGCCCATTTGTGGGCGGTTTTCGGGAAATCAGTTGATAAAACACGGTTTTTGGTGTATAAATAGTAGCAGGACAAAGGAGTCTGGGCGTGCCGGGAGTAGTGTATGTTCCCGGTAGTCCAGACTTTTAAGTTTTATATGTAGATTTTAGTTCGGAGGATGTAAAAGTGGAGAAGAAACCATTTGTAACACGGGAGCAGCTGGAGGAGATCAAGAAAACATACCCGACACCGTTCCACCTGTATGATGAAAAGGGAATCCGCGAGAATGGCGAGCGCCTGATGCGTGCATTTTCCTGGAACAAGGGATTCAGAGAGTATTTTGCTGTAAAGGCAACACCGAACCCATTTGTAATTGATATTTTAAAGAAACTTGGATGCGGCGTGGACTGCTCTTCGCTGACAGAGCTTATGATGGCAAAGGCGATGAAGTACGATGGCGAGAAGATCATGTTCTCCTCCAACGATACACCGCCGGAGGAATTCAAGATGGCTGCCGAACTGGGCGCGATCATCAACCTTGATGATTTTACGCACATTGATTTCCTGGAGAAGACGATCGGTTATATTCCGGAGACGATCAGCTGCCGTTACAATCCGGGCGGACTGTTCAAGATCAGCAATGATATCATGGACAACCCAGGCGATGCGAAATACGGTATGACAACCGAGCAACTATTTGAGGCATTCAAGGTGTTGAAAGCAAAAGGTGCGAAACATTTCGGTATCCATGCCTTCCTTGCAAGCAATACGGTTACAAATGAGTATTATCCGATGCTTGCGAAGGTATTATTTGAGGTAGCGGTCAAGCTGAAAGAAGAGACCGGCGCAGATATTAAATTTATCAACCTGTCTGGTGGCGTTGGCATTCCTTACCGCCCGGATCAGGAGCCGAACGATATCTTTGCAATCGGCGAGGGCGTCCGCAAGGTTTATGAGGAAGTTCTGGTTCCGGCTGGCATGGGCGATGTAGCGCTTTATACAGAGATGGGACGTTTCATGCTGGCGCCGTATGGCTGCCTTGTGACAACGGCAATCCATGAGAAACACACCTACAAAGAGTATATCGGTGTGGACGCGTGTGCAGTCAACCTGATGCGCCCGGCGATGTACGGCGCATACCATCACATCACGGTCATGGGAAAAGAGAACGAGCCGTGCGACCACAAATACGATGTAACTGGTTCCCTGTGCGAGAACAATGATAAATTTGCGATTGACCGGATGCTTCCGAAGATCGATATGGGCGATATCCTTGTCATCCATGATACCGGCGCACATGGTTTTTCGATGGGTTACAACTACAACGGAAAGCTGCGCTCGGCTGAACTGCTCCTGAAAGAGGATGGTTCCGTGGAGATGATCCGCCGGGCAGAGACACCGAAGGATTATTTTGCGACCTTTGATTTTTGTGACTTGTTTAAGAATATTTAGTTCATAAAAAATTGAAAAAGAACGGATTCTGTACAAGATGTGACAGAGTCCGTTCTTTTTATGCCATATTTTATCGAAAGCATTGACTTTTTTGTTCTTTCCTCTATACTTATCATATAACGTAATGACATTATATAACATAATGCTGCAAAAAGGAGGAAGTAGTATATGATTAAGAACACGGTGATTAACGCAGAGCTTGGATATGCATTAGCCACGGCCCGCCATAAGGATGCAATTGTGATTTGCGATGCTAATATGCCGATTCCGGATGGCTGCAATGTAATTGATGTGTCACTGATAAGAGGAGTTCCAACCCTTGAACAGACGATGTGCGCAATCATGAACGACCTGGTGGCAGAGCGTTACGAAGTGTTTGAGTTAATGCCCCAGTATAATGATGCTATGTATCAAAAGATTCAGTCGCAGCTGCCGCAGCTGCCTGGCGGAACCATCAGCCAGGATCGCTTAACGGAAACGATGCAGAAGGCCAAAGTCGTAGTGCGTACCGGTGATTTTGGCAGCTGCTGTACGATGGTATTATATTCAGCCTCCGGAATGGATAAATATGTAAAACAATATGACTGTTCTTTTTCACTGGAGAAGTAAGATAGGAGGACCATATGGCAGAAAAAAAATATCCCCGGATTGTGGTAGAAGAAAATAATGAGCATGGTTTTGATTCCTATCGCGTACCGGGAATCGTGACAGCCTCCAATGGGGATTTGCTCCTGACCTATGAAGGAAGAAAAGATGGAGGAAACAGCCGAACTCTGTTTTTAAGAAGATATCGCATGATAGGTGAAACGATAGAGCCAATCGGCGAGCGGGTTACGATGGTTTCTCCCAAAGACGATGAGCTGATTCATAATCCCTTGTTAATAGCAGCAGCGGAGGGAAAGCTCTATTTTTTCTGGTGTCAGGATTATAAGAGATTATTTTTGAAAGAAAGCGATGATAATGGTGTTTCATTTGGAACGGAAAGGGAGTTGTCATCCCTGATTGACGGATTCCGGAAAGAATGGCCGGTTACATTGTGGGCGATTGCACCTGGTCATGGAATAAGCAAAAAAGATGGGACACTGATACTTCCATTGTGGCTGAGCCGTGGGGAAAATGCCCATCTCCCAGCTTGTTTTGCATGTCTATCCAGTCAGGATCAAGGAAAAACATGGAGATGCAGCAGTGTAGTTCCGGCGGGAAACGGGGTTGGCGATCCCACAGAAAGCTCCGTGGCAGAACGGAGTGATGGAACACTGCTTGCAACCATGCGCCATGAAATTCCGGGAGTCAGAAGAAGAGCTTTTTGCGAAAGCAAAAAAGAGATAGATGGGGAAGATACTATACGCTGGGGAGAACCCTGGTTAAATCAAGAACTTCCGGATCCAATCTGTGGAGGCGCTCTTTTGTCACTGTCAGATGGGAAGATGGCTTTTGTTAATTGTGCCTATGGAGATGAACCGGCGCTGGAACGGCAGAAACAGGGAGAATCTGTTCGCTGGAGTCTTGACGCTCGTCAGAAGCTCACGATTCGGCTTAGTAAAGATGATGGTGTTACATGGAACGATGGACTTATGATAGCAGAAGAAGGGGGAGCATCGGATCTTGCAGGAAAGGATGCGATTGCTTGCTTTTACGAGGAAGGCTGGCAGGATGGAAACTGTATTTTTAATCAGAGATTATCGCTGGCGGTTATTCCTTTGGTTTTGTTATGACTGGGGCGGGAAAAGATACATTAGTGAAAGGGAAAAGGAGCTGTACCGTTCTGTTTTTTTCGGCATATTTTATTTATTATGCGGTCTATTGTGTCTTTTCGAGTTTCATCGTTTTGTTTTTAACAGAGCAGGGCTATAGCGCCACAGTCTGCGGAATTATTACCAGTTTGACATTTTTGGCCAATCTTTTGATGGAACCGGTGGGAGGCTATATAACAGATACATTTCTGCCCACCAGAAGATACCTTTTAGTTTGTATCGGTATCGTATCAATGGTGTGTGCTTTTTGCACAAAATTCATGAACCAGTCATGGCTGCTTCTGCCGGGGCTGGTTCTGGCAGCCGGATTGGCCTATCCCTTTAGTCAGCTGATGGATGCCTGGGTTAATTTAAGTAAGGAAAGTTATCCGGGATTGATATACAGCCGGATTCGTGCCGGTGGTTCCATTGGATTTGCAGTGATGTCAGTGATTGGAGGATTTTATTTCAAACACTGGGGATGGAATCGTTATTTTCAGATGCAGATTCTTTTATTTCTTATGATGATTCCATTTCTCATCCTGCTTCCGGATACCAGGCTTGGCAATCATCGAAAGAAAGGGGAGGCAGAGAAAAGTCTTTCGTTTGTTCAGGCGTTTCAGCAATTGGTAAAAAGCCGTCGTTTTTTGTTTTGTTTAACAATAAGCACTCTTTATTGGTTCAGTCATCGGCCAGTTGGCAGCTTCCTGTCATTGATTATTGCGGAGCGTGGAGGAGATGCGGAATTATTTGGAAATGTTTGTGGAATAGGAGCTGCAGTAGAGTTTTTGAGTCTGCTTTTGTTAGCCTATATTGGAAAAAAGAAAACCTATCCGGCCCTCTGGGGGATGGCAGCAGCTTTGGGCACAAACCTGCTTCGTCCGATTTGCTTTCAGCTTTTTTCGGGTGAGTGGTCTCTTTATCTGGGGCAGATTCTTCAGTCCGTCAGTTTTGCCCTTTATATGAGTGCCAGCGTAGAGTGTTTTGCGGAAACATCGGATGAACGTCTGAAAAGCTTTAGTATTTCCATTGGTCTAACCATCAGCAGTGTGATCGGAACCGTATGTGCAAACATGGCAGGGGGGAAGCTGTGCGATCTGTTTTACCCGGAATTCTTGATTCTCTTTAGCTTTTTGTTGGGAAGCATGAACCTCCTATTTTTTATTCTTGTTTTTTTAAAAGAGAGGCTTGACAATAAAAAGATGCAGTGTTAGAATGAGAGACATCAAAAGATTATATAATGTTATAAGATGAAAGTGGAACTGCTCTCCAACGAAGGAGAGAGTTCCACTTTTTGCGTATAATAACGCAAATGAATCAAAAGTTGGCAAAATTTACAAAAAAGAAAGGAGAAAACCTATGATAATATAAAAAGCGACGATGAAAAATAAATTTATACTTGCAAAATGAATCAAAGTATGGTAAAAATAACATAACGATATATGATGTCTTTGAAGGTGTTATAATATAAGGGGATCTGGACGAGTATTTGAATGGATAGGTCGGCCAGAGCAGAGAAAACCAGGAACCCCTTATAGCACATGACATTATATGATAGAAATTAATTTTAAAGGAAGGAGAGTACGTATTCGCAGCAGCGAAGCGCGGCAATTAGAGTATGAAGAAAAGTATCTATTCAATTGGTAAGGCTATGGATAAAGCGAATAGTGTGGTGGAAGTATTTACCGGATACATGATATTCGCTTTTATGGCACTATTGTTCCTTCAGGTATTGATGCGTTTTATATTTAAGCACCCTATATACGGAATTGATGAATGTGTAACAGCGTTGATGATATGGTCCATGTGTCTTGGATGGTGTACCGTTTATTGGGACAATGGTCATGCAGTTCTGGAGTTTATCATGAACCGTATGCCAAAGGCATTTCGCAGAGGAATGTTTACATTTACGAACTTTTTGATTGTTGTGATAAGCTGGGTTTATATTCCGGCATCCTGGCAGCTGTTTCAGATGCAGAAGAAGATGCCTCCCGTTGGAGGACTTCCTATCAGCAAGGGTTATTACTATGCATTGCCGGTTCTGGTGATGGGAGTGATTATGCTGGTAATGTCTGCATATAAGGCAATCGCATTTGTAATTACCGGAGATGAATCCATCTGTGTACCGGTAGAAAAGGAAGGAGGCGGTCTTCTTGACTAATCTGGATCCCTATTTAGCCGTCTATTTTATCACCTTTGTGGTATTAATTCTTCTGGAAGTACCGATTGCATACGCAATGCTGGCTTCAGCGTTTGAATTCATTGTATTTAACCATCAATCATTTGTTATGTTTGCACAGAAAACAGCAAACTCCCTGGCTGATTTCAACATGCTGGCATTACCGGCATTCCTCTTTGTAGGATGCTTTATGAATGAAGTGGGACTAACGGACCGACTATTTGGAATGTTTGAAAAATGGATCGGTCATCTCCCGGGAGGACTTGCACATGCCAATGTATTATCTTCCATGGTATTTGCCGGAATGTCCGGTTCCGCTCTGGCAGATGCCGGAGGACTTGGAACCATTGAGGTAAGTGCGATGTCAAAAGCCGGATACGATCCAGACTTCTCAGTAGCAGTAACGGCAGCATCCGCAGGTATCGGACCGATTATTCCGCCGTCCATCAACTTCGTTGTCTGGGCATTCTTAAGCCAGACCTCCACACTGGCTATGTTCCAGGCTGGTATGGGACCGGGTGTCCTGATGGGCGTGGCCATGATGATCTGGATTCCGATTGCAGTGAAAACCCAGCACATTGCCTGCCCGCGGGCACCGAAGGCATCCTGGGGCGAGCGATTCCACTCTCTGTATACATCACTTCCGGCACTGGGTGGCCCGGCTATCCTGGTACTTGGCATTATGACCGGTATCTTTACTCCTACAGAGTGTTCCGTTGTAGCAGCTATGTATTGCGTCATCCTGGCTATCTGCTTAAAACGTTTCAGCTTTAAGATGCTGACAAAGGCATTAAAGGATACATTAGCCAGCGCGGGTATGTCCATGTGTCTGTGTGCAACCGGTCTTGTATTTAACTGGGTAATTGTAACCAGTGGTCTGATTGGTTTTATGACAACTCTTCTGATGTCCTTAGGAAATAAAATCATCATTCTTTTAGTATTAAATGCAATGTTATTATTCCTGGGCTGCTTTATTGGTTCCATGCAGATTTTGATTATGGTGGCACCGCTTCTTATGAATCTGGCAACGGCTCTTGGTATGAGCTATGTTCAGATGGGTGTTATGGCCGTACTGAATGTAACACTTGGATTAATCACTCCGCCGATGGCACCAGCGTTGTTTGTAACAGCGAAGGCGACCGGTAATAAATTTGAAACTGCACTGAAATATACGGTACAGTTTCTGATCCCGATGTTTATTACACTGATGATTACAACATTCTGGGAGCCGCTGACCATGTTCCTTCCGAGACTGTTAGGATCCATGTAAGAGTAAGAGATTAAGATAGTATAAAGTACACAATTTAAGGAGGAAAGTTTATGAAGAAAAAAATTGCACTTGTCCTGACGGCAGCCATGGCAGTAGGCACATTAGCAGGCTGTGGATCGTCCACTGCACAGACAACCACATCGGAGCAGGCCTCCGCACAGACCACCGATAAGACTGAAGGAGGAGCTGATACAGTAGAAACAAAACCGGCTCCGGCTGGAGCTAAGGTTGTCAAATTCGGTAACTCCGGAGCCATCGGAGAGCCGGCACCGCAGTCCTGTGAAGAGTTCTGTGATCTGGTAAATGATAAGATCGGTGACAGATATTACTTTGAGTTTTATCCCGCAGAGCAGCTTGGCAATGAGACCACGATGCTGGAGAACCTTCAGGTAGGACTGCAGGAGGGCATGATGTGTGCCTTAGATACCCTGGCAACTTATGAATCTGATTTAAACATTCTTTCCATGGCATTTGCATTTAACAATTACGATTCCATGATTAATTACTTAAAGAGTGATGTGGCAGATCCAATCTGGGAGAGCCTGGATAATCAGGGAATTCACGTAGTAAACTTCGAATTCCAGAAGAATCCGCGTATCTTCTTTGCAAACAAAGAGATCAAGAGCCCGAAAGATATGGTTGGCATGAAATATCGTATTCCGAACCTTCCGATCTTTGAGAAAAATGCGAGAGCGATGGGAGCAACACCGGTTGTAGTTGCCTGGTCCGAATATCCATTTGCTTTAATGCAGGGCGTAGTTGACGGTGGTGAGTGTTCGAAAGACTCCTATCGTTCTGCAGGCCTCTATGAGTCTGCAAAATATGTAGCAGATGTGGATTACGCATATCCGGTTGAGCAGATCTGCTTCTCCACTCAGTTCTGGAACAGCTTATCGGAAGAAGATCAGAAAGTAATTTCTGATGCAGCAGCACAGGTAGCTTCTCATCATTCTGAAAGAACTCTCGACAAGTGGGAGGAAGATAAAGAGTGGTTAATTAACGAAGGCGGCGTAACATTCTGTGACATTGATCGCCAGGCATTTATTGATGCAGCAGAACCGTTAGGAAAAGAGCTTCAGGATGAAGGCTTCTTTACAACCAAGGATCTTTATGATCAGACTCGTCAGTTTAATAAATAAGTAAAATTTAAATTAAGAATAATGCTGCCGCTTGGGACAGAACTGCCAGGGAATGGCGGCCTCTTCCAGGCGGCCGCTTTTCGTTTCAAAACAAATTCAATCGATAAAAATACAGGAGGAAACAGAAAATGCTGAAAGTATTAGGTCTTGGAGATAATGTGTGTGATGTATATCTGCATACCGGAACCATGTATCCGGGTGGTCAGGCAGTAAATTTTGCGGTATATGCAAGAATGCTGGGAGCAGAATCGGATTTTATGGGAGTATTTGGAAAGGATGCAGTAGCGGATCACGTGCAGGCATCTTTAGATGCACACGGAGTCGGACACAGTCATTGCCGCATCTATGAAGGAGAAAATGGCTTTGCCAGAGTAACCCTTGTAGATGGAGATCGTGTATTTAAAGGAAGCAATAAAGGTGGTGTTCTGCAGCAGCATCCAATTTATCTGGAAAAAGAGGATTTGGAATATGCGGATGGTTTTAATTTGATTCATACAACCAACAATGGGTTTACCGATGGGCTGCTTCCAGCCCTGCATGGACTTTCTCCCTTGGTAAGCTATGATTTTTCGTATCGCTGGAATGAGGAAGACAGGGTGGAACGTGTATGCCCATATATTGATTTTGCATTTCTATCCTGTAGTGATCTGAATGATGAGGAGACAGAAAAACTGTGCCGGAAGCTGTATGAAAAGGGATGCAGTGTGGTGACAGCTACCCGTGGAAGTAAGGGAGCAACGGTTTTTGATGGGGAGCGGTTTTATTGCCAGCTGCCGGATTATGTCACTCCGGTGGATACCATGGGAGCCGGAGACAGCTTTGCCACTGCTATGCTGATTACCATCTTGAAAAAGCTGGAAACACAACCGGAGGGAAGCTGGAAAAACAGTGAGATAAGGGCAGAGATACTTCCGGAGGCATTGAAAGCGGCAGCTGTATTTTCAGCAGGAACCTGCTTGAAGAATGGTGCCTTTGGAGACGGTGTGCCGGTACCGAAGTCTGAGCATGACCGGATTTACAGAGAATTATAAAAACAAAAATAAAAAAGGAAGTGAGGGTCATGGTGCAGATATCAAAGGAACGATTTGCACTGGGGAGCTATCAGTATCTGCGGTATCCGTTCGAGTACTTTCTGGATACGGCTGTTTTACTGGGAATGCAAAATGTGGAACTCTGGGCAGCAGGTCCGTCCTTCTGTCTGGATACGATGGACGAAGCGCAGCTGAAAGAAAAAGCTGCTCAGATTCGGAGCCGTGAGCTTTCAGTATGCTGTATCACGCCGGAGCAATGCCAGTATCCGGTCAATCTGGCAGCAGAAGATGAAAAAATACGTGAATATAGCATACGCAATTTTGAACGTGCATTTTATGCAGCAGAAATATTGAACTGCCCAAAGGTGTTGGTTTCAGCTGGATGCGGTTATTTCAACAAACCAGTGGAGGATGCGTGGAAGCGGAGCGAAGAGAGCCTGCATCGTTTGTCAGAAAAGGCTCAGAAAATGGGTATTTTACTTGTGCTGGAGACATTGACACCTCTGTCTTCGAACGTGCTGAACACGCCGGAGCAGCAGAAAGAGATGATTTCCCTTATGCCTTCAGGAAGCATGAAGCCTATGCTGGATATAGGACAAATGGTTTATATGGACCAGAAGATAGAACGTTACTTAGCCCATGGAGCAGAATTATCACATATTCATCTCCATGATTCCCACCCGGCGGTTCACATGGCCCTTGGGGATGGGGATCTTCCCATCTGTGAATATCTGGATATTCTTGAATCAGCTGGATATAAGGGAATGTATGCGCTGGAGCAGAATGATCCGAGGTATCGCTCTAATCCAAGGCAGGCAGATATACAGAGCATAAGGTGGCTCAAAAAGCATGGAATTTTTGATTGAAAAAGTATTGACAAATGACGGAAAGAAGAGTATGTTATCAGTAAAGGAGATATGACGTTATATAACAATATAAACTGTATGATGTCAATATCCTGAAAAGTCCGGATGGGTAAACGACCATACCCGGAAGGTGCAGCTTGAAAAATACACTACATAGGAGGAAATACTATGTCATATATGATTGGCGTAGACGTTGGAGGAACGTTTACAGATTTTTCTGTTTTTAATCAGGAAACAGGTGAGTTGTTCAATTACAAGGATAGTTCCACACCGGCGGATCCGTCCAGAGCAATTGTAAAGGGCGTTCAGGATGTATTAGAGATTAAGAAAGCAGCTCCGGAAGAAGTTAGTTATCTGGCACACGGTACAACCGTAGGAACGAACGCATTAATCGAGAAGAAAGGTTGCCGCCTTGGCCTTATTACTACCAAAGGATTTAAGGATCTGATGGAAATCGGAACCCAGAGACGTCCTTCTCTTTACAATCTTCAGGCACAGAAACCGTATCCACTGGTTCCGTCCGGTTTAAACTGTACGGTAACAGAGAGAATCCGTTACGACGGAAGTGTTGAGACTCCGCTGGATGAGAACGAAACAAGAGAGGTCGTTCGATACTTAAAAGCACAGGGTGTGACAGCAATTGCAGTTTGTACTTTGTTCTCATTCATTAATCCGGTTCATGAAGAAAGAATTGAAGAGATCATTCATGAAGAGTTCCCGGAAGCATACGTTACGATTTCCAGTAAACTGGCACCGGAGTTCCGTGAGTTCAGCCGTATGAGTACAACGGTTATGAATAGTTATCTGGGACCGGTTATGGAAAAATATGTAAATAATTTCCGTGATTCCATTGCGAAGCTTGGTATTCAGGTAGAGCCCTATGTAACCCAGTCCAATGGTTCCATCATTTCAATAAAAGAAACCATCGACTGCCCGATTAAGACAGCATTGTCCGGACCGAGTGCCGGTGTTATCGCAGCTGCATATATTGGCAAACAGTGCGAAGCAGACAAGATTATTACCTTTGATATGGGTGGTACCAGCGCAGATATTTCCTTAATTGAAAATTATACACCGCAGGTATCGAATGAGCGTTATGTAGAAGGATATCCGGCCAGAATCCCGATGATTAATATTATTACCATCGGTGCCGGCGGCGGTTCCATTGCAAAGATTGATGAAGGCGGTGCCTTAAAGGTAGGACCTAAGAGTGCGGGTGCAACACCTGGACCGGCCTGCTATATGCGCGGCGGTGAGAATCCTTGCGTAACAGATGCCAATATTGTTCTTGGCAAGCTGAATCAGAAGAAGATTCTTGGCGGCAGAATGTATGTAGATATTGAACTGGCTAAAAACGCTGTCAAGACAAAAATTTGTGATAAATCCAATCTGGATATGAAACGTGCAGCGAACGGTATTATCACAGTCGTAAATTCCAACATGGTTCGTGCAATCCGAAGCGTATCCGTAGAAAAGGGATATGATGTCCGCGAATTTAGCCTGATGGCATTCGGAGGCGCCGGCCCGCTTCATGCATGCGAGGTGGCAAAAGAACTGGGAATGAAGGAAGTATTGATTCCGCCGCATCCAGGTACTCTTTGTAGTCTCGGACTTCTTCTGGCAGATACAAAATTCGACTTATCCAGAACTAAGATCATGAATGGTGAAGCCGGAAACTTAGATGACATCAATGAGCAGTTTGATAACATGGTAGAGCAGGGAACCGGTCTTCTGGATAAAGAAGGTGTTCCGGCAGACAGACGTTACTTTGAATTTGCCGTTGATATGCGTTATCAGCGTCAGAACTTTGAGATCAGCATTCCGGTTCCGGCAGGAAAGATGACGGAAGAGACTTTGAAGAAAGCACTGGCTGATTTCCATGCAGAGCATAAGAGAAGCTACGGCTATTGCAAAGAAGATGCGATTGTACAGTTTGTAAGTTATCGTGTATCCGCTATCGGCGTTATCGATAAACCGGACCTGAAAGCAGCAGAGCTTCATCCGGAGGCACCGATTCCAGAACCGATCGAAGTTCGTCAGGTTCTGTTCCAGAACAGTGATGAGTATGTTGAAACACCGGTCTATTTAAGAGATAAATTTGTTCCGGGTCAGTCGATTCCTGGTCCGTGCATCTGCGAACAGATGGATACTACGTTAGTGGTTCCGAAAGGATGGGTCATCCACGTAGATGGATATCACAACTTAAAGATTCATGATGAGGAGGCGAAGTAAGATGGCAAAACAGATTGATACCGTAACAGTTGAGGTTGTCCGCAATCTTCTGATGTCCATTGCTGAGGAGACTTATGGAATCATTGTCCGCAGTGCATATTCTACTAATATGAAGGAACGTCGCGACGTGTGTACTGCAGTAATCGATCCGGATGGAAATAGTGTTGCCCAGGTGGAAAGTTTAGCTGCACTTTTAGGCTCAATGCTGAGTGTAGTTCCTAATATTTATGAAAAATTTGGAAAGGAAAATGTTCAGCCAGGCGATATGTATATTGCCAATGACCCGTATCATGGCGGCGGCAATCATCTGCCGGATATCGTAATCGCAGCACCGGCCTTTGTGGGAGATAAACTGGTTGGCTGGATTGCCAATATTGCGCATCATTCAGATATCGGTGGTAAGGTACCTGGTTCTACCTCCGGAGATGCAGATAGCTTATTCCAGGAAGGTATTCGAATTCCGGTAATCCGTATCCGCCAGAATGGAAAACTGATTCCGAGTGTTATGGACCTTCTTCTTGATAATACCAGAGTTCCACAGGAAAGAGAGGGCGACCTGACCGCACAGATGTCAGCAAACCTGATCGGTGTACAGAGAATTCAGGAAGCTTATGCCCGTTATCAGGACGATTTGATTGAGTGCATGAAAGAGCTGGTAGGCTATTCGGAGCGCCGTGTCCGTGCAGTCGTTGCAGAACTTCCGGATGGAGAATACAGCTATACCGATTATGTGGATGGCTGCGGCGACAAATATCCGGATCCGCTTCCGATTAAAGTGAAAATTACCATTAAGGGTGATGACCTGACAATTGATTTTACAGGAACCGCTGAGCAGATTAAAGCACCGATCAATGTGCCGTACCCTTGTACGAAAGCAGCCGTATTCTTCTCCATTAAGGCATTAATGGGAGATGATATCCCAGCCAATGAGGGAATTAACCGTGCGATTAAGATCATTGCACCGAAGGGCTGTATCGTTAATCCAACAGAACCAAGTCCGATTGGTGCACAGATTGACTGCCAGCAGCGAATCCCGGATGCCATTTTCGGAGCATTGGCACCAATCTTCCCGGATACCGTCGTAACGGCTGGTAATGGTGCTTGTACCACCACCATCTTAGCAGGTGAAGGTGCAATCGGAACAGACAGTGTGTTTATTTTCCACGAGGTTATTGCCGGAGGCGGCGGTGCTTCGAAGGGATTAGATGGTTTATCTGGTGTTCAGGTAAACATGACCAATACCTCTAATATGCCGATTGAGGCAACCGAGATGGAGTTCACAAAGATTCTTGCCAGAAAATATGAACTGAAGGAAGATACAGGCGGTGCCGGCCAGTTTAGAGGCGGCCTTGGTATCGAGCGTGAGTTAGAGATGATGCAGGATGATGTGGCATATACCGGATTAGGTGATCGTCATAAATTCCATCCATGGGGATTAGATGGCGGTAAAGAAGGCGCTGCCGGTGCATTCTACCGTGTAACTCCGGATGGAACTATCACAAAAATGGGACACAAGACAACCAGTTTTCCGTTAAAGAAGGGCGATATCATCCGGGTTGAAACTCCTGGTGCAGGCGGATATGGTGATCCGATGAAGCGTGAGCCGGAAAAGGTATTAAAGGATGTCATTGAGAAAAAGGTGTCTGTAGAGGCAGCGAAAAAAGATTATGGTGTGGTTGTTGTATCAGATGGAGTTCATTATCAGGTAGACGAACAGGCAACCAAAGCCCTCAGAGGATAAGATACGGCAAAACGTAAGAAAGAGAGGATTAATTCTATGATTAAAGGTATGCAGGAAGTCATCGATGTGATGACAAAAGCCAAAGCAGATCTGGATAAAAATGGCGGATTAAAACAGGTTATTTTCGTGGCTTGCGGAGGATCCTTTGCATCCTCTTATCCGGCACGGTTTCTGTTAAATCAGGAGAGCTCTCTGCGTGTTCAGGGATATAACAGCAGTGAGTTCGTGAATGCAACTCCGAAGAATGTAGATAAGAATACACTTGTGATTGGAACCTCCACTAAGGCAACGGCAGAAACCGTGGAAGCATTAAAGGTGGCAAAAGAAAAAGGCGCCGTTACGGTTGGTTTATCCGGATATGCAGATTCTCTGACAGCGCAGACGGCTGATTATTATATTACCTACTATCATGCAGATGAGTGGTATAAGGATCCAACCTTAGTTCATTACAACAGCCAGGGCACGGCGTTAAAGATTGCGTTCTGGCTCTTAAAAGAATATGACAATTATGAGGCATATGATCAGGCTCTGGAAGGATTCGAGAAGCTGGAAACAATTTACGGAAAAGCATATACAGATGTGCGTGCGGAGGCAGCTAAATTTGCCATGACCTACAAAGATGATACTGTATGGAATGTAATGTCAAGTGGTGCAGCCTGGGAGGTATCCTATTCAGATGCATTCTGCTTCTTTCAGGAGATGCAGACCGTACACTGTGTTCCGATTCATTCTGGTGAATATTTCCACGGTGCTTTTGAGACCTGTGACAAGGATCTTGCCATCCTTCTGTTCAAGAGCATTGGACGAACAAGACCGGTAGATGAGAGAGCAGAACGCTTCTTAAATCAGTTTGGCGGTCATCATTGGGTTATCGATGCAGAGAAGCTTGGCTTAGGCGAACTGGATGAGAGTGTTGCAGAATACTTCAATTCACTTCTGTTCCATCCGATTTCCAAGCAGTTTATTTCAGCAATGGCAGATGTGAGAATGCATCCGATGACATATCGCCGGTATATGTGGAAATTTGATTATTAAGGATTGAAGTAACCACATGAGCAAAACAGAAGCTGCAAAGCAGCGGTTTTTCGAATGGAGTTCTGAATAGTTACAAAAATATAATATAAAAGCAGGCCTGCAACCTTGTAGTTGTTGTGGGCCTGCTTTTTTCTTTTTTATACCGAGTAAAAAAAATACAATTTCTTTGTTAAAATAACGAAAAAAGCTTGTAATGGAACAATACAAATAGTATGATAGTGTATATAACATTATATATCATTTTGACTATATAGATGTAGGGCTCAATTATTATAAAGAATGAAAAGGAGAAGGGTATGGAGATAAATACAAATCCAAACAGCATAGTTCCATTATATGCACAGATTGTGGAGAGTTTGAAACGAGATATTGAGAATGGGGTTTATAATGCAACGGAACGAATTCCGGCAGAGGCAGAGTTAGCAAAACAGTACAATGTGAGCCGGATCACAGTTCGGCGTGCAGTGGATGATCTGGTGAGCCAGGGCCTTGTGGAAAAGAAGCAGGGAAAAGGAACCTTCATCTGCCGACAGAAATTCGCGAAGGATATAAAAAATCTCCAGAGCTTTTCAGAAATGTGCCGTCATATGAATATGAAGCCTGGAGGACAGATGCTTGAAAACAAGCTGGTTCTGGCAGATGACAAGATTCAAAAACAGTTAAATCTGGAACCTGGATCCTATGTGGTTTATATTTCGCGTCTGCGTACAGCGGATGGGGAACCGGTAGCCATTGAGAAGAATTACTTTCCGGTAAAATATTCCTTCCTTCTGGAAAAGCAGTTTAATGATAATTCTCTGTTTGAGTGCCTGCAGGAAGAGGCCAAGGTAAGAGTTGCTTCCTCAGAGAAGCGGATTGAATTATGCCGAGCCACGGCCGAAGAAGCAAAACTGATGAAAGTTAAGAAGGGAACACCGCTTCTTTATATTAAGAGTGTGACATATACATATGATAGAGAGCCTCTGTATGCAGGAGTACAGCTTTTTAATGGCGAAACCTGTTCTTTTTATGTATGTGAATCAATTGAACAATAAACCTAATATTCATTAATGCAGAAAATCAGATTTTTATTGCATCGAAATGGTGAATCTTAAGAATTTCTTCATAATTTATTTAAAGAGAATACAAACATTTTGGAGATAGGCATGATATACTATAACCATAATAAATGCATGATACAAAAGATTTAATCCTTTAACCTTTTTGAAATCCGAATTCCTAACGAAAAAAAGTCCGGCGGAGCTTTTCCACCGGACTTTTTTTCTGCATATTTCTATATTTTACAATCCTTCAGCCATTTCATACAGCAGACGCTCGGAATCATCCCATCCCAGACACGGGTCGGTGATGGATTTTCCGTAGATGTGTTCGCCAACTTTCTGGCTGCCTGGTTCGATGTAGCTTTCGATCATGACGCCTTTGACGAAGTTACGGATATCGTCGGAGTGACGACGGCTGTGGAGTACTTCCTTGACGATACGGATCTGCTCCATGTATTTTTTGTTGGAGTTGGAGTGGTTTGCATCGATGATGCAGGCCGGATTCTTCAGATCACGCTCGTTGTAGAGGTCTAAGAGCAGCTTCAGGTCTTCGTAGTGGTAGTTCGGCAGGCACTGGTCATGCTTGTTGACAGCACCACGCAGGATGGTGTGGGTCAGCGGGTTGCCCTGTGTCTTTACTTCCCAGCTGCGGTAGATGAACTCATGACCGTGCTGTGCTGCGTGTACGGCGTTCAGCATGACGGAGAGTGCGCCGCTGGTCGGATTCTTCATGCCGACCGGTACGTCGATGCCGCTGGCAACGAGGCGGTGCTGCTGGTTCTCAACGGAACGTGCGCCGACTGCAACATAGGACATAACGTCGGAAAGGTAGGTCAGGTTCTCCGGGTATAGCATCTCGTCTGCGGTCGAGAAGCCGGTTTCTTCGATCACACGCATGTGAAGTTTGCGAATCGCGATCAGACCCTGGTATAAGTTTGGCTTACCTTCCGGATTTGGCTGGTGTAAAAGTCCCTTATAGCCGTCACCGGTTGTTCTAGGTTTGTTGGTGTAGATTCTAGGAACCAGAATCAGTTTGTCCTTCACTTTCTCCTGTACCTTGGCAAGACGGTTTACATAATCAATAACCGCATCTTCCCGGTCAGCAGAGCACGGACCAATGATGACAAGAAACTTGTCGCTGTCGCCTGTAAAGACGTCACGGATAGCAGCGTCCTTTCGAGCTTTTTCTGCGGCCAGCTCCGGTGCCAGTGGAAACTGTGCACGAATCTCGTCCGGGGTCGGCAGCTTGCTGACATATTCAAATCCCATGAGTTTTATCCTCCTGTATTGTCTAAAAGATTTTCACACTTTAAAGCGTATAATGTTTATTATAGTATAGAAAAATCAAATCATCAATAGGTTGAGGGAAAAGAATTTTATTTCTTTTATGCTATTTTTATGTGGCTTTTATAAAACAGACCGTAGTCTATAAAAATGGTTGACGTATGTATTAAAAAAGTGTAGAATATATTCCATATCAGCAATATTTAATTTTAGTTTGATATAGTTCCATATGAAAACGGAACCGTTCATGCCTCGATTGACTGAGAGCAAGGGCGCGGCGGTCACTGTTTTTGTACGAATCCCGCACAAGCGGGAGCAGCGTTTGTTTGTTTGGTGCTGCATATGTTTGCGTGTTTTCCGAGAAAAACAGAACATTTAGCAGAAATCTGGCACTTCATTCGTCCCTATTATCTGGGGGCGTTTTTTTATGCCTTAGGAAATTGCGTCCTATGACACAAAAACGTTCAGATGAATGCGTACAGCCGACAGAAATGTGGAAAAATGAGATACTTATTTTAGGAGGAGAGCGCAGTATGAAAGGATATAAAAAGCTGATGGATATTGTGGCGATGGTTGAGAAAACCGTGCTGGTAGTCACGATGCTCCTGATCCTTGTACTGACGGTGGGAAATGTATTTTCCCGTAAGGTGATTCACCAGTCCTGGTCCTTTACAGAGGAGCTGGTTGTTGCCATTTTCGTATTAATTACGCTGCTTGGCGCGGCGCTGTCTGCGCGTGAGGGCGGATTGGTAGGCTTAAATCTGGTAACAGAGCGTCTGCCTAAATCAGCAAAGAAGCCGGTCGTGATTCTGATTACGATCTTTTCGGTTCTCTTTATGGGAATCTTATTTTACTATGGCATGGACAAGGTACTGGCGCAGCTTGCGAACCAGAAACGTACCTTTGTGCTGAACTGGCCGGAGTGGATCTTCTGGTCCTTTGTACCGATCGGTTCGGCGTGCATGATTCTTCATTTTATCGAGTTCTGTCTCGATGAGTGTACGAAAAAGGAGGACAAATAAATGGTTAGCGCAGTTCTTTTTATTACCTTTTTCGTATTATTGGTGCTGAATGTGCCGATCTCCGTCTGTCTGGGACTTTCTTCCGCAGCGGCGATCCTGTATTCCGGTACTTCTTTAACGATTGTCGCGACGAATATTTACTCCGGCATCAGTAAATTCCTGCTGCTGGCGATTCCGTTTTTCGTATTATCCGGAAATATCATGGCGAAGGCGGGGATTTCCACGCGCCTGATCCGTTTCGTTGACACATGTGTCGGTCACAGAAAAGGCGGCATTGCGAATGTGTGTATCATCGTAGCCTGCTTCTTCGGCGCGATCTCCGGTTCCGGTCCGGCGACGGTAGCGGCTCTGGGTGCGGTCCTGATTCCGGCGATGGTAGAGCGGGGCGGTTTCTCCGCAGCGTTCTCGACGGCATTGATGGCAACTTCCAGTTCCATCGCGATCGTCATCCCACCGAGTATCGCGTTTGTCGTATACGCGTCGATCACAGGTGTTTCCATCGGAGATATGTTTATGGCAGGCATCATTCCGGGTATCCTGATGGGTTTGGCTCTGGTAGTTGTCGTTATGCTGGAGGTACGCCGCAATCATGTCGTGCCGTCCAACGTAGAGAAAGCATCCGCAAAAGAGCGCTGGAACGCATTTAAGGATGCATTCTGGGGATTTTTGATGCCGGTCATTATTCTGGGCGGTATCTACGGAGGCATCTTTACACCGACCGAGGCGGCAGCCGTATCCGTTGTGTACGGTCTGTTTGTCGGTATGATTATTTATAAGGAAGTAAAATTTAAAGACCTGTGGGAAATTCTGATTGATTCGGCAAAGACCACCGGCGGCATCATGCTGATCGTAGCGTGTGCGTCGCTGTTCTCCTTTGTCTGCACCCGTTTCGGTATTTCGACGGCTGCTTCCGAACTGTTAGCAAGAGTGGCAGGCAACCAGTTTACTTTCTTGCTGATTTGTAACATTATTTTCCTGATCGCGGGCTGCTTTATTGATGCAAATTCTGCGATGTACATTTTCATCCCGATCATGTTGCCGGTCTGCAAGGCACTGGGCTACAACGTGATCGCATTTGGTATCATGGCAACGGTCAACCTGGCAATTGGTCAGGTAACACCTCCGGTCGGTGTCAACCTGTTTGTCGCGATCGGCATCAAATTAAGAGACGGTATCCGCGTAACGCTGCAGGAGATTTCCAGGGCAGTCGTTCCGATGGTAGCCGCTTCCATTGTTGTTTTACTGATAATTACTTATATTCCGCAGATTTCGACCTGTCTGCCGGCGGCACTGGGAAGTGCGGCAGCCATTGAAAATGGCGAGACAGCCGGAGGCGACAGCGGAACCACCCAGACAGACAATGACGATTTCAACACGATCGGCGATTACAGCGATCTGGATTGGGCGGATATGACCTGGAACTTTACGTGTTCCACAACCGAGACAAGCACCTGGGCACAGGCGGGACGCAAGTTTGGCGAGCTCATGGAGCAGGCGACCGGCGGCAAGGTCAAAGTAGATGTTTACGCAGCCGATCAGCTGACCGGTGGAAACCAGTCTGAGGGCATCCAGGCACTGATGAACGGAGATCCGGTGCAGATTTCGATGCACAGCAACCTGATTTATTCGGCATTTGACCCGCGGTTCAATGTTGTATCACTGCCGTATCTGTTTGATTCTGTTGAGACAGCGGATGCAGTCTTAGATGGTCCGGCGGGCGACAAGCTGGTTGAGATCCTGGAAAGCTATGGCCTGCATTGTATGGGTATGGCGGAGAATGGTTTCCGTCAGCTGACCAACAGCGAACATCCGGTTCGTTCCGTGGAAGATATGAAGAACCTGAAGCTGCGTGTGGCTGGTTCGAACCTTCTGATGAAGTGCTATGAGCTGTGGGGCGCAGATGCGACCAATATGAACTGGTCCGAGACGTATACGGCGCTGCAGCAGGGCACGGTAGACGGGCAGGAGAACCCGCTTCCGGCGATTGATGCGGCGAGTGTACAGGAAGTACAGAAATATGTTTCACTGTGGAACGCAAACTATGACTGCCTGTTCTTCTGCATCAATCAGAAGCTGTATGACAGCCTGACACCGGAGCAGCAGGCGGTTGTTGATGAGGCAGGCCGTAAGGCAGTGGCTTACGAGCGTGAGATCAACCGTGCAGGCGATGAGGAGATTCTGGATCGCTGGCAGACTAAGAACGGTGTGGAGGTGCTGAAATATGAGGATCTCGACATCGAATCCTTTAAGAAAGCAGCTGAGCCGGTAACGGAATGGTTTATCGGAGAACTGAAAAACCAGGGCTTTGATGATGCAGAGGATCTGGTAAACACCTTTACTGAAAATGCGGCTAGTGCAGTTAAGACGGCGGGCATTGAAAATTCTTCGACCTATCAGGTGGAAGATCACAGTGACCTGAACTGGCCGGAAATGACCTGGAACTTTACGTGTTCCACGACAGAAACCAGTACCTGGGCACAGGCAGGACGCAAGTTTGGCGAGCTCATGGATCAGGCAACGGGCGGCAAGGTCAAAGTAGATGTTTACGCAGCGGATCAGCTGACCGGTGGAAACCAGTCCGAGGGCATCCAGGCGCTGATGAACGGAGATCCGGTGCAGATTTCGATGCACAGCAACCTGATTTATTCGGCATTTGACCCGCGTTTCAACGTGGTATCGCTGCCGTATCTGTTTGATTCAGTGGAGGACGCCGACGCGAAGCTGGACGGCGAGGCTGGCCAGAAGATGGATGAGATTCTTTCTTCCTATGACCTGCATTGTATGGGTATGGCGGAAAATGGTTTCCGTCAGCTCACGAACGGCGTGCGCCCGGTTCATTCCGTGGAAGATATGAAGAACCTGAAAGTGCGTGTGGCTGGTTCAAACCTTCTGATGAAGTGCTACGAGCTGTGGGGCGCAGATGCGACCAACATGAACTGGTCCGAGACTTACACGGCATTGCAGCAGGGTACGGTAGACGGTCAGGAGAACCCGCTTCCGGCGATTGATGCGGCAAGCGTACAGGAAGTACAGAAATACGTTTCCATGTGGAATGCAAACTATGACTGCCTGTTCTTCTGCATCAACCAGGATATTTACGACAGCCTGACACCGGAGCAGCAGGAAGTAGTCGATGAGTGCGGCAAACTTGCTGTTCAGTACGAGCGCGAGATCAACCGCGCAGGCGACGACGAGATCCTTTCCAGATGGCAGTCCAAGAATGGCGTCGAGGTCATCCCGTATGAGGATCTGGATATCGATTCCTTCAAGGCAATTGTAGAACCAGTAACCGAGTGGTATATCGGGGAACTGAAAAAACAGGGTTATAAGGATGCGGAAGAGCTGGTTGCTGCATTCAAATAGGAAAATTAGAAGTTTGAAGTTAGAAGTTTGGTAAAATTGAATCATTGAGTTTGGTTTTCTGGCGGTTCTGGCCCTTGGGATCAGACCGCCAGATTGCGTATATGGGGAAATATTTCAATGTAAATTTTCAATCGGGCAAATATTGTGGTTGGCAGTTTGATATGATAAGATAGTTGGTATCGGTGCGCTGAAAAGCGAGATAAAAAGAAAGAAAAGGAAAAATATATGGGATGTGTACATCTGTACTGCGGCGACGGAAAAGGAAAGACGACGGCGGCGATCGGTCTGGCGGTCCGGGCAGCAGGAGCGGGAAAACAGGTAGTTGCTGCCCGCTTTTTAAAAACGGATCAGTCTGGGGAGGTGGAGATTTTAAAGCGGCTCCCGGAGGTGACGTTGATTCCCTGTGAAAAAACATTTGGATTCACGTGGAAAATGACCGATGAGGTGAAGCGGGAGGCGGCGGATTATTATAAAAGTATGTTTGAGACAGCGTGCTGTGAGGCAGTGAAGCGGTGTGGGAAAATGGAAGATTCAAGAAGCAGGAAAATACAGAATAATGAAACCTGCGATGTTCTGCTGGTGTTGGACGAGGTCTGTGCTTCTCTTTCTTCGGGACTTTTGGAGCTGACGGATATAGTGGATTTTCTGGATCACAGACCAGCGGATCTGGAAGTTGTGATGACGGGGCGGAAACCGCCGGAGGAGCTGCTTTTGCGGGCTGATTACGTGACAGAGATGGAAAAAATCAAGCATCCGTTTGACCGGAAAATCCTGGCGCGGCGGGGAATTGAATATTAGAGAGGGGACTCTGAATGGGATTTATAAAGAGAAAGCATCGTCCGGAGTACGCTGCAGTGCAGCGGGAATGGGCAATGTGGGTAAAACAGATGGAAAAAACACTTCCGGGTTACGGGGAGCAGAATGAGGCATTGCACTGGATGGTACGGATTCTGACGGGGGTGCGGGTTCTGTACTGCCTGTTTTATCTGATTATGACATTTGTCTATGGAATGGAGAAAACAAATGCGGTCATGACGCTTTTGGGACCGTTTATTTTTTATGGCTGGTATATGCTGATGCTGCGGGAGAGCCCGGTGCTTACGGTGTTGATGCTGATCGGGCGTGGGGCGAGTATTGTGTGGGGCGGCGTATCGCTGCTTCAGATGAGCTGGTGGCTGCCATTTCCGCTGGTTTTCATGCTGGTGACGGCGGCGGCAATCGAATTTATAGAGGCGGTATTCTGCATCTATATGCTGTTTAACCCGCTGGCACGGCACACAATCCGCTTAAACCGGGCATTTGCACGTGGAATGCGCGTACAGGTGCCGGATGAGGGGCTGGAATAGATGGCGGCGTATCGGAATGAAGCGGACAATGAGGAAGTCAAGTCTTGATTTTTACAGAATACTCTGATACAGTGGAGTCAAGACAGGATTCCGCCAACGGATCTTGTGGGACGTAGAAAAGGCATAGAAAAGAAAGAGGTAAAATATGGCAGATAATAAGAATATGACGCAGGAAGAGATCGACAACGGCGAGGAGATGACCGTGACTCTGACATTGGATGACGGCAGAGAGATTGAGTGTGTTGTTCTGACGATTTTCCCGGCAGGCGGCAAGGATTATATTGCCCTTCTTCCGATGGATGACATCGAGGCAGAGGACGGCGAGGTATATCTGTACCGTTATAGCGAGGATGAGAACGGACAGCCGAACCTGGAAAACATCGAGGACGACGATGAGTATGAGATCGTGGCAGATGCGTTTGACGAGCTTCTGGACGAGCAGGAATATGATGAGCTGGTCGGCGAGGATGAGCTGGATCAGTAATTAGGAGGCAAAAGACAGGACGCCCAGGTACTTCGCAGGCAGAAACGGCGAGGCATCTGGGCGTTTTACATCTTTTCAGGGGTGGTACGATGGAACTGAAACAGGAGTTAAAGCTCAAACAGACCTTGTCCCAGAAAATGATACAATCCGCAAATATTCTTCAGATGGGGCAGATAGAGCTGAAAGAGTACATAGAAGAGATGGCGCTGGAAAATCCAGTGGTGGATCTGGAAGAGCGGGAGCCGGAGAACGGACGGCTGGAAGAAAATGGAGAGCTGAACGAGAAAATCCGCAGACTTGAAGAACTTGCCAGCCTTGACCGCCAGAACCAGACCTATTATCAGGATGAGGAAGAAGAGGCGGGACGATTAGAGCCGGGACGGAGTCAGGATGGGCTTTTGGAATCGCTTCTGGAACAGGCGTGTATGCTGCATCTGACGAAAAGAGAAGAAAAAATATTCCGCTATATGATCAAAAATCTGGATGCAAGCGGATATCTCAGCGTGAATTTTGGAGAACTCTGCGCTGGGCTGGGAATTGAGGAGACAGAAGGGGAGCGTATCTGGAAAAATTTTGGCAGGCTGGAACCGCGCGGGATCGGGGCGCGGTCGCTGAAGGAGTGTCTGTTGATGCAGCTGTCTTACCTGGCAGAAGACGGCGGCGCGGTGATTGATATTGTTCAGAATGGAACGATGCGAACCGAAATTCTGGCGGCACACATCATTTCCAACCATCTGGATCTGCTTGGAAAAAACCAGATGAAGCAGCTTGCCCGTGTATGCTCCTGCAATCTGGAGGAAGTGCTTCTGGCAGCAGCGCGGATCCGGGAGCTGAATCCCAAACCAGGAAGCGGATATGGGGATGAGAGCTATGATAAATATATCGTACCAGATATAATTATTACCCAGACGGAACACGGATTTGAAATGCAGCTTTCCGATGAGACACTGCCGCAGATTGCCATCAATCCGTATTATCTGTCATTGATGAAGCAGAAAGATACCGAGACGGAGGCAAAGGACTACATTGAGGGGAAAATCCGGCAGGCTGAATGGGTCTGCCAGTGCATTGGGAAGCGCAACCAGACATTGTTGCGGCTGGCAGAAGAGATTTTGTGCGTACAGGGGGAATTTTTCGCAAAAGGAAGTGGAAAACTGGCTCCGTGGACGCAGAAACAGGCGGCTAAATCGCTGGGGGTCAGCGATCCGACGCTGAGCCGGACAGTGCGTGAAAAATATCTGCAATGCCGCTGGGGGATTTTTCCGCTGTCATATTTCTTTTCAAGACACATGGCTGCGGAGGGATTCGGGACAACGGATAAGGGAAGAATGGCAGAACGGGAAGAGGCGGCGAATCAGGAAGAAACGGCGGTTCAGGCAGAAATGGTGAATCGGATGGAAACAGGCAAAGATCCGCGGGAGGCAATCCGCCATCTGATCAAAACGGAAAATCCGAGAAAGCCGTTCAGCGACCGCGTGCTGTCAGAAAAACTGGCGGAAGCGGGGATCACGCTGTCGCGGCGGACTGTGGCGAAATACCGGGAAGAAATGGGAATCCGGGATGCATCCGGGCGGAAGTGCTTTGGTATCTGACAGAAAACATAGACAGAAAGACAGAGGGAAAACTATGTCATTGCAATTTATAATCGGTGGTTCCGGTTCGGGAAAGACACGGACATTGTATGAAAATCTGATCCGTCAGTCGATGGAAGAGCCGGACGAACGTTTTTTTGCTCTGGTGCCGGAACAGTTTACGATGCAGACGCAGAAAGAGATCGTGATGCTGCATCCGAACCATGGCGTGATGAATATCGATATTGTCAGTTTTGAGCGTCTGGCATACCGGGTGTTTGAGGAACTAGCGATTGAAAATCTGGCGGTGCTGGATGATATGGGAAAATCGATGGTTCTGCGGCGCGTCTCATCGGGCGTCCGGGGAAATCTGCACCTGTTTGGAGGGCATCTGGACAAGGCGGGCTTTATCAGCGAGATCAAATCGATGCTGTCTGAGTTTTTCCAGTACGGCATCACGGAGGAAAAGCTGGAGACGCTGATCGGGGAGACGAAAAGCCCGCTGCTGCGCCAGAAGCTTCTGGATATGCAGGTTTTATACCGGGCATTCCAGGCGTATACCGAGGAAAAAGTGATCGTAAAAGAAGAAATTTTAAGCCTTCTCTGCCGGGTGCTGCCGCAGTCACAGCTCATCCGCGACAGCGTTGTGACGCTGGATGGCTATACGGGCTTTACGCCGATCCAGTATGAGCTTCTGGAACTCTTATTCCGGTGCTGCCGGAAGGTGATCGTGACGGTCACGATGGATCCGGAGGACAATCCGTACCGCGAGAGCGTGCAGCAGAAGCTCTTTTACATGAGCCGTCATACCGTCTGCCGTCTGATTGACCGTGCTGCAGCTGCCGGATGCAGCCGGGATGAGGATATTTTGTTGAAAGAAAAACCAATGTGGAGATTTAAGGACAGCCCGGAACTGGGATTTATTGAAAATGAATTATTCCGATATAGGGGAAAGGTGTATCATTCTGGGAGCGGGAACGAAAGCGGGGCTGCGGCTGAACACGACCGGGAAAGCCTGCGTCTAATTGAAGCAGCAACCCCGCAGGCGGAAATCTCTTTCTTATGCGGAGAAATCCGGCGTCTGGTGGCATCGGAGGGCATCCGTTACCGGGAGATCGCGGTGATTACCGGCGACTTGGAGACATATTCGCGGGAGATTCTGAGGCAGTTTGAGAAGAATCAGATCCCGTGTTTTATTGATTATAAGAAAAATATTTTAAGTAACCCGATGGTGGAACTAATCCGGGCGGCGCTGGAGGTGCTGCAATCGGGCTTTTCCTATGAATCGGTGTTTCGATTCCTAAAAACAGGGCTGGTGATGCCGCTTGCGGGGCTTTCACCGGAAGTGATCTATCAGGCGGAAAATTATGTGATTGCGCTTGGAATCCGCGGGTTTAAGCGGTGGAACAGTACATGGGAGCGCGTGTACCGGGGGGCAGAGCTTATCAATCTGGATGAGTTAAATCAGTTCCGTGAGGCGGTTGTCACACCATTTCTGCCGCTTCGGGAGGTGTTTTCCAACCGCAAAGCAACGGTGCGCGAGCGGACGGAGGCGCTGGTCCATTTTCTCGAAGCACTTGAGATGGAGCAGAAGCTGGCGGCGATGGCGCAGCAGTTTGAAGAAGTGGGCGATATGAGTCTTGCCAAGGAGTACGGGCAGGTGTATGGGCTGGTGATGGATCTGTTTGACCGGATTGTGGCGCTTCTCGGCGAGGAGATCATGGGACAGCGGGAGTATGCAGAGATTCTGGACGCCGGTTTTGCGGAGATCAAGGTAGGACTGATCCCCGCGGTCGTGGACCGGATCGTGGTCGGCGATATCACGCGAACCCGTCTTTCCAATATAAAAGTGTTGTTTTTTGCCGGAGTCAATGACGGGATAGTGCCGTCTGTTTCGGGACGCGGCGGGATCCTTTCGGAGGCGGATCGCCGGGCGCTGCGGGAAATGCAGGTAGAATTGGCGCCGACCGCGCGGGAGGAAAGCTTTTTGCAGCGATTTTATCTCTATCTGGCGCTGACAAAGCCATCGGACTATCTCTATCTGTCGTGTGCGGCGTCCTCTGCCGAGGGAAAAGCGATGCGTCCTTCGAGTCTGATGCTGCAGCTGCTTAAATTATTTCCGGAGAAACGTCTGGAACAGCCGGAGGAAGAGAAGGAAGCGCTCTGGTCGCCGGAGCTTGGCATGAGCTGGGTGCTTCGGGGACTGCAGGATGAAAAAAGCGGGGAAAATGACCAGTTTATATCGCTGTACCGATACTTTATTCAGGCAGAATCGTACCGGGATGAAATGCAGGCGCTCTCGGATGCTGCATTTTATATCTATCAGGATACGGGCATCGGGAAGGCGGCGGCGCGGGCGCTCTATAGTCCGATTCTGCGGGGCAGTGTGACGCGTATGGAGCTGTATGCGTCGTGTGCGTATGCACATTTTCTTTCGTATGGGCTGGAATTGTCGGAACGGCAGATGTACGAGATTGCCCCGTCGGATATCGGAAATCTGTTCCATGCGGCGATCGACATGTATTTCACGCGGATGAAAGAGGAAAATCGCCGGTTTTCCGGCATTTCGGAGGAAGACCGCCAGAAAATGGTGGCGGAGTGTGTGGCGTCGGTCACGGAGGAATACGGCAATGCGATTCTGGGAAGCTCGTACCGGAACCAGTATCTGGAACGGAAGGTATACCGGATCACGGATCGGACGATCTGGGCACTGACGGAACAGCTAAAAAAAGGTGATTTTGAGCCAGCCGGGTTTGAGGTCAGTTTTTCACCGATGGATCACCTGAGAGCGATGCGGATTCCGCTTTCAAGCGAGGAGGCGATCCATCTGCGCGGGCGGATTGACCGAATCGATCTCTGCGAGGATGGCGACCGGCTGTACCTTAAGATCATTGATTACAAGACGGGAAAAACGAAATTTGACCTGACGGATATTTATTATGGATTGCAGCTGCAGCTGGTCGTCTACATGGATGCGGCGATGGAGAAGATCGGGCGGGAATACCCGGATAAAACGGTGGTTCCAGCGGGGCTTTTCTATTATCATATCGAGGATCCGATGGTGGAGCGCAAGCCGGTGGAGTCGGAGGAGGAGACGAATGCCGATATTTTGAAGGCACTGCGGATGAACGGGCTGGTAAACGGCGATCGGGAGGCACTGGCACATCTGGATAACCGGCTGGGCGAGGAGGCGACGGCGGATTCGGATGTTGTGCCGGTTTCGATTAAAAATGAGGCGATCGTTGAGCGGCGTTCGCAGGCGGCAGGGGAAGAAAAATTCCGTGTGCTGGGCGCGTATGTGAACCGGAAAATGAAGCATATGGGGCGGGAGATTCTGGATGGAAACATTGCGGCGTCGCCGTACAAAAACGGCCAGAAAACGGCGTGCGATTATTGCCCGTACCACAGTGTGTGCGGATTTGATTTGAAAACGGACGGCTACCAGTTCCGGCGTTTTGATAAGCTGAGCCCGGAGGAGATCTGGGGGAAGATGGAAGAAAAGGATAAGGAAACGGAACGGTAGGTTTGTGTTTGGCTGTGACTGTGGGAATGAAAGAAGAACCAGTCATGAAAAAGGAAAGGGCGAGAAATGGCAGTAAATTGGACCAGGGAACAGAAGCAGGTAATTGAGGGGCGGGAGAAAAGCCTCCTGGTGTCGGCAGCGGCCGGAAGCGGCAAGACCGCGGTGCTGGTTGAGCGGATCATCCAGATGATCACGGAGGGGGAGAACCCGAAGGACATAGACCGCCTGCTTGTCATGACTTTTACCCGGGCGGCAGCGGCGGAGATGCGGGAGCGGATCCAGGCGGCGATTGAGAAAAAACTGGAATCGGAGCCGGAAAATGAACATCTCCAGCAGCAGGCAGTTCTGGTTCAGTTTGCCCAGATCACGACGATCGACAGCTTCTGCCTGCATATCATGCGGGAACATTTTGACCGGCTGGACATCGATCCGGCATTCCGGGTTGGCGATGAGGGCGAAATGCTTCTGATGCGCGCTGATGTGATGGATGGGCTGCTGGAAGATTATTACCGCGACGGCGGGAAACGGTATGAGGAGTTTGTGGACGCGTATGCGACGGGCAAGGCGGACGATGGAATTGCCGAGTATGTGATGCAGGTCTACAATTTCGCCCAGAGTAACCCGTGGCCGGATGCGTGGTATGAAAAATGCCGTGAGGAGCTGCTCTTGACCGAACAGGGAGAGCTGGAGCAGACGGAGTGGATGCAGTTCCTTTTGCGTGATATTGCATTGCAGGCGCAGGAGTGGAAAATACAGCTTCGGGAGGCGTGGGAGATCTGCCAGGAGACGGGGGGACCGATGCCGTACCTGCCGATGATCGAGGAAGATCTGCGCCATGCGGAGGCAGTCTGCGGGGCAGCCGGTTCGTTTGAAACGATCTCGGAGGCATTGGAACAATTTACGTTTTCGCGTCTGGCGGCGATCCGCGGCAAAAACGGGGAGGTCGATCCGGAGAAAAAGGCGCTTGTTTCCGACTGCCGCAGCCGGGTCAAAAAAGCAGTTGAAAAGTTAAAAGGAGAGTACCTGTTTGCCTCCCCGGAGCAGATGCTTACGGATATGGAAGCCGGAAAAGAGCGGATTTTGGAACTTTTGGAGCTGGCGCAGGAATTTGGACGGCGGTTTAGGGCGAAGAAGAAAGAGAAAAATGTGGTGGATTTTCATGATCTGGAACATTTTGCGCTGGAGATTCTGACAGAACCGGAATCAGAATGTTCCGAGGCGGAGGAAACTTCAAGTGCAGAAGAAACCGATCAGATGCAGGGGAAAAATGCCTGGACAGTGCGCGTACCAGGCACAGTCGCGGATGAGCTCGCCGTGCAGTACGACGAAATTCTGGTGGACGAGTACCAGGACAGCAACCTGGTTCAGGAGACGCTGATCCAGTGCATCAGCGGTGAACGTTTTGACCGCCCGAATGTGTTTATGGTGGGCGATGTCAAGCAGAGTATCTATAAATTCCGCCTGGCGAGACCGGAATTATTTCTGGAAAAATACAGCACATACACGTCGGAGGAGAGCGCGCACCAGAAGATCGAGCTTCACCAGAACTTTCGAAGCCGGGATCACATACTGGAATCGATCAATGCGATTTTTTACCGTATCATGACGGAAAAGCTGGGAAATATATCCTATACGGAAGATGCGGCACTGCATCCGGGCGCAGCCTTTGAAGAGCGGGATGGCCTGGATGAGTTAAAGACGGAGCTTTTGCTGGTGGATTTGTCGGTGCAGCCGCAGAAAGAGACGGAATCCCCCGAGTTAGATGATGAGGCAGCCGATTACACCGCCAGAGAGCTGGAAGCGCGCATGATCGCCGGAAAGATCCGTGAGATGACGGATAAAGAACGGGGGATCACGATCTGGGATAAGGAGCTTGGCGCTTACCGTCGGGCGCAGTACGGGGATATTGTGATTCTGCTTCGAAGCGTCAGCGGATGGGCGGAAGAATTTATCGAGGTGCTGGCGACGCAGGGGATTCCGGCGGTCGCAGAGTCTCGGACGGGATATTTTAATACGCTGGAAGTCGAGACGGTGCTGAATCTTTTGGCAGTCATCGACAATCCGATGCAGGACATTCCCCTGGCGTCGGTGCTCAAATCGCCGTTTGGCGGCGTTTCTGATGAGGAGATGGCGTGGATTGTGGCGGAACATAAGGCGGGCGTTGACCGGTCGCGGGATGCAGGGCTTTACCGGGCGGTTGTGGAGTATATGAACGAGGATGGACCGGTGAAGTCGAATGACGAAAGTGACGAGTCGTCGATCGCGGATGTGTTTCGTTTTCAAAAAAATAAATTAATTCAAAAGAATAACCTGCGCCGAAAACTCCAAAAACTCTTTACTCTTCTGGATACATTCCGCCAGGAAGCTGTTTACCTGCCGATGCACGAGCTCCTCTACCGGATTTACGACAAAACGGGCTATTATCGCTATGTATCGGCGCTTCCGGGCGGGGCGGGACGGCGCGGCAATCTGGATATGCTGGTGGAGAAAGCGGCAGCCTATGAGGCGACGAGCTACCGGGGCGTGTTCCATTTTATCCGGTATATTGAAAAATTGAAAAAATATAACACAGATTTTGGCGAGGCGCCGGTGGCGGATTCCGAGGGAACGGTGGTGCGGATCATGAGTATCCATAAGAGCAAGGGACTGGAATTTCCGATCGTGTTTGTGGCTGGAATGGGAAAAAATTTTAACAAGCAGGATACGCGGGGGAAACTTCTGATCGACGCGGATCTGGGAATCGGAACCGACTATCTGGACAGCGAGAAGCGCATCAAGGGACCGACGCTCAAGAAAAATGTGATGAAACGCCGGATGGAACTGGAGGCGCTGGGCGAGGAACTGCGTGTTCTTTACGTGGCGCTGACGCGTGCGAAGGAAAAACTGATTCTGACGGCGTCCTCCCGGAAATTGGAGGATCGGATTGCGAAGTGGAGCGCAGTGGCAGCCGAACACGGGGCGATTCCGTATACGATTCTGACGCTGGCTTCCTCGTATCTGGATTGGATTTTGATGAGTATTCCGGAAAAAAATCCGTGGATTTCATATCAGATGGAAACGCTTTCCGACCAGATCGACCGTGAGATCGGCACGCAGATACGCCAGACGTTATCGAGAGAGTGGCTGCGGTGGCTGGCGGGGGAGGACAGCCATTTGTCGAATGACGAGAATCATCCAAACACGCAAAATCGGCTCGAAAATATCAGGCAAATAGAATCGATTATCAGCAGCAACTACCATTTCCAGTACCCATACCTGGACGATCTGAGTCTCAACACCAAGATGTCCGTTTCTGAACTCAAGAAAAAGGGCATGGAGGAAGAAGAGGAGGAGATGGTATTTCTGCCGACGCTGCCAGTGTTTATGGAGAAGGAGCAGGAAGAAAAAGGCGGCGCGACGCGCGGTACAGCGTACCACCGTGTGTTGCAGTTGTTGCCGTTTGAGCGGGCAATGTCGAGACAGGAGTTAAATGCATTTCCGGCGAAGCTGGCGGCTGAGGGGCGGATGGATGCCGAGGCGGCGGCGTTGGTGCGCGGCTCAGATCTGGCAAAACTGACAGCCAGTTCATTGGGAAAACGCATGCAGAGAGCGGCAGCAGCCGGGAAACTGTACCGGGAAAAACAGTTCGTCATCGGTATTCCGGCGCGCGAAATGGGCGACTGGGATTCGGATGAGCGGATTCTGATACAGGGTATCATCGACGCCTTTTTTGAGGAGGATGGCAAGCTGGTTCTGGTGGATTATAAGACAGATTATGTGGAAAATTCAGACATTCTGATCCGCCGCTATGAGGCACAGGTGCGCTACTATACCCGCGCACTAGAACAGATGACAGGAAAAAGGGTGGCGGAGCGCTACCTGTATTCATTCCGGTTTGGGGCGATTGAAGTGTAAGGCAGTGATTCTGGATACAGATAGGCACGTTCGGAGCCGATCGTATTTCCAGTCAATACGCCGGGATATGCGGCGCAGGAGGATCTGACGGAGTACCGGAGTTTTACGGATTATACGGATCAGGGCTTTGTTTATGTCCATGCGGGCTGCCGCGGCCGATAACTTTATAGAGTGGGTCAATGCGTGCTGCGCCCAGAGGAATTAAAATAATAAAATTAGAGAAATAAGTTTTGGTTAAAGGGTATCATCCGCCATCAGAACCGCTACCTGCGTCAGAAAGTTCTCAGGATTTTTGTGCTGGGGCGGTCCCTCCAGATAGAGGTGGCGGGCGGTGCCCTTTAATGGAATCTGATATTTGTTAGCATACGCACAAAGATGCTTCACAATTACCGGAAGACCTTCATAGGCACCGTGATAAAAGATACAGAGCGCTTTCTGGCAGGGCAGGGTGACGAGATGTTCACCCAGGCTTTCCGGCGGGACGGCGATGCAGCAGGTAAAATCGCCCGGATTCGAAAGGTTGTATTCGGTGAAAAACATATGCTGGGTGGTGTCAGAACCATATTGGCGGATCGCCTTGATGAAGACGCTACGTAATTGCTCTTTCTTGTCTTCAAGTTCTGTCGAATGCAGATCCTGGCAGTAAACGGTCTGGGCGGGAAGTTCTATCTGTCGGATTTCAAAGTCATTGTGCCCTTTTGAATGTTCTTTTAATTTCTCAATATTCCGGCTGATCTCGTCACGCAGATCTTCCAGACGAGTGATCAGCGGCTCCAGATCCGTCGTGCCGTGATAATAGGCATAGATATCATCCAGCGACAGACCGAGATTCTGCAGAATGCGGATGCTCCGGATGCGCGAGACGGTGTCTGCTGTATAGTAACGGTTTCCATTGATACCGTCTCTCTGATCCGGCAGAATAAGACCCTTGTCTTCATAATTTAAAATCATGCGCCGGGTCACTTCCAACGCTTTGGCTGCCTCGCCGATCGAGAGCAGCCGTTTTTTATCGTGCGTCATAAAACCTCCTGTTAGATATCCATAAGATGTGCAATCATGTATATTTGTTATGTAGGGTTCTGGTGCAATTTTTTACACTCATAGTTTTTTATAATTACATGAAAAATAAGTAAAAATTATATAAATTAGCTAAAAAGGGATTGTATCGCACATCAATGTACGATGTATAATCATTTTATTGAAAGCGGGATGCTGTGTCAAGTATCCCGCCGATGCAAAACGCCACACAATTTGTCATACTATGCACGTTGAAAAGGAGTATCCGGGCAGGCAGGAGCGTCAGAAATTGGGGAGAATGAGTATTTTATATACAGAAAGATTTGATGGCTCATCTGCAAACATCTGCCCGGAGAAACATTTCAACCAAAACGCCTTTATTGTATACCTATGATGCTGCGTTTTATCTGGAAAAATCAAGAAAGAATTGACATTTGAACGCCTTCCATATATGCTTGAACCAATATGATTTTCGATTTGACAGATGGGAAAATCAATGGAAAATCTAAGCAGATATGGGAGGCTTTTATGGATCAGGAAAATCAGACACCACACAAACGGCGTGTCAGATATAAAGGAAAATATCCAAAAAAATTTGAAGAAAAATATAAAGAGCTGCAGCCGGAGAAGTATCAGGACACGATCCAGCATGTGATTCAGAAGGGAAATACACCAGCGGGCATGCATATTTCCATTATGGTGCAGGAGATTCTGGACTTTTTGCAGATCCAGCCGGGGCAGGTCGGATTTGATGCGACGCTAGGATACGGCGGACATACGAAGGCAATGCTGGCCTGCCTGAAAGGGCAGGGACATATGTATGCGACCGATGTTGATCCGGAGGAATCCGCCAAGACGCGGAAACGCCTGGAAGAAGCGGGCTATGGCGAGGACATGCTTTCAATCCGTCTCCAGAACTTCTGTACAATCGATGAGATTGCCAAAGAAGCGGGTGGTTTTGATTTTATTTTAGCCGATCTGGGCGTGTCTTCGATGCAGATTGACAATCCGAAGCGAGGCTTTTCGTTCAAGGTAGATGGGCCGCTGGATCTGCGCCTGAATCAGGAAAAAGGCATCAGCGCCGCCGAGCGCCTTGACACGATCGAGCGTGAGGAGCTGGCGGGCATGCTGTACGAAAATTCAGACGAACCGTATTGCGAGGAGCTGGCAAAAGCGATCACGGATGAGATCCGCCGTGGAAACCGGATCGATACGACCACGAAACTCCGTGAAATCATTGAAAAAACATTGGATTTCCTTCCGGAAAAGGAGAAAAAGGAGACAGTCAAGAAGACCTGTCAGCGTGTTTTCCAGGCGCTCCGGATCGATGTAAACCAGGAATTTGAAGTACTCTATGAGTTTATGGAGAAGCTTCCAAATGCGCTTCGACCGGGCGGACGGGCAGCGATCCTGACCTTCCATTCCGGAGAGGATAAACTGGTGAAAGCGGCGCTCAAAGAGGGATATCGCGCCGGTATCTATAAAGAATATTCCAAAGATGTGGTGCGCCCGTCCGCGCAGGAGTGCGTACAGAACCCGCGTGCCCGCTCAACGAAGATGCGCTGGGCGATCCGGGCGGACGAGTAAAAAGAATATAAAAGAAAATATATGAAAAAACAGGGCAGCTGTTCCGAGCAATATGGGAGCGGCTGTCCTGTTTTTATTGTGAAGATCAAAGAGAGTCCATGTGAAAAAATTTCGGGCGCAGTGATGTCTGGTTCTGCAAAAATCCGATTAAAAGAGCAAAAATGTTTTTTTAGCGAGATTTCTGTTTCCGGTGCGTATACTATAAGATTACTTTTCAGAAAATAGAAAAGTGGTCACAGTTGTGAAAGAAGAAACAGCTGCGAAAAAAACAAATCCGCGAGAAAGTTTCGTGAGAAAGAGAGGAAACGCATTGAAACAGGAAACACAAAATGAATTGGAACGATTTAGGGATTATTTGAGAGAACAGGAAAAAAGCAGCCATACGATCGAAAAATACTGCCGGGATGTGAGAAAGTTTTTGATGTTTGTGGGTGAAGAATGGGATAAAAACACAATTATATCGTTTAAGGAATATCTGCAAGCCCATTATAAAACATCCAGCGCCAATTCGATGCTGGCATCTCTGAACAGCTACTTTCATTTTATCGGAAGACAGGAATACTGTGTCCGCACGTTCCGGGTGCAGAAGCGGATTTTCTGCGATGAGAGACGGGAAATGACGCGCAGCGATTACCAGAAGTTAGTTAAGGCGGCACGGGGACGCGGCGATGAACGTCTCTGTGCGATTTTGCAGACAATCGCGAGCACGGGCATACGAATCAGCGAGCTTTCATATATTACAGCGGAATCGCTGGCACAGGGGGAAGTAGTGATCGACTGTAAGGGAAAACAGCGGGTGATCCTGCTGCCGCAGTCGCTGATGCTGTATTTGACGCAGTACTGCCGGAAGCAGCGGATTGTGAGAGGCAGCATCTTTGTCACAAAAAACGGGCAGGCAGTCCGCAGACAGAATGTGTGGGCGGACATGAAATCCGTCTGCACCGAAGCGGGTGTTCTTCCGAGCAAGGTATATCCGCACAATCTGCGCCATCTGTTTGCCAAGATATTTTATGAGCGCGATCACGATCTGGTTCGTCTGGCGGACTATCTGGGTCACAGCAGCGTAGAAACGACACGCCGTTATACGATCATCAGCAGTCGGGAAGCGTGCCGCAGACAGCTGGAATTAGGTTTGTTGATTGATAGGGAAAATTGACGAAAAACATAATGGGAATTATGTCATGAAATGGAAAAAATCTGCATACATATCTAAATATATGATTCTATTATTAAGTTTATCACTTCTGAGAAAGAATTTCAACATACAAAGGCGTTAAAAACAGTACTTGAAATAACACAGATATTCTATCCAAAATCTGGAAAATTCGACAAAAGCTTTGCAAATAAAAGAAAAAATGAAACAGTCGGATATGACATAATTCCCATTATGTCATCCGGGGAGGTGGAGTATGTGAGAGAAGATCTGACGGGGCGCCGGTATGGACGTCTGACTGTCTGCCGGGAAATAAAACAGGCAGCAAAAAGCCGCCGCCATTACTGGCTGTGCCGGTGCGACTGCGGGAAAGAAAAGACCGTGGAGGAGTCCCATCTGAAAACAGGGCATACGAAAAGCTGCGGGTGCTATCGGAAGGAGCTTCCGTCCAGTCGGCGGATCGATCTGACAGGCCGTCAGTTCGGACGTTTGAAAGTGCTTGAAGAGGCGGATAATTCCAACCGGACAGGCGGATATTGGAAATGTGTCTGTAGCTGCGGACGCCTGATTGAGGCATCCAAAGAAAGCCTGTGCGCGGGAAAAACCAAGAGCTGTGGGTGCCTGCAGGCGGAGACACGAAAGAAAAACATGAAAAAAGCGATTCATTTTGTAGGCGGAACCTGCCTGGAACGAATCGCCAACCAGAAAAATACGGCAAACAATACAAGCGGCTACCGAGGCGTCTACCAGCGGGAAAATTCCCGGTGGCGGGCAGCGATCGGCTTTCAGGGAAAAGTGTACAACCTTGGAACCTTCGTAAACCTTGAGGATGCGGTGGCAGCGCGGAAAAAAGCAGAAGAGGAATTGTACGAGCCATTTTTGCGGGAACATGGCGTGAAAGCGGTGCAGAAGGGAGGTATTTAAATCTGCATAAGGGGACCTGCGTTGATGATAGATAAGACAGGAGGCAAAAAGAATGAAAAAAGCGAAGAAAAAGGGGAAAAGTTACAGTCAAGGATGGTTTGAACGTCAGTCAAGGCGTTTCATGTCAGTGCTTTTGTGCAGCAGTATGTTGAGCACAAGCGTGGCAAATACAGCCGCATTTGCAGCTGCCACATCCGAAGGAGGGGATGAAAGACAGGAATTTTCATTGGAAAAAGAAGTCCTCAGGCAGGCAATCCGGGATGCTGCTAAAAAAGGGAAGACAGTAAAAGAGGATGTATTTACGTTTTCCGGCGATGAGGCAGAAACCTACGAGGGACTGTTTGAAGAAGGAAATCTATATGAACTGCATCCAGATTTCGAGAAGAAAAACGACCGGCTTACTTTGAAAATGTATGCCCGCTTAGAGGATGAAGAGGACATGGATCAGTATACGATCAGCGGAAATGAAGAAATTATTTTCCTGATGACCAACTCTTCTTCAAAAGAGCGCACCGGACGGATTCTGGTGGATGGAAGAGCCAGCGCATGGATGACGGTTGCGCCATTTGGTGAAGTAAAAAAGCAGGTTGAGCTGGAGACAGAGGAAGCGGTTCCGACCGAGATAGAAAATGAGGTAAAAGAACCGGAAAGTGCAGTTCCGGCAGGAAGTGAAGATATCACAGAAGAGGATACGGCTCTGGAGGACGATGTAAAGGAGCAGGAAAATGCTTCAGATACAGGTAACAATCAAATAAAAGAAGAATCGGAAGCAGCGGATGACAAGAAAGATTTATCGGAACCGGATTCTGAGAACGAGAATGAAAAAGCAGACATGGATGCGTTCGAAACAGATACATCCGATGCAGATACATCGGATTCAGAAAATGACAGCGCCCAGGACGAAGGTTCAGTTCAGGTATCACGTTCGGCTCATTTTTCGATGTTTTTGACTTCAGCTGCAATGGCATCTCCGTCTGATGCAAAAGAAGAAGAGAACGAGAACGATGAAAACGAAAAAAATAAGGCGATTGTAGGCGACGAAGCAGAAGAAGACAATTTCGAACGCATTCTGGGGGATTCATATGAAACGGTAGGCATTAAGAATGCATCCGCAGCCGCATTTGTAACTTCCGCGATGGAGCTTGGTCTGACAGACGTAGCTGTTTTGTCGGCAGTGGAAGTGGAAGAAATTCCACACTGGCAGATTTCGAAGTCTAAAAAAGCTACCAATCTGGACGAAAACTTTGAATCCCAGGTAACACTTTCCCTTCCGTCAGCGGAGGAAAAACTGGAAAATGACATTGTGTTTGTGCTGGATAAATCTACCAGCGTGCAGCTGGAAAATGAGGCGTTAGAGATGCTTAAGGAGCTGCAGGCGCAGGCAAAGGAAAATGGCGCAAAAGTAAAGGTTGGAGTCGTTATTTTTAATAAAGAAGCGCATAAGTCTGACTTTATGGATTTGGAAACCCAGTATGATACGATTGCGGCAGCGATCCGTGAGAATATTAGCAGCGGAACGAATCTTTCGGCTGGAATCCTTGCAGGTAAGAAAATGCTGGATGAGGATACGCAGGTGGCAGCAGGAAGAAAGAGCCTGGTGCTTTTAAGCGATGGCATTACCTATATTTTTGGGGAAAAACCGACGGCGGTTGCCTGGGGATTTGAGAATGATGGTTCAGAACATTCCTGGGCGGGACCGGATAACTGGATTCTTAAATATGGGAATAATAAAGCATTATCGGAGGATGAGTGGAACGAGCGCCTGGGTACAATCAAAGCGCAGATGGATGCACAGGGCGATGAATTTGACCATCCATATGAGCAAGGAGATTTAACGCCATGTACCCCACCTGGTGAAGGAAAAGAACGTGCCAATAGCGTTGATAAAGCACTCTATCTTTCCTATGAGGCATATCTGGAAGCGGCGAAGGAACAGTATCACTGCTATGCGATGCCGATTGGTTCATCTGCTGGTGAAAGCTATCCATGGGGACCGAGCTTTGTGAAATATCTGGCAGACGGAAAAACGGTAAGTTTTGAAGATATCAAAAATGACATCCTTTATGCCGTCGATCGGGGCTCGATGGTGGAAGATTATATGGGTTGGGTCAAGGATGACTACAATTTTGACTTAAAGAGCATCGACCGTCTGACTGTTGGCGGCAGGGAGCTTTCCAAATGGAAAGATGGAAATACCGTTTATTTTGGAAATGAAGACGTGAATGCAGCTCAGTATCGTTTTAAGGTGGAATACGATCCGTCGGATAAGGAAGGCGGAGAACATTTCATCTGGACGATGAATGAGGCGGTAAAAAATAATGAACCGGTGCAGCTGACCTATACGGTAAAACTGGTAAATCCGAAGAACAATCCAGGAGAATCGTATGGACGGTACGATGAAGACGGAAGCGAAGAGTATGATGGACTTTATACGAACCAGAAAGCAGTGCTGCATCCGGTTGGAAGCGATCAGGAAAAAGGAAAAACGGAAGTATTTTCGAAACCGACTGTATCATATACGATTCCGGGAGGAGAACTTCCGACGATTCCAGAGGGAGGAACTTCTAAATCGAAGACAGCGGAACAGCTGGATGAAAATTTTAAGTCTCAAGTGGCTTTGTCCTTGCCGTCAGCGGAGGAGCAGCTGGTAAGTGATGTGGTGCTTGTCTTAGATAAATCAACCAGCATGGGACTGAAAGAGCAGGCATTGGAAATGCTTCAGAACCTCAAGAAAGAAGTGCAGGAAAAGGGAGCAAAGGTCAAAGTGGGAGTAGTGCTCTTTAACAAGGAAGCCCATACGGATGGATTTATGGATTTGGAGACCCAATATGAGGCGATTGAAGCAGCCATTTGTCAGGAAATTAAGAGTGGAACCAATCTTCACGCAGGTATTTTAGCGGGTAAATCAATGTTAGACCAGGATACAGGAGTGGCAGATGAACGCAAGACACTGGTAGTTGTCAGTGATGGTATTACCTATATGTTTAATGAGAATCCGACGGCGGTTGCCTGGGGATTTATGGCAGATTCTCCGAAACATTTTGCAGGACCGGATAACTGGAAATCCAAGTATGGAAATAATCAGGCACCGACGGACTGGAATGCATGGCTGACCGGCATAGGAGCCAGACTTTCAGAGCAGAAGGATACACACGACTATCCATATGGAACGGAACCGGATGCATCGCTTATTACACCGGTGGAGGAAGCAGGAAATTATGTGAATTCGATCGATAAGGCATTATACCTTTCATACGAGGCGTACGCACAGGCAGCTTCGGAAGGATATCACTGCTATGCGATGCCGATTACGCCGCCCGGAACGGCAAGTAACTATGAGTGGGGAATGAGTTTCATGCGGTACCTCGCGAATGGAAAGCAGGTTTCATTTGAAAGTATAGAAAATGATATTTTGTATGCCGTTGATAAAGGTTCTGTTGTGAAAGATTATATGGGCTATGTGAAAGAGGATTATAACTTTGATTTCGATCACTTAGACCAGCTGACAGTAGGGGGAAAAGCGCTTTCTATGTATCAGGAGGGCAACACCTGGTATTTTGGAGACGGAGAACCGGGACCGCAGAATTATCGTTTTAAAGTGGTATATGACGCGGGAAATAAGGCAGAGACAGAGATGTTTACCTGGTATATAAATGAACCAGTTTCAAACTTTGCACCGGTGCAGCTGACCTATACCGTAAAACTGATAAACCCAAAGACGGCGGATGGAACATATGGAAAATATGACCGGGACGGCAGCCAGCACTATGAAGGGCTCTATACCAATCAGGAGGCGGTCCTGTATCCGGTAGACAGCCGTGGAAATGAGTATCGGTCAGAAGAATTCCCGAAGCCGACCGTATCATATGTGGTAGAACATGGAAGCCAGGAACCGGGATCTGATCCTACCCCGACCCCGAATCCAGGCAATAACGGAGGCGGAAGCCACGGCGGTCACGGAGGCGGAAGTAGTTCTGGCAGTAAAAAGTCTTCGACTACAACCGCGTCGGGACCGGCAGCCCAGCCGACGGAACCGGTTACGCCGGTTGTACCAGAACCTCAGCCGGTTGTACCGGCAGAAGGACTTCCGAAGACCGGGGATACGGATCGGATGGATGTGCCGATGGCTCTGCTGGCAATTGGAATGATGGCAGCAGCTTATGTAATAATGACGGGCAGAAAAAAGACGGAAGAGTAAGACAAGATATAGAAAAATAAAAATTGCCCGGTTATAAGAGCAGGTTTTTAGGGCGGCGCCAGAAAAAATGGCGCTGTCCTAAAACTATGCTGTTATCTGTTTCGTTTTGTATGCAAATTAATACATCATTTATAAAAATATATAATTTGCTTAATAAATAAAGGCGCAGAACGTTTCACGGGCAAAGATGGAGGGATCGATGCAAAAGTGGACACGGAAAGCAGCGGCTGTGATAGCTGTCATCTGTCTGGCGTTCGGTACAGCGGGGGTGGCAATGCATAAATGGGATGAAATGCGTCAGGAGAAGGCGCAGGAAGAGTTGACTGCCCAGGTTGTGGGAATGTCAGAAGCAGGGACGACGGGAGAAACAATGCCGGAGAAAAAAGTGCCAGAAGTGGAAAATGAGATAGGTGAGACGAATGCAATAAAGGAGACAGAATATGTGTCAGCAATTGATTTTTCAGCGCTGGATTTCCAGAATCCGGACGTCGTTGCCTGGATTCAGATTCCGGGAACTCAGATCAATTATCCGGTGGTTCAGGGGAAGGACAATGATTATTACCTGCACCGTGACCTGAACGGACAGAAGAGCACGGCGGGCACGATTTTTCTGGACTATGCCGATCGGGCAGATTTTTCGTCCCTGCATAACGTGCTGTACGGCCATCACATGAAGAATGGAAGTATGTTTAAGGACATTTCCAGATACAAGGATCAGGGCTATTTCGATCAGCATTCAGAAATCATTCTTTATACGCCGGAGCGGGAGATTCATTTAAAAGCCCTGGCGGCTGTCTGCACATCGCCGGATGCGATCCGACGGAAAACGGAGTTTGTATCGGGAGAAGAATTTGCGTCATATATTCAGCAGATGACAGCGGGCGCGAGCGCGTCCGCGCCGATCGAGGAGACGATCGTGCGTTTGTATTCATTTGTGACATGTAGCTATGAATTTAACAATGCCCGGACAATTCTATATGCGTATGAGGCGGCAGAATAGTAACGGTTCACGGGTAGGCACTTTTGGAACCGAAAGTGCCGTAAGAAAACGTGGTGGCAGCAGGAATTTGCCGTATTTAAATGCGAAGCCACGGCAAATTCCGTTACTGGGCACGTATGCGTGAACAGTAACGCAGAATAAGATGGGGAATGTTCCAGATGTGGAAAAACAAAATGCGTTACCATGATGCAGTAACTGGATAGACAGAAAGACATAACATGGAAACGGACCGGAAAGAAATGTTTATACGCTACTGCATCTGGAAATAGATCTATCAAGGGAGGTAAAGGGATGGAAGAGAGAAAAATCAAGGGAAGGAGCCGGAGACGGAAGTATAAAAATCAGATGTGCCGTTCGATAGCAGTATTGCTGGCGCTGATGCTGTCGTTTAGTTCCTTCGGTACGGCGACTGCTTATGCGGATGCCGCGGAGGGCTCGAAAACGGAAAGTCAGCCGGAAAAGGTGGAGTCAGAGAAATGGACCGAAAAGACGATTTTAGACAGCGGAAAACAGACGGATGGTGTTTCGGTTACAAAGGATGCTTCTGCAAATGCAGCTAATGAGGGAAAAGAAACTGGAAATGACAATGAAGGCGGAAATGACGATGGAAAGACAGACAATCCGTATGATTCCATCGAACGTCCGGCCCAGTCGGATACCATAGAAATGATTCCGGGTGCACCGTCGGATTCGAAAGATAAGGAATCGGATGCCGGAACTGACACAAAAACGGATACAAAGGCTGATACTGCCGAAGGCTCGAATCCGGAGTCAGGGGCGGCAGGAGAGTTGAATGACCAGAATGAACAGGAAAAAGAGGGTGAATCCGAAAATCAGCCGGAGGGAGGTCAGGAAACCGAGGTAAAACCGCTTCCGGCGGAAGAGAAAAATTATGATTATATATACGACAAGGAAGCAGGAAAATTTAAGATCACGTTTCACATCAAAGAAGATGCCAAGGGCGATCAGACGGTTGAACTGAGCAAGGTGATGGAAGAGATCAATGCGGCTGGCAAGAAGCAGTTTGATGAGTGGTTTAAGACAGAAGAAGGCGCGAAGGAACTGGATGATGCACAGTTTTATGGTTCAACGATTCGCCAGTCATTCGGCGGCGTTGAATACATTTATAATCCGGTAAATGGTACAGCGAGTCTCTATGAAGAACCGGGCTGTACGACCGTGTTTGATGTCTATCTTACAAATGGCTCCAAACACACCTACGTGTATAAAAATAACAGCTTTACGGTATCGACTCCGGATATGAGCAATTCGGATTACACAGGTGTGACTGGATTTGACGGTCAGGAGCTGCCGGAAGATTATACAAAAGGCTTTCTTTCACCGAAGTATGACATTGAGAATGCGAGTACAACCGGAGTAATTGAAGATTTAGTCGATAAGGCACTTCAGGATACGCAGTCCCAGTGGCAGTATGGAATCGACAAAGATGGAAATTTGACAACCTCCCATTCACAGAAACTGACAAAGAACGATATTAAAATCGGAACGCCGGTTTATAAGATTCGCAATAAATATTATTTATATTCAGAAAAATATGATTGCTATTATGGAGAGTTTAATCAGGCGCAGGTAGAGGAGAATCCGAAAGGATCTGGAAAATACGTAGTAAAATTGGTTCCGTCATCTGGAAAGAATAATTATGCCATCAAGGCAGATGGAAGTAACTATTATGCGCCTTATGTGCGCGGAAGTGAGGTAAATGCGCTCAAGCCATCTGCTTCGAGGATTCAGATGGCGGTAAAAAATTATCTGTCTAAAAATAATACAACGCTTGCACAGGAGGTCCTGAAATATTATAACGAGAAAGACGGTACTTCTTATGCGACCATCGAGGAGCTGCTTTCGAAAAATGAGACGGCTATGGATGAACTGACGAAATCGGGGGCGGCTGATAATGCATCCCTGAAATCGTTGGATCCGATGCTGCTTCATTCCAGCAGTCAGTATGATAATTTTTATCAGAATATTTTCAGCTTCAATGTCGGCAGCCAGGAGGATATGAAAAAATTCCTGGAAAATGAAAATCTGGGTCACGGTCATGGTCATGGAAATTGGGCGACGGATGGGTGTGAGATGACGATCGGCGATTATATGGCGGATAAGTTAAATGAAACGGATGGTGCATGGGATAAGGCAAATGCATATTTTAATGCACTCTTAAAATCGGGCGTCTCATCGGAAGAAGCCACCTGGGTGGCATTTACCATGGCAACCAATATTGATAGTCCGCGTGCGGATAATGATTATCAGAATACCGCCTGGAACTGGTACAGTTCCATGGTTCTCAAACAGCAGGATGGCACCTTCAACCTGACCAAGGTAGATACGGATGGCAGCCAGCTCGGAGATGACGAGGGCGAGGGGCAGACTTCGTTCTATCTCTGGTATATAGACAGCAAGACGGAGACAGATGAACAGGGAAATCAGAAGACAACGGATGTGACAAAATATTGTGTTTATGTGGATCCGGTCTACGAAACGGTAGAAAATGAAGATGGGACGAAGAGCCAGAAACTGGTAAAAGATGGATATTATGGCTGGGTTGAGTACGATCCGGACAACAAAGAGTTAAATTATACCGTCTCGACGACCAACGGAACCCTGAATATTGATTATGCACTTTTAGAGGGAGTGGTCTATTACCTTCAGGAAAAGGCGGCGCCAGATGGATATAAGGTGGATTCCAATATTTATGTGATCTGTGATGAAGAATCGTATCAGCAGATGACAGCCGAAAAAGGGGTAAGCAGTGTGATTAACCCGGCCACCGGCGTGGAGAGCGCTGTGGTTTATATGGGCGCAATCAAAGGCGGCGAAACTCTGAAAGTAAACTTTGTCAACGGAAAGACAGCTCCGAAGCCAGATCCAACCCCGGATCATGGGGGTGGCGGAAGCCACGGCGGTCATGGAGGCGGCGGTTCCAGTTCTGGCGGAAAGAAGACAACCTCTGCGGGACCGGGGACAGTCACCGAAGAACCGGTGCTTCCGGAACAGCCGGCGGAAGTGCCGATTGAAAATATTCCTGCACAGGGACTTCCGAAGACAGGAGAGGACGGAGTAAATACATCGGCTCTGATGCTGACACTCGGACTGATCGCATCTGCTTATGTATGGATGAGCGGCAGACGGGAGGAAGAAGAGAACCGTAAAAACTAAAAGAAAACGGTGATGATAAAGACGCAGAAACGTTGTAAACAGGTATAAATCGAACAGATATAAATCAAACGGCAGCTGTTAAACAGGTGGATACAGTAAGTATCTCTTCCTGTTTGGCAGCTGCCGTTTGTCAAAATATATTTTTTAAATAAAATACTCCGCCTCACTTCTGCGCGTATAGTTCTGCTCCAGCATCGCGACGTGGGACAGAAAGGCCTCATTGTCGAAGTATTTGGCGCCAGCCGGGCAGATCTTGATGCACGCCTGACATTTAATGCAGATACCGGTGCAGGTGTCCGGTGCATCTGCCGGGATAGAGCCCATCGGACAGACCGTTGCACAGATGCCGCAGCCAGTACATTTTTCCGGATCGGTGACTGGTTTGGCTTTCAGGAAGACAGCCGGTTTTCCGTCGGTGCCGAGCGGGGTGTAATATGGTCCGACCGGATCATCGCCGCGCACGGCAATCGGAGCCGGGATTTCGGTCAGGGAAGCGATCTTTTCAGCCGCCTTGATGCCGAACGCGTGGATCTGTGCGAGATCATCCGCATCTGGACGTCCGGTTGCCAGCTTGTCGCTGAATACGTGCTCGGTCGGGATACCGGCACCCGCAATGGTGTGGAAACCGTGCGCCTCTAATTCATTGCGAAGCTCGATGAGCCCATTGTCGAAGTTGCGGTTTCCGAAGACAGCCACCGGAACGGCGAGCGCGCCATTTCCCTCAAAATGGGTCTGTACAAATGGAAGCATCTTGTTCGGGATGCGTCCCGCGTAGACCGGGGTACCGATAACGAGCAGATCGTCTGCCCCGTATGTATGAACTTTTTCGCGGCTTTCCGGCAGCGTGAAACCATAGGAATCCATCGGGACGCCGAGTGTGTCAGCGATCGCCTGCGCCAGCGTGGTAACAACCTTTTTCGCGTTGCCGGTCGGGCTGAAATAGACTGCGTGTACGTGATTGATTTTCATGAAAATACCTTCTCTTTGTATGCTTAAATTTAATTCGGTAAAATACCTTATTATAGTAGGTATTTTAATGGATTTATGGTGGGCTGTCAATGAAACTGGAGTTTTTTGGTTACTGGGCACGTATGCGTGAATAGTAATATGTTTTTGCAGAATCGCCCAAAATATCATTACATATGTCTTGTCACATGAAATGATATGTGCTATACTGGTGCGGATGCACAAATGAAGTTTTGAATTGAAAGAAAACTCTGTTTGCGATAGGAGCATAGAGTGGCAGATAGTATTCTGCGATTTGAAGGCTGAACCATCTGCGGGATAAAAGATAAGTGCAAACGTATGGTATAGAAAGGAAGGCAACAAAATGGTCCGGGAGGAAAATTATGATGTGGTCATCGTCGGGTGTGGCGTAGGCGGTCTGTACACCGCTTTAAACCTGCCGTCGGAAGACCGGATCTTAATGATTTGCAAGGAAGATATAGAGAGCTGTGATTCCATGCTGGCGCAGGGAGGTATCTGCGTGCTGCGGGACGAGACGGATTATGATGCGTATTTTGAGGACACGATGCGCGCGGGACACTACGAGAACCGCAAGGAGAGTGTGGATATCATGATCCACTCCAGCCGGGATGTGATAAATAATCTGCTGAAATTAGGCGTAGGGTTTGACAAAAATCCAGATGGCAGTTTAAAATATACAAAGGAGGGCGCGCATTCGCAGCCGCGTATCTGTTTCCATGAGGACATCACGGGAAAAGAGATCACGACGACCCTGCAGACGCGTGTAAAAGAACTTCCGAATGTAGAAATCCGGGAATATACTGTTATGACGGATATTTTGGTAGAAAAGGGCATCTGCACCGGTATTCTGGCAAAGAATGCTGACGGCGATATTTTAAAGATTCATGCGAAAGACACGGTTCTGGCGACCGGCGGTATCGGTGGGCTTTACAAGCATTCGACGAACTTCCCGAGCCTGACAGGTGATGGGCTGGATGTGGCAAAGAAACACGGCGTGCGTCTGGAACATCTCGATTATGTCCAGATTCATCCGACCAGCCTGTACAGCAAGAAGCCGGGACGCAGCTTCCTGATTTCAGAATCGACCCGCGGCGAGGGAGCAGTTCTGTTAAATGGAAAGGGCGAGCGCTTTGTCGATGAGCTTCTGCCGCGTGATGTGGTGACGCAGGCGATCGAGAAGGAGATGGAAAAAGAGGGCAGCGATCATGTATGGCTGTCGTTTAAGGCAGTTCCGGAGGAGACGATCCGGAACCATTTTCCGCACATTTATGAGGAGTGCTTAAAAGAGGGCTACGATATCACGAAGGAACCGGCTCCGGTCGTACCGGCGCAGCATTATTTTATGGGCGGTATCTATGTCGATCATTTCTCCGAGACGACGATGGACCACCTGTATGCGGTTGGTGAGACGAGCTGCAACGGCGTACACGGAAAGAACCGGCTTGCCAGCAACAGTCTGCTGGAAAGCCTTGTATTTGCAGAGAGAGCGGCAGGCAAGATCGCCGGACGGGAGGACGAAGAGTATGAATCCAATTACGATGCAGCTTGTTGCGGATGAGTATATCCGCATGGCGTTAAAGGAAGATATCAACAGCGAGGACGTTTCGACGAACGCGGTCATGCCGGAATACCGCAAGGGAGAGGTACAGCTCTTAGCCAAGGCAGATGGTATTATCGCCGGTTTACAGGTGTTTGAGCGCGTGTTTAAACTTCTGGACGAGGCGACCGAGACAAAATTTGAGGTAAAAGACGGGGATACCGTCACAAAAGGGCAGTTTTTAGGTGTGATCACCGGCGACATCCGGGTGCTTCTTTCCGGCGAGCGGACGGCGCTCAACTATTTACAGCGGATGAGCGGCATTGCGACCTATACAAATCAGGTGGCGAAGCTTTTAGAAGGAACGAAGACGACGCTTTTAGATACGCGCAAGACGACCCCGTGTATGCGTGTATTTGAAAAATATGCGGTCAAGGTTGGCGGCGGCAGCAACCACCGTTACAACTTATCGGACGGCGTGATGCTCAAGGATAACCATATCGACGCAGCCGGCGGAGTTAAGGCGGCGGTTGAGGCGGCGAAGAAATATGCCCCATTTGTCCGCAAGATCGAGGTGGAGACGGAAAATCTCGATATGGTGCGCGAGGCAGTGGAAGCGGGCGCTGATATTATCATGCTGGATAATATGAACCCGGACGAGATGGCGGAGGCGATCCGCATCATCGACGGACGCGCCGAGACGGAGTGTTCCGGAAATATGACGAAGGAAAATATTGCAACGATCACGAAATTAGGCGTAGATTATGTGTCCAGCGGCGCGCTGACGCACTCGGCACCAATTCTGGATCTGAGCCTCAAACATCTGCGGGCATTATAAAAATTTAAAAACTAAGAAAGGACAGGGAAAACAGGATGGAAACAACGATGACAGGAGTACAGCGGAGAAAGAAAATACTGGAAATGCTGGGACAGTCATCCACACCGCTTTCCGGCGGGGCGCTGGGGCGGGCAGTCGGCGTGAGCCGTCAGGTGGTGGTGCAGGATATCGCGCTTCTGCGTACCGAGGGACACCCTGTCCTTGCGACTGCCCGCGGTTATGTGCTGGAGGTGCCGCACCAGACGGAACGCCTCTTTAAAATGTGCCATACGACCGAGCAGACGCGCGAAGAGCTGAATACGATTGTTGATCTGGGCGGCGAGGTGCTGGATGTCATGGTCAACCACCGCATCTATGGAAAGGTATCGGCGCCGTTAAATATCCGCAGCCGCCGCGATGTTGAGGCATTTGTGGAAAATATCCGGACTGGGCGTTCCACGCCGCTTTTAAACGTGACATCGGGCTATCATTTCCATCACGTGGCTGCCGATCAGGAGGAGATTCTTGACGAGATCGAGGCAGCGCTGCGGGAAAAGGGATTTCTGGCGGACTTCCTGTCATACGAGCAGGAAGAGGGGGAAAAATAGGGGGAAAGTCAAAAGAAATGAATTTTTGAAATTATTTTAAAAAATATGAAATTTCCTGTTGACATTCTTTTTCAAATGTTATATACTATCTTTGCTGTCGATGAGACAGATAAGCAGTTGGCTGAGAGGTCAGGTGCGGGAATGGTTACAGTGCCGGATAAAACGGTCAGAATCGCAAAATGAATATGAGTCTGTAGCTCAGCTGGATAGAGCAACGGCCTTCTAAGCCGTGGGTCGGGGGTTCGAATCCCTTCAGGCTCGTCGAATCTGTTTCGACAGATTCCTATGGTGGATATAGCGCAGTTGGTTAGCGCGCCAGATTGTGGCTCTGGAGGCCTAGGGTTCGAATCCCTATATCCACCTTCCTTTTAAAAGGAACTTTTGCTGATGGGCTATCGCCAAGCGGTAAGGCACAGGACTTTGACTCCTGCATTCGTTGGTCCGAATCCAACTAGCCCAGTTAAATATGGGGTATTAGCTCAGTCGGTAGAGCACTTGACTTTTAATCAAGTTGTCCGGGGTTCGAATCCCCGATGCCTCATTACGAAGACACATTGCAGACGCGATGTGTCTTTTTGTATAATAGGAAATTCCTTGGAATTCTCTATTACACAAAAAGGCGCTAACGTGCCAATGATGCGCGCTCGCGCGAAATTGTAATATGAGGAGGTTTTAAGTTATGGCAAAAAAGTCCATGCGCGTAATCGGGGAGTACACAATGATCACAGCGGCGACCTTTGTCGTGGCGGCAGCCGTCTATTTCTTTCTGATTCCGAGCGGTGTATCGGTGGGAAGTATTTCCGGTCTAGCGATGCTTTTGGGAAATGTGATACCGCTGCCGATTTCAGTGCTGACTTTTATTTTAAATGCGGCGCTTCTGGTGGTGGGCTTTCTTTTTATCGGACGCGAGTTCGGCGTCAAGACGGTGTATACGTCACTGATTCTGCCGGTTTTTCTGTGGGTGTTTGAGCAGGTTTTCCCGGATTTTGTGTCGATCAACCAGGATGCGATGATGGATACGGTCTGCTATATCTTTGTTGTCAGCGTTGGTCTGGCTCTTTTGTTCCGGATGAATGCCTCGTCGGGCGGTCTGGACATCGTGGCAAAGCTCTTAAACAAATATTTCCATATGGAGCTGGGAAAAGCGATGGCGCTTCCAGGCATGTGTGTGGCGCTCTCATCCGTGTTTTTTAGCGATAAAAAACTGGTGGTGCTGGGCATTCTGGGCACATACTTAAACGGAATTGTGCTGGATCATTTTATTTTCGGTCTGAATCTGAAAAAGAGAGTTTGCATTATCTCAGAAAAAGAAGAAGAGATACGCCAGTTTATCCTGCATACGCTTCACAGCGGCGCGACGATCTATCAGGGATTCGGCGCGTTTGACAATGAGCCGAAGACGGAAATTATCACGATCGTAGATAAAAACGAATATGCACAGCTCATGCCGTATATATTAAAAACAGATCCGAAGGCATTTGTGACGGTGTATGCGGTGAATGAGATTATTTATCGTCCCAAAAGATAGAAAATGATGTTACTGATAAAAAAACTCAGTAAGCAAAAATGAACAAAATTTGCTTGACGTGGTAAGTGATTCATGATATAGTCTCATTGAAGTTAGATGAGACTAACCTGCGAAAAGGAAAATAGAAGGCAGAAAAAGCCTTTTATTTTTTAAAAGATAGTTAGCTGTATCTAACTAAAGGTAGATATGGCTAACTAAGAGAAGCAGTCAGGAGGCAGGAAGATGGAACGATTGTTTGAAGAAGTATTCGTAGAGGTGTGTGCGCCGACTCTTCGTGGCATCAAACCGTCGAACTTGTTCCGCTATCAGCCGCAGAACCGTGATAAACTCCTGGAAGCGCTTGATTTCTGGAACCGGGAGCTGGAACCGTCGGGGCTTCAGGTGCGGGCGCTTAAAGAGTGCAGCCGGACGGGCGCGTTTCTGATTCTGGTGTACCGCGAGGAATGGCTTCGCTTTATTCTGGGTAAAATATCTGTACAGCACTTTTTAAAAAAGTCTGGTTACCAGATGCAGAAGACGGTCGATGGCTTTTTGAAGCAGCTTTCCAACCGGCTTTGTCTGGAACATGATTTTCCACATGAGATTGGCATTTTCCTGGGGTATCCGCTTGAGGATGTTGTTGGATTCATTGAAAATCAGGGAAAAAATTATACCTGTAGCGGTTACTGGAAGACGTATGGCGACCCGCAGGAAGCAAAACGGCGGTTTGATTCATACCGGGAATGCACGGAAGTGTGCCGGGAGAAATACCGTCAGGGGACACCGATTATTCAGCTTGTAAAAGCCGCATAATAAATCTAAGTAAGTAAATTATTCACAAGGAGGAAATAAAAATGAGCAAGGTAGCAATTGTATACTGGAGCGGAACGGGAAACACAGAGGCTATGGCAAATTACGTAGCAGAGGGCGTTAAGAAAGCGGGTGGCGAGGCTGATTTATTTACTTCCGCAGAGTTTGGCGCTGACAAAGCTGGCGAGTATGACAGAATCGCATTTGGCTGCCCGTCTATGGGGGCTGAACAGTTAGAGGAGTCTGAGTTCCAGCCGATGTTCGACGAGGTTAGCCCGGTTCTCTCTGGCAAAAAGATTGCATTATTCGGTTCTTACGGATGGGGCGACGGCGAGTGGATGCGTACCTGGGAGAGCGACTGCATGACTCTGGGCGTAACCATGGCTTGCGAGCCGGTAATCTGCAACGCAACGCCGGACGAGGCAGCAGGTGCTGAGTGCGAGGCACTGGGCGAGGCTCTTGCAAACGCATAAGTAAAATCGCATAAAAACACATATATAATAAGAAGAAGTACAATTACCTGCGAACGCAGGACATCTTAAATTGCCATAATAAAGATGCTTAAAAATTGAAAATCAGAAAAGGAAGTGTCCTCCCGCGGCGCTTCCTTTTTTGTGGGCAAATATCCCCTTTTCGAAAACTCCAAAATGTGATATGATAAAAAATAAAACTGTTTGATTTGACTCAAACAACAGTATCAATTTACGAAAAGAAACAACGGAGGGAATGTATATGGAAGAAAATAAAAAACCATTGGCAGAGGGAGAGGAGAAGGAAGAGGCTGTCTCCAAGAACTTTATCGAGCGCGAGATTGACAAAGATCTGGCAGAGGGCGTTTACGATCATGTCCAGACGAGATTTCCTCCGGAACCGAACGGATATCTTCATATTGGACACGCTAAATCGATTATTCTGAACTCTGGACTGGCAAAAGAATACAACGGAAAATTCAATCTCCGTTTTGATGACACCAACCCGACGAAGGAGAAGACGGAGTTTGTTGAGTCAATCATCGAGGATGTAAAATGGCTGGGCGCTGATTTTGAGGACCGCCTGTTTTTTGCATCCAACTATTTCCAGCAGATGTATGAGTGTGCAGTTCTTCTTATTAAAAAGGGAAAAGCATTCGTCTGCGATCTGACAGCTGATCAGATCCGCGAGTACCGCGGTGATTTTAACAATCCTGGTAAGGAAAGCCCATACCGCAACCGCAGCATCGAGGAGAACTTACAGCTCTTTGAGGAGATGAAAGAAGGCAAATATGCGGATGGCGAAAAGGTACTGCGTGCGAAAATTGATATGGCATCCCCGAACATCAATATGCGTGATCCGGTTATTTATCGTGTAGCCCATATGCATCATCACAACACCGGGGACAAATGGTGCATTTACCCGATGTACGATTTCGCTCATCCGATTGAGGATGCGATTGAGCACATCACGCATTCGATTTGTACGCTGGAATTTGAGGATCACAGACCGCTCTATGACTGGGTCGTAAGAGAGTGCGAGTTTGAGAACCCGCCGCGCCAGATTGAGTTTGCGAAGATGTATCTGACCAACGTCATTACCGGAAAACGTTATATCAAGAAACTGGTAGAAGATAAGATTGTAGATGGCTGGGATGACCCGCGTCTGGTAACCATCGCAGCGCTGCGCCGCAGAGGTTACACGCCGGAATCCATCCGCCGCTTTGTAGAGCTGGCAGGTGTCTCCAAAGCAGATAATTCCATCGACAGTGCAATGTTAGAGTACTGCCTGCGCGAGGATCTGAAATTAAAGAAGTCCCGTGTGATGGCAATTCTTGACCCGGTCAAGCTTGTTATCGACAACTATCCGGAAGGACAGATCGAGGAGCTGGATGCACCAAACAATATGGAGAACGAGGAACTTGGTTCCAGAAAGATTCCATTTGGCAGAGAACTTTACATCGAACGCGAGGACTTTATGGAGGAACCACCGAAGAAATACTTCCGTCTCTTCCCGGGCAATGAGGTCCGCCTGATGAACGCGTACTTTGTTACCTGCACCGGATTCGAGAAAGATGCAGACGGTAATGTAACGGTTGTTCACTGTACCTACGATCCAGAGACGAAGAGTGGTTCCGGCTTCAATGCAAGAAAGGTAAAAGGTACGATTCACTGGGTAGCAGCACAGACTGCACTGAAAGCAGAAGTACGTCTCTATGAGAACCTGGTAGACGAGGAAAAGGGCAAACTCAATGCAGATGGAACGCTGAACTTAAATCCGAATTCCCTGCGCGTTCTGAAAGAGTGTTACTTAGAGCCGGGTCTGAAAGAGGCAAAAGCATTTGAGAGCTTTCAGTTCGTCCGCAATGGATACTTCTGCGTGGACTGCCGCGACAGCGAGCCGGGCAAACCGGTTTTCAACCGGATTGTTTCGCTGAAGAGCTCTTTCAAGCTTCCGAAATAAATCGAGAACAACTCTTGAAAATGTATAAAAAAATACAGAAAAAAGCGGCTTTGTTCTGATGAAAAAAGGAGAGAACGGGACTTTCAGAATACATTTTAGAATATGAGCAAAATGCTTGAGAGGTCTTGGCGATTCTTCCGGGGGTTATTAAGAAAAATGTAGAAAAATGTAGTAATAACCTATAAAAAGCAGGTTGTTTTTGCTAATAAAACACCCTGCTTTTTGTGCATAATTTATGAAAGGCTTGGTTGACAATCAGGGGGGTTACTGTTATAATTTAAGTAAAGTGAGCTGATCATGTCAATCTGTGGCTTCACTTGTTACAGTTAAGGGGAAAAGCCCCTTATAAATTGCTTTCAAAAATGGAATGCATTCCACAATACGGAATCTTACTGGTGGAATTTTATAAGTATAATTTTTCACAAAGAAAGCAGAACCTAAAATAAATAAGGAGGTGCAATGCACAATGTGGACTGAACCAACTATGCCTTTCGGGCAGTCAGTTATCGTTTCTCTGCTGGGTCTTTCGGTAGTTTTCCTGGCTCTGATCTGTCTGGCTCTGGCAATTATGGTAATTTCCAAGATTCTCCGCTCCGTTGTTTCTGATGGTGCTAAGGCCCCGGCCGCAGCACAGAAAGCAGCACCGGCTGTGTCGGATGAAGCTGATAAGGAATTACTTGCCGTGCTGATGGCAACGATCGGGGATGACCTCGGATTGCCGACAGACAAGTTTAAGATCTTGAGCGTGACAGAAGTTAAGTAATGAGAAACAGGAATGAAAGGAAATCGAAAGGAAGGTTAGAGCAGTTATGAAGTATACGGCTACCCTCAATGGAAAACAGTACGAAGTAGAACTTGAAAGAATCGATGCATACGAGCCAATGCCGCGTTACGGCGAGGCTCCGGCAGCAGCACCGGCTCCGGCAGCAGCACCGGCAGCTCCAGCACCGGCGCCTGCACCAGCAGCACCGGCTCCTGCACCAGCAGCAGCTCCGGCGGCAGCACCGGCAGCAGGTGCAACTACCGTAGAGGCTCCGATGCCAGGTAAAATCCTGAACATCAAAGTATCTGCAGGACAGGCAGTTAAGTTTGGTGAGACCGTCATCGTGATGGAAGCTATGAAGATGGAAACTGAAATCGTTGCTCCGGCAGACGGTACAGTAGCACAGATTCTTGTCAAAGCAGGCGACGCCGTTGACACAGGTGCAGCACTGGTTACCCTGAACTAATAGACGATACTATGATAAATAGCAACTGTTTACAAAAAGGAATTTTCGGAACTGAAAATTCTGTATGATACAGTTCAGGCAACAGATTTTGCCGATTTGGAATACAAAGCATCGGCAAAATCCCATTACTGGGCACACATGTGTGAACAGTAATGATAAACATTCGAAAGGACGTAAAGAATTATGAAATATGTTGCTACGATCAATGGAAAGAAATACGAAGTTGAAGTAGAAAAATTAGAAGCTTACAAATCTCTGGATCGTAATGGTGTAGCAGCTCCGGTAGCTCCGGTTCTTCCGGCATCCGCACCGGTACAGAGACCGGCAGCACCGGCTCCAGTTGCAGCAGCACCGGCTCCAGCTCCGGCATCGGCAGCAGCTCCGGCTCCGAAGGCAGCAGCTCCGGCGGGCGCAACTACCGTAGAAGCTCCAATGCCAGGTAAAATCCTGAACATCAAGGTATCTGAAGGACAGGCAGTTAAATTTGGCGAAGTAGTAGTTATTATGGAAGCCATGAAAATGGAGACTGAGATCGTTGCTCCGGCAGACGGTACAGTCAGCAAGATCCTTGTTAAGGCTGGCGATTCTGTTGATACAGGAGCTGCTCTGGTTGCTCTGAACTAGGAGGTTAGGTAATGAACTTTTTTGAAATATTAAAAGAGCTTCTTGCACAGTCGGGTTTCGCAGCATTGACCTGGAGAAGCTGTGTAATGATTCTCATTGCTTTTGTATTATTATACCTGGCAATTAAAAAGCAGTTCGAGCCGCTTCTTCTGCTTCCGATTGCATTTGGTATGTTCCTGGCAAACCTGCCGTTGGCTGACCTGATGAAGGAAAGCGAGCCGTGGTATACCGCAGGTGTTCTGCGTATCATCTACGGCGGTGTTAAGTCCAGTTTGTTCCCGTGTCTGATCTTCATGGCAGTAGGTGCCATGACAGACTTTGGTCCGCTGATTGCAAACCCGGTGAGCCTTCTGCTTGGTGCAGCTGCTCAGTTCGGTATCTACATTGCATTCATGCTGGCTAACGCAACTGGTCTGTTTACAGTAGGTGAGGCAGCTGCTATCGGTATCATCGGTGGTGCAGACGGTCCGACCGCTATCTATGTAGCTAACAACCTGGCACCGGATCTGGTTGCTCCGATCGCCGTTGCCGCTTACTCCTACATGGCGCTGATTCCGCTGATTCAGCCGCCGATCATGAAGCTTCTTACCACTAAGAAAGAGCGTTCCATCGTTATGAAGCAGCTCCGTAAGGTAAGCAAGGTTGAGAAGATCGTATTCCCGGTATTCGTAGTACTGTTCTGCTCCCTGCTTCTTCCGTCCGTAGCTCCGCTGCTTGGTATGCTGATGCTTGGTAACCTGCTTCGTGAATCTGGTGTTACAGAGCGTCTTTCTGATACAGCTCAGAACGCACTGTGTAACATCGTAACTATCATGCTTGGTACTACCGTAGGTGCGACCGCAAACGGTGAGATCTTCCTGCGTGTTCAGACCATCGCTATCGTTTGCATGGGTCTTCTTGCATTCGCATTCGCTACCATCGGAGGTGTTCTCCTTGGTAAGGTGCTGTGCGCTGTAACCGGCGGCAAGATCAACCCGTTAATCGGTTCCGCTGGTGTATCTGCTGTACCGATGGCTGCCCGCGTTTCTCAGACAGTTGGTGCAAAAGAGAATCCGACCAACTTCCTTCTGATGCACGCTATGGGACCAAACGTAGCAGGTGTTATCGGTTCTGCCGTAGCAGCAGGTTTCTTCATGCTGATTTTCGGTTAATCGAATATTGATTTTTGGCTGTTGCAGCCGGGATCTGGCTGCATCTGGCCTGCGAAAGACCGCAGCGCCGGAAGTACCGGATCCCGTTTTTACTTATTTATATAGGTAGTTATAGAAAATTTTTTTAAAGGAGGCTTTATTGTGGCTAATAAAGTAATGTCTTTACACGATGCCGTAGAAAAGTATGTATGTGACAACGATGTACTTTGTCTCGGCGGATTTACAACAAACCGTAAACCGTATGCAGCAGTTTACGAGATCCTTCGTCAGGGTAAAACTGGTTTTGTAGGCTGGTCTGGCCCGGCAGGTGGTGACTGGGATGCGTTAATCGGTGAGGGCCGTGTGAGAGCCTACATCAACTGCTATACTGCAAACTCTGGTTACACCAACGTAGCTCGTCGTTTCCGTGCAGCTATCGAGAAGGGTGAGCTTACATATGAGGATTATTCTCAGGACGTTCTGATGCTTCAGCTTCATGCTGCGTCTCTGGGTCTTCCGTACCTGCCGGTACGTATGATGCAGGGCTCCGGACTTGTTAAGTTCTGGGGTATCAGCGAAGAGAAGAGAAGAACCATGGAAGGTGTTGACAACCTGAAATGCGTAGAGATCGAGAACCCGCTTGAGCCAGGCGAGAAGCTGCTGGCTGTTCCGGTTCCGAAGCTTGACTGCGCTATCATCCATGTTCAGCAGGCATCTCCGGATGGAACCTGTATCATCGATGGTGATGAGTTCCATGACGTAGATATCGCTGTAGCTGCAAAACGTTGTATCGTTACCTGCGAGGAGATCGTAAGTGATGAGTATATCCGTCGTGACCCAACCAAGACAAGAATCTTTGGTGAGTGTGTAGACGCCGTTGTTCGTGCACCGTACGGTGCTTGGCCGGCACAGTGCTACGGCTATTATGATGATGATGATAAGGGCTTGAAAGAGTACGACAAGGCTTCCAAGTACCTTGACGCTGAGGATGCTAAGGCACAGCTTCAGAAGGCTGCAGACAAAGCTGCTAAGGCTGCTGCTGCTAAGCCGGAAGATGAGAAGCTTGCAAAAGCTGCAGAAGTTGCTGCACAGGCTGCAAAAGATGCTGCTGACGGCACCAAGATTCCGGAGACCTTCAAGGATTACCTTCAGAAGTATGTATATGGATGCAAGGATCAGGATGATCTGCTCAACGTACTGGGCGGCGCTCGCCTCATGAACCTTAAGAATGAGCCGCATCTTGGCTATTCTACCAGACATTAATTGAGGGAGGGAAAATCTAAAATGGCTGATTATACAAAGTATACAAAGCAGGAAATGCAGGCTTACGCCATCGCAAAAAATATTAAAGAAAATCAGATCGTTATCGTTGGTACCGGTCTTCCGTTAATCGGTGCATCCCTGGCAAAACGTGTTGTTTGCCCGAGCTGCCATCCGATCGTAGAGAGTGGTCTTATGGATTGTTCTCCGATTGAGGTTCCGCGTTCTGTAGGTGACAACCGTTTCATGGCTCACTGTGCAGTACAGTGGCCAAACGTTCGTTTCGTAGGTTTCGAGGCTAATGAGTGGTTACATGATGCTGATCGTATGATCGCATTCATCGGTGGCGCTCAGATCGACCCGTACGGAAACGTTAACTCTACCTGTATCTTTGGTAAGGGTGATTATGTTAAACCTACCACACGTTTCACCGGTTCTGGCGGTGCAAACGGAATCGCTACCTTCTGCAACACCATCATCATGATGCAGCATCAGAAGAGAAGATTCATGGAGCATGTTGACTACATCACAAGCTGTGGCTGGATGGACGGCCCTGGCGGACGTGAGAGAGCAGGTCTTCCGGGCAACCGTGGACCGCAGATGGTAGTTACCGATCTTGGTATCATGAAATTCGACGAAGAGACCAAGAGAATGTACCTGGCTTACTACTATCCATTCTCCTCTCCGGAAATGGTTCAGGAGAACACTGGTTTCGAGATCGATACCTCCAGAGCTCAGCTGATGGAAGGTCCGGATCCGGAGATCATCCGCGTTATTCGTGAAGAGATCGACCCAGGTCAGGCATTCATCAAAGTTCCGAAGGAGACTAAGTAATTAGCCTTCCATAGGGAATCAAGACAGATATCATTTCTGTCGATTAATTAGTTACTGATTGCAGGCGGGACAGGAGACGAACTGTCCCGCAAGCAATTCATTTATAACCATTTTTATTTTTTATTTTATAAGGAGAAAAGAAGACATGAATATGTATTCAATGCCAGGATATTTCCAGAATATGCCTACCGTTGGTAAAGCTCTGGTTAATCCGAATCCGGAAAACGAGCAGGAACTGAAGGCTGTTGAGAACGACATCCATGAGTCCATTAAGCAGGCTCTTGATGCTGGTATCACAACCGAAGAGAAGTTAAACGCACGTGGACAGCTTTCTGCTACACAGCGTATCAACGCCCTGATCGATCCAGGTACATGGTGCCCGTTAAACAGCCTTTACAATCCGGAAGACAACCGTTTCCAGACAACTAACGTTCTGAATGGTCTTGGCCGTGTAAATGGCAAATGGGTTTACATCATCGCTTCTGATAACAAGAAGATGGCTGGTGCTTGGGTTCCGGGACAGGCAGATAACCTGCTCCGTGCTGCAGATACCGCTAAGATGCTGCATCTGCCGTTAGTATACCTGTTAAACTGCTCAGGCGTTGAGTTCCCGAATCAGGACAAAGTATACCCGAACCGTCGTGGTGGTGGTACACCGTTCTTCCGCAACGCTGAGTTAAACCAGCTTGGTGTTCCGGTTATCGTAGGTATCTACGGAACCAACCCGGCAGGTGGTGGTTACCACAGCATTTCCCCGACTATCCTGATCGCTCATAAAGATGCGAACATGGCAGTTGGTGGCGCTGGTATCCTTTCCGGTATGAACCCGAAGGGTTACATCGATGAGGAAGCAGCAGAGCAGATCGTTAACGCTCAGATCGAGAACAGCAAACATCACGTTCCGGCTCCGGGTTCCGTGCCGATCCACTATGATGAGACAGGATTCTTCCGTGAAGTTTACGAGGATGATTTAGGCGTTATCGAGGGAATCAAGAAGTACATCAACTACCTTCCGTGCTTCAACCTGGAGTTCTTCCGTGTTGACAGCCCGAAGGCTCCGCAGCTTCCGGCTGAGGATCTGTACAGCATCATCCCGATGAACCAGAAACGTCCGTACGACATCTACGATGTAATCGGCCGTCTGTTCGATAACAGTGAGTTCTTCGAGTACAAGAAAGGCTACGGTCCGGAGATCGTTGCTGGTCTTGCAAAAGTTAACGGCCTTCTGGTTGGTGTTATCGCTAACGTACAGGGCTTACTCATGAACTATCCGGAGTACAAACAGGGTTCTGTAGGTATCGGTGGTAAGCTGTACCGTCAGGGTCTGATTAAGATGAACGAGTTCGTTACTCTGTGTGCTCGTGATAAGACACCGGTTATCTGGCTGCAGGATACCACAGGTATCGATGTAGGCGATGACGCTGAGAAGGCAGAGCTGCTTGGTTTAGGTCAGTCCCTGATCTACTCTATCGAGAATGCTAAGCTTCCGTCTCTGGAGGTTACTCTTCGTAAGGCAAGTGCTGCTGCTCACTACGTTCTGGGTGGTCCGCAGGGCAACAACACCAACGTATTCTCTATCGGTACAGGTGCTTGCGAGTACTACGTAATGCCGGGTGAGACCGCTGCAAACGCTATGTACTCCAGAAAGCTTGTTAAAGCTAAAAAAGCTGGCGAGCCGCTTCAGCCGATCATCGACAAGATGAACGCTATGATCCAGATGTACACAGACAAATCTCGTCCGAAATATTGTACAAAACAGGGTATGGTTGATGAGATCGTAGATCTGACCGATCTTCGTCCGTACATCCAGGCATTTACCGAGGCTTATTATCAGAATGCTCAGGCTATCTGCCCGATGCATCAGATGCTGGCTCCGAGATCTACTCGTGAGTTCATCAACTACGGTAAATAATTATCAAATTAAAACGGCATTGTGATAGGTGCCGCTAAGATAACATTTTAAAAAGAGAAGGCGCGTAAGTACGCGGCTGACAGTGATAGTGTAAATAGTGATAAGTAACAAATTGATAGTGTGAATAGTGTGAGGCTCTGGCGAAGCGGCTTGTCTGTATGACTGTAAATGAACCGTTTTGCCGGATGCTTGCAGATAAATCGGGCAAAGGAACTGGAACCTTTGCTCGATTTATTGGTATACTCAGGCAGATAAGTAATAAGTAATAGTTTTGTTAAGAATTATTTTATAACATTTTCAAGATTTTACAGCGACTTTTAGTTGATTTTGTGGTATTATGATGGGTGGAGACGATGTGATAGCACGGATCTGCCAAAACATCGTTGAAACAAAAATCAGGCATAGAAAGTCAGTATTGAAAGGAAAAAGATACATCATGAGCGAAATTTTCACTTTAGGTATCGACGTAGGCTCTACAGCTTCCAAATGTATCATCCTGAAGGATGGCAAGGAGATCGTAGGTAAGTCTCTGATTGACGTTGGAGCAGGTACCAGCGGTCCAAGCCGTGCCATCGAGGCAGTTCTGGAAGATGCAGGCCTCAAGAAAGAAGATATGGCATTCACACTGGCTACCGGTTATGGACGTACATCTCTGATGGACGGAATTGCCGATAAGCAGATGAGTGAGCTGTCATGTCATGCAAAGGGCGCTTATTTCCTTTTCCCGAAGGTTCATACCGTAATTGACATCGGCGGTCAGGACGTGAAGGTTCTTCGCGTTGAGGACGGTGTCATGACAAACTTCCAGATGAACGATAAGTGTGCAGCCGGAACCGGAAGATTCCTGGATGTTATGGCTCGCGTTCTCGAAGTTGAGGTAAGTGATCTAGGCCGTCTTGGCGCTATGTCCAAGAAGCAGGTAGGAATCAGTTCCACCTGTACGGTTTTTGCAGAGAGTGAGGTTATAAGCCAGTTGTCGATGGGAACGGATAAATGTGATATCATTGCCGGTATTCATCGTTCAGTGGCTCATCGTGTCACGGGTCTTGCCCACCGAATCGGTGTAGTGCCGGATGTCGTTATGACAGGCGGTGTGGCTCAGAACCAGGGCGTAGTAGATGCGCTTGAGGCTGAGCTTGGCGTAAAGATTTGTACATCCCCGCTGACACAGTATAACGGCGCGCTTGGCGCAGCCCTGATGGCATATCAGGTAGCCAGCCGTCAGAAGTAACTAAGTTAATTTTTAAGAATGGAGGATAATTATTATGGCAAAACAAGTTAGTCCTGGTGTTCTTGCGCTTCGTAAAGTCGTAGATGACGTACACAAAGAGGCGCGTGAGGCCAAAGCAAGAGGCGAGTTAGTTGGATGGTCTTCTTCCAAATTCCCGTGTGAGCTTGCAGCAGCATTTGATTTACACGTTATGTATCCGGAGAACCAGGCAGCTGGTATCGCAGCTAACCGTTACGGTGAGCTGATGTGCCAGGCAGCTGAGGATCTTGGATATGACAACGATATCTGCGGTTACGCTCGTATCAGCCTTGCATATGCAGCTGGTGTACGTGTATCCCGTAAGTATGATCCGGAGACTGGTGAATACATCATCGATCCGAGCACAGGTAAACCATTAAAAGATGCTGACGGCAACGTAGTGATGGGTGAAGACGGAAAACCGAAGAAGGATCCGAAGACTCAGACTCCGTATCTGCAGCTGGACAACCTGCTTGAGATTGAAAAACTCCCGGATGGTCCGGAAAAAGAGAAACGTCTTGAGGCTATTTCTCCGATTCGTCAGATGCGTATTCCGCAGCCGGATTTCGTTCTTTGCTGCAACAACATCTGTAACTGTATGACAAAATGGTATGAGAACATCGCTCGTATGTGTAACATTCCGCTGATCATGATCGATATCCCGTACAACAATACAGTAGAAGTTCATGATGAGAATGTTAAATACGTTCGCGCTCAGTTCGACAAAGCGATCAAACAGCTGGAAGAGCTGACAGGCAAGAAGTTCGACGAGAAGAAGTTCGAGCAGGCTTGTGCAAACGCTAACCGTACCGCTAAGGCTTGGCTGAAAGTCTGTGATTTCCTGCAGTACAAACCGGCTCCATACAGTGGATTTGACCTGTTCAACCACATGGCAGACGTTGTAACTGCACGTGCTACTGTAGCTGCTGGTGATGCTTTTGAATTACTTGCAAAAGACCTGGAAGAGACAGTTAAGAAGGGTGAGACCACAACTCCGTTCCCGGAGAAATACCGTGTTATGTTCGAGGGTATTCCGTGCTGGCCGAAACTGCCGGCTCTGTTCAAACCGCTGAAGACCCACGGTGTAAACGTTACTGCCGTTGTATATGCTCCGGCATTTGGTTTCGTTTACAACAACATCGATGAGATGGCTCGTGCTTACTACAAAGCTCCGAACTCTGTCTGCATCGAGCAGGGTGTTGACTGGCGTGAAGGCATCTGCCGTGATAACAAGGTAGATGGCGTTCTGGTTCACTACAACAGAAGCTGTAAACCGTGGAGTGGTTACATGGCTGAGATGCAGCGTCGCTTTACTGCTGACCTGGGTATCCCGTGTGCTGGTTTCGACGGCGATCAGGCTGACCCGCGTAACTTCAATGCTGCTCAGTACGAGACTCGTGTAGAGGGTCTGGTTGAGGCAATGGAAGCAAATAAGCAGGCAAAGGAGGCTAAATAACCATGAGTGTTAACGCATTATTAGAAGAATTTAAGGTAAAAGCTGCAACTCCGAAGCAGCAGCTTGCTGAATATAAAGCTCAGGGCAAAAAAGTAGTTGGTGTTCTTCCTTACTACGCTCCGGAAGAGCTTGTATATGCCGCTGGTATCGTTCCGATGGGTATGTGGGGTTCCAACACTAAGACCATCAGCCGTGCAAAAGAGTACTGCGCTACTTTCTACTGCACCATCGCTCAGTTAGCTCTGGAGATGCTGCTGGATGGAACTATGGATCAGTTAGACGGTATTATCACACCTACTATCTGTGATACTCTTCGTCCGATGAGCCAGAACTTCCGTGTAGCTATGGGCGACAAGATGAAAGTTATCTTCTTAGCTCATCCGCAGAACCGTTTCGAAGAGTTTGGTCTTCAGTTCTGTATCGATCAGTACAACCATGTAAAAGCTGATCTGGAAGAGATCGCTGGAAGAAAGATTACTGATTCTGACATCCAGGATGCTATCGTTGTATACAACAAGAGCCGTGCAGCTCGCCGTGAGTTCGTAAAATTGGCTAACGAGCACTGTGATGTTATCACACCAACCAAACGTTCCGCAGTTCTGAAGGCATTCTACTTCATGGAGAAGCCGGAATACACTGCAAAGCTGAACGAGCTGAACGCAGAGCTGGCTAAACTTCCTGTCTGTGACTGGAAGGGAACCAAGGTTGTTACCTCCGGTATTATCTGTGATAATCCGAAGCTGCTTTCTATCTTCGAAGAGAACAACATCGCTATCGCTGCAGATGATGTAGCACATGAGACACGTTCCTTCCGTGTAGACGCTCCGGAAGACGAGCTGGATCCGGTTAGAGCACTGGCTAAACAGTTCGCTAACATCGATTACGAAGTACTTCTGTACGATCCGGAATCTGACAAGAACCGTCGTGGTGAGTTCGTAGCTAACATGGTTAAAGAGAGCGGCGCTCAGGGTCTGGTACTGTTTATGCAGCAGTTCTGTGATCCGGAGGAGATGGAGTATCCATACCTGAAGAAAGCTCTGAACGATGCAGGCGTTCCGCACATCAAACTGGGTATCGACCAGCAGATGAGAGACTTCGGTCAGGCAAGCACTGCTATTCAGGCATTCGCTGACGTTCTTGCACTTCAGAAATAATAGAAGATTCGTTTGGGAAACTGAATGATGAGATAGAAACGCCCCCGCAGGAGATTTTCTTGCGGGGGCGTTTGTTTGGTGCGCCTTGCGGCATACATTTATTTATTCCTTAGTGGAGTCAGAAGAACTATTATTTGCAATTTGCTCATCCGTCACAGACCCCTGGCGGTAGCCGCTGCCTGGTTCCTGTTTGGAGTTCTTCTTTGGAGCATCCGGCTTTTTGTCTCCGGAAGTAGAAGAGGTTTCTTTGGACGGACCGGAGCTTCCGGAATTGCTGTGGCTGCCGGAGCTTCCGTTGGAATTGCTGCTATCATCGCTGGAAGAATCTTCGGATGAGCCGGTGCTGGAGTCAGAGCTTCCGGAATCTGGCGTCCTGCTGGAGCTGGTGGCTGTTTTTTTCGTCTTTTTGGAGGAGCTGTTCTGGAAATCGTCCCAGCTTTCGTTATCGAATTCATTGGAAGCCGCGGTCTGGCGGCTCTGAGCGATGCCGTTTACCGTCCAGGCGCCGTCTGCGTTTACAGTGTAGCCGTCCGGTGTCGTGGTGGAGGTTAGAAGCCAGCCTTCGGCGTCGAAATAGTAGCATTCGCTGACGCCGTCCTGGTTGCCGTCGATCCAGCGCCAGCCATTTGCCGCCCAGGTGTTGTCACCGTTGTCGTACCACCAGCGGGCAGCATTGTCACCAGCTCCATTTTTCCAGCTTCCTGCCATCGCCGGGAAAGCGACGGAGAGGGAGAGAAGACCGGTTGTTAAGCCTGCTAAAAATAAGCGTTTATTAATCATAAAGTGAAATCTCCTTTATTTCTCCTGCTTAAATGTATGTCCCATATAATAGGATAATTCTGCCGCACTGTGGCGGACCTGATCCTGCAGGTGCAGAAGATGTGTGTCATCTTCAATACGGGAATACGGTGCGATGATTCCGACCGAAGCGGAAATGCGTCCGTCAATACCGTAAATGGGAGCACCGATCCCGACTGCATCCGGGACGTATTCGCCGTGGGAAACGGCAATGCCCTTCTCACGGATGGTGCGGAGTTCTTCTGCCAATTCTGCGGGATCCGCCTTTGGAAATGCCTCAGGACGGGTTAAGCGTGTGTCCAGATAGCGGCGGATGTATTCGTCGCTCTGGAAAGCCAGAAGCGCTTTGCGGATCGCACCGCAGTGCAGATCCATCTCATAGCCAAATTCTTCGACGACCTTGAGGTGGTTCGGACCGTCCGTTTTGTCAAGTACCAGTCCCTTGTCGCCAACCTGGATGATCAGATAGGAATCCTCACGGGTACAGTAGGAGAGGTTCTTGAGAATCGGAAGCGCCGCATCCTGAATCCGCACATTGTCAGCCGCCGCCCGACCGAGAGAGATGAGGGCGGGACCAAGCTGGTAGGTGTGCGCGTGTTCATCGCGGATCACGTATTTTTTTTCACAAAATGTCTGCAAAATCCGGTGGATTGTGCTGGGCGGAAGCCCGGTTGATTCGGAAAGTTCTGCGATGGAATATTTGTGGTTGGCTTCTTTTAAAAGTTCCAGAAGTTCCATCGCGCGGAGAAGACTTTGTATCATGCAAAGAATCCTCCTGTGTTATTCTGTGATTTCCTCAACCGTCACGGTTGTGCTGTCATCCGGGGCTGCGTCGGAATCTTCTTTCTCGGAAGAAGATTCGCCGTCCTCGGAAACCGGAGCATCTGCGCGGACGGTTTCTGTTTTGACTGGTTCTTCGGAAGAGACATCTGCATCAGCCGGAGCTTTTTCGCTTTCCTCAGAATGTTCAGAAGTTTCCTCTGGAGTCTCAGCCGGAGCTTCCTTTTTCTCCGGATTTAAGGAAACATAGCTGCGTTCGGAGGCAGCTGTATCAGAAGCCTTGGAAGCTTCTTTATCGCCGGCATCGTCAAAATCATCGAAATCATCTTCAAAGTCGTGGAAATCCTCATCCAGTTCCTTGTGGAATGATTTATACTGTAAGACGTAAGAAACACCAGCTGCTGCAGCGCCGACGATAGCTGCCAGTGTCAGTAATTTACCAAAATGTTTTTTTGCCATGGTTGATACTCCTCTCTATACGATTCGATATCCTTATTGTAATACGAAACGCCTAAAAAATAAAGGGAATCTTTTGTGAACAACGGGAAGTGTGTGAATCACGTGTTACGGGGTACGTATGCGTGAACAGTAACACAGGGGCGGTAATTATGTACAGGAAGCATGAGAAAAATGCTTGTTGTCATACCGGAAATCATGTAGAATAAAATTATATATTTGCTAGGTGGTGATAAAAATAAAATGATGAATTTGAATACAAAGATGACGGCGCAGGAATTGGAACAAATGATTGCACAGATGGAAAGGATATTTACGGTTGTACGTATTTTAGATAAAGATCTACTCCATAAGATGGATGTGAGGAACGGGGAACTCCGATCCGAGGACTGCAAATGCTATTCGTTCTGGGAAAAAGGAAAGAATTGTGAGAATTGTGCGGCACAGCGCGCGCTTGCGATGAAGGGACAGTGCATGAAGCTTGAATTTATCGGTCTGAAGATGTATCAGGTCATCGCGAAGTATCTGGAGGTGGATGGAGTTCCCTGTGTGGTGGAGATGATTTCCTGTCTGGATGATGAGACACTTCTTGACGCAGAGGGAAGAGAAGCACTCGTTAAGAAATTTGCACACTACAGGCGCGAGCTGTATGCGGATGCACTGACGAGGAGCTACAGCCGGAGATATTTTGAAGATCAGTTAAAAGAGCAGCGGATGGATGCCGGTATCGCGATGCTCGATCTGGATGATTTTAAGACCTACAATGATATATATGGGCATGTGGCGGGCGATAAAGTGCTGGTGACGGTGTCGGCGGCGATTATAAGCTGTATCCGTAAGACGGACCGCTTGGTGCGTTATGGCGGGGATGAATTCCTGCTTGTGATGCCGGGCATCAGTCTGGAGGCATTTGTTGAGAAGCTGCATCGGATACAGGATCTGATCTGCAACATGAGTGTTGAAGGATATCCGCAACTGAAATTGTCAGTCAGCATCGGCGGTACGCTGACGAACGGGGAGACAGTCGGGAAGGCGATGTGCCGGGCGGACGAATTTATGTATCAGGCGAAGACCTCCAAGAACATGATTGTGACTGAGAAAGATGGACAGTGGACACCGGAGGAGATCGTGGTAGCCGGGCGGCGCAATGCGAGTCGTTACCGCATTTTGATCGTGGACGATTCGGAGATGAACCGTATGATTCTCTCAGAAATGCTGAAAGGCGAATTCGAGATTCTGGAGGCAGAAAATGGTTCAGCATGTCTCGACATGCTGAACCGTTATGAGACGAAGATTTCCCTGATTCTTCTCGATATCGTCATGCCGGGGATGAACGGCTTCGGGGTTCTGGAATACATGAACCGCAACAACCTGATCGGGGATATCCCGGTTATCATGATTTCGGGCGAAGATTCGGGCGAGGTCATCAAGCAGGCGTATGAGTGGGGAGTTTCTGATTATATCAAGCGCCCGTTCGATATGGAGGTTGTACACCGGCGTGTCTTAAATACGATCAAATTGTATGCGAAACAGCGCCGCCTGGTGGCAATGGTGACGAACCAGGTTTTTGAGAAAGAGAAGAATAGCCGGATGCTGATCAGTGTTCTGAGCGAGATCGTGGAATTTCGAAATGGCGAGAGCGGTATGCACGTACTCAATATTAATATATTGACGACGATGATTCTGGAACAGCTCGTCAAGAAGACGGACAAATATCCCTTGTCCTGGTCGAACCGGATGCTGATCAGCACGGCATCATCCCTGCATGACATCGGAAAGATCGGAATTGACGAGAAGATTTTGAATAAACCGGGTCGTCTGACGCCGGAGGAGCGTAAGATCATGGAAAAACATACAGTGATCGGTGCGGACATGCTTGCGAATCTTCAGATGTATGAGGATGAGCCGCTGATGAAAGTGGCGTACCAGATCTGCCGTTGGCACCATGAGCGCTATGATGGAAAAGGATATCCAGATGGTCTAAAAGGGGAGGAGATCCCGATCTCAGCGCAGGTGGTGGCGCTGGCGGATGTGTATGATGCGCTGACAAGTGAGCGCGTCTATAAAAAGGCTTATTCTCATGAGGAGGCGGTGCAGATGATCTGCAACGGAGAGTGTGGTACATTTAACCCGCTCCTGCTTGAGTGCCTGTGTGAGATTCAGGATCCTATTAAAAAGGAGCTGCAGGAGGCAGCATACCGGAGTGAGATGAGTGATCCGGAGCGAAAAAATAAGAAATTTGAACATTATGACAATTCACAGAAGAAGTTTTTCGGCGCGGTGACGCAGGCGATTGAAAAAGAGTATGGAACTGCGGGCGAGGAGCTGAGCCGTATGAAAACTGAGGAAGAGAAATAACAGGAGGCTGTCATGACAATTCAGGAATGCTACAAAGAAATGGGCGGGGATTTTGAAGGAGTTCAGAAACGCTTTGGAGGTGTGGCGCTGGTGGAAAAATTTGCCATCAAGTTTCTGAGCGATTCCAGCTTTCAGGATCTGGAGGATGGATTAAAAGAAAAGGATGCGGAGAAAGCATTCCGCGCGGCACATACCCTGAAAGGAATCTGTCTGAACCTGGGCTTTGATGCCTTCTATGAGGTAAGCGCAGCGCTGACCGAAAAACTGAGAGGCAGAGAACTGACCGGATACGAGGCGGATTTTGCATCGGTAAAAGAGTGTTATGAGAAAACGGTTGCGGCGATTAAGGCATTTGAGGAGAGCAATTAATAGAACGGGGAGAAATGGAATATTTCAGTTCTCCCCGTAAAATTTACTAAAATTTTAGCACTCAACACTTGACGGTGCTAACAGAACGTGTTATAACATACTTCGTAAGAAGAAGATACATATCTGATTACGAAAGAAAAGCAATCAGATGGAATAAATTTGGATGGATAAGGAGGAGCCAATAATGAAGTTAACACCATTATTTGACAGAGTTGTATTAAAGCAGTTAGTTGCAGAGGAGACGACCAAATCAGGTATCGTTCTTCCGGGTCAGGCAAAAGAGAAACCGCAGCAGGCAGAGGTAATCGCGGTTGGTCCTGGCGGAGTGGTAGATGGAAAAGAAATCACGATGCAGGTAAAGGTTGGCGATAAAGTTATCTATTCGAAATACTCAGGCACAGAAGTTGAGCTGGACAATGAGAAATATGTCATTGTAAAACAGAATGATATTCTGGCTGTTATCGGTTAATCGATGGGCAGGATGTCTGGAAGACAGATGCTGATCGGAACGTTTATTCAAGAAAATTATGGAGGTTGATAACCATGGCAAAGGAAATTAAATATGGCGTAGAAGCCAGAAAAGCCCTGGAAGCGGGCGTAAATCAGTTAGCAGATACCGTAAGAGTTACATTAGGACCGAAAGGCAGAAACGTAGTTCTGGATAAATCCTTCGGCGCTCCGCTCATTACCAACGATGGTGTGACCATTGCGAAGGAGATCGAGCTGGCAGACCCGTTTGAGAACATGGGCGCACAGCTGGTGAAGGAAGTAGCAACCAAGACCAACGATGCAGCTGGTGATGGTACTACAACCGCAACCGTTCTGGCCCAGGCGATGATCAACGAAGGTATGAAGAACCTGGCAGCAGGTGCTAACCCGATCATTATGAGAAAGGGTATGAAGAAAGCCACAGATGCAGCCGTAGAGGCAATCAAAGGCATGAAGAAGGACGTTAAGAGCCAGGCAGATATCGCAAGAGTCGCTGCTATCTCTTCCGCTGATGAGGAAGTAGGCCAGATGGTAGCAGACGCGATGGAGAAGGTTTCCAAAGACGGCGTTATTACCATTGAAGAGTCCAAGACTATGAAGACTGAGCTTGATCTGGTAGAAGGCATGCAGTTTGACCGTGGCTATGTATCTGCATACATGGCAACTGATATGGAGAAGATGGAAGCCGTTCTGGACGATCCGTACATCTTAATTACCGATAAGAAGATCTCCAACATTCAGGAGATTCTGCCGCTGCTGGAACAGCTGGTACAGTCTGGTTCCAAGCTGCTCATCATCGCTGAGGACATTGAGGGTGAGGCGCTGACCACCCTGATTGTCAATAAGCTGAGAGGTACTTTCACCGTTGTTGGTGTGAAGGCTCCGGGTTACGGCGATAGAAGAAAAGAAATGTTAAAGGATATTGCAATCCTGACTGGCGGTACTGTTATTTCCGAGGAACTGGGACTTGAATTAAAGGATACCACCATGGATCAGCTTGGTCGTGCGAAATCCGTTAAAGTTCAGAAAGAGAACACCATCATCGTAGATGGCTGCGGCGATAAGAAAGCCATCGCAGACCGTGTGGCTCAGATTAAGGCTCAGATTGAGGAAACCACTTCTGATTTTGACCGTGAGAAACTGCAGGAGAGACTGGCTAAGATGGCTGGCGGCGTAGCCGTTATCCGTGTTGGTGCAGCGACCGAGGCTGAGATGAAGGAAGCTAAGATGCGTATGGAAGATGCCCTGTCCGCAGCAAAGGCAGCTGTTGAGGAAGGCATCATCGCAGGCGGCGGATCTGCATATGTTCACGCAGCAGCAGAAGTTCAGAAGGTAGTAGACGGACTGGAAGGCGACGAGAAGACCGGCGGCCGTATCGTCCTGAAAGCTCTGGAAGCTCCGCTGTTCCACATCGCAGCAAACGCAGGTCTGGAAGGCTCTGTTATCATCAACAAGGTAAAAGAGTCCCCGGTAGGCGTAGGTTACGATGCTTACAATGAGGAATACGTAGATATGGTAGAAGCAGGCATCCTGGATCCGGCAAAGGTAACCAGAAGTGCCCTGCAGAACGCAACCAGCGTTGCATCTACCCTGCTTACAACCGAGTCTGCAGTTGCCAACATCAAAGAAGATGCACCGGCAGGTCCGGCAGCAGGCGCTGGCATGGGCGGCATGATGTAAGTAAGAGAGCCGGAAAATGGCGGAAGATGTTACATCAGAGATGCAGTATCGAATGTAGAAAATAAAAATGGTAATTTATAGAAAGAATCTCTGACAGGCAGCTGCCAGGGGAGAGAAGGACTGCTATGCGAAGGTGTGGCAGTCCTTCTTTTTTGGTGAAAAAATTGGCAAGGAAATGAGGCTAAGGATGACTGCATTATTAATACTTATCTGATTGGTATTATTTATAAGATACACTAATTAAATGGCGTAAGTAAATTCTATCGTCAACCCCTTTATTCTCCGGTTGACATATTTCAAAAAACTTGCTAAAATCAATTATTAACATCAGACAGTTTTCAATGTCCAGTGTTTAAAATTTACGAAAGTGAGGGTAATATAATGGGTAAGATTATTGGCGATGGCATTACATTTGATGATGTCCTGCTTGTGCCGTCCTATTCTGAGGTTATTCCGAATCAGGTAAACTTGACGACACATCTGACCAAGAAGATTCAGCTGAACATCCCCCTGATGAGTGCCGGCATGGATACGGTTACAGAGCACCGCATGGCGATTGCAATGGCAAGACAGGGTGGAATTGGTATTATTCACAAGAACATGTCGATCGAGGCGCAGGCTGAGGAGGTCGATAAAGTAAAACGTTCTGAGAATGGTGTAATCACTGACCCGTTTTATTTATCCCCAGAGCATACATTAAAGGATGCGGATGAGCTGATGGGCAAGTTCCGGATTTCCGGTGTTCCGATCACAGAGGGAAGAAAACTGGTTGGTATTATCACAAACCGTGACCTCAAGTTCGAGGAAGATTTCTCCAAGAAGATTAAAGAGTGCATGACTTCTGAGCATCTGGTTACCGCTCCGGAGGGCATCACCCTGACGGAGGCAAAGAAGATTCTTGCCAAGGCACGTGTCGAGAAGCTTCCGATCGTGGACAAGGATTTTAACCTCAAGGGTCTTATTACTATCAAGGATATTGAGAAACAGATCAAGTATCCGTTCTCTGCAAAGGATGCACAGGGACGTCTGCTCTGCGGTGCGGCAGTAGGTATCACTGCAAACGTGCTGGATCGTGTGGAAGCCTTGGTGAAAGCAAAAGTAGACGTAGTTGTTCTCGACTCTGCACATGGACATTCTGAGAATGTTCTTCACTGTGTCAGAATGATCAAGGAAGCATATCCGGATCTGCAGGTAATAGCAGGTAACGTAGCGACCGGAGAGGCAACAAAAGCTCTCATCGAGGCAGGCGTTGACGCGGTCAAGGTTGGTATCGGACCGGGTTCCATCTGTACGACCCGTGTTGTAGCAGGTATCGGCGTTCCGCAGATCACCGCTGTTATGGACTGCTACGCAGTTGCCAAAGAGTACGGCATTCCGATCATCGCAGACGGCGGTATCAAGTATTCTGGCGATCTGACGAAGGCGATCGCAGCAGGCGGCAGCGTCTGCATGATGGGTTCCATGTTTGCAGGATGCGATGAGAGCCCGGGAACTTTTGAGCTGTACCAGGGAAGAAAATACAAAGTATACCGCGGCATGGGTTCCATCGCAGCGATGGAGAACGGCAGCAAGGATCGTTACTTCCAGAGCGATGCGAAGAAACTCGTTCCGGAGGGTGTAGAAGGACGTGTTGCATACAAGGGAATGGTAGAAGATACCGTATTCCAGATGCTCGGCGGTCTGCGTGCTGGTATGGGTTACTGCGGCGCATCGGATATTCCGACTCTTCAGGAGACCGGACGTTTCATCAAGATTTCCGCAGCATCCTTAAAAGAGAGCCATCCGCATGATATCCACATCACAAAAGAGGCTCCGAACTACAGCGTGGATGAATAAAAATTGGATAGCATAAGCAATCGATAAGATTGTAAACGATATAAAAGCGGCGTTTCTGCTTCAGCAGGGATGCCGCTTTTTTGGCGGGTTACTGTTCACGCATACGTGTCCAGTGACGGAATTTGCCGTGGCTTCGCATTTAAATACGGCAAATTCCTGCTGCCACCACGTTTTCTTACGGCACTTTCGGTTCCAAAAGTGCCTACCCGTGAACAGTAACTTTGGCGGATTCTTTTTCTCAAACTCTTGTGAAAAAACCGGGGATACGTTATAATGATACATTAGAATAGTAGAAATATAACAATTATGCAGGAAAGACTGTGGATATTCAGAAAACGATTGCAGCGGATTACGAAAGGGATATTTGCGATACCGAGGCAGCAAATCGGGCGTATCAGACGGATAGAAACAGGTAACAGGAGGATTAGTATGACCAGAAGAGAACTGAGAGAACATTGCTTTAAGCTGCTTTTCTGTGCGGATTTTTACCCGACGGATGAGATGCAGGAGCAGGTGGATGTATATTTTACAGAGCCGAAAGAGGAGGACGATGTTCCGAGCGGAATCGGCGATATCATCCATAATCCGATGTTAGACACCTTTGACGGCGGATACGTAAAGAGCAAGGTTGAGAAGATTCTGGATGTGCTTCCGGAGCTTGACAAGGCAATCGATGGGGTTGCACAGGGATGGACTACCCGCCGTATGGGCAAGGTGGAACTGACGATCCTGCGCCTGGCATTATACGAGATCAAGCACGATGACGATGTACCGGAGAAGGTAGCGATCAATGAGGCGGTCGAGCTGGCGAAGAAGTTCGGCGGCGATGATTCACCGGCATTTATCAACGGCATTTTAGCGAAGCTGGTATAAGCGATGGCTGGCGTATATTCGGTTTCGCAGGTTAATGCATACATTAAAAATATGTTCGCACAGGACTTTGCCCTGAACCGGATTTCGGTCAAGGGCGAGGTTTCTAACTGCAAATATCATACGTCCGGTCATATTTATTTTACCTTGAAAGACGGTCTGGGAGCGATGCAGGCAGTTATGTTTGCCAGTAGGCGGAAGGGACTTACGTTCCGTCTGGAAGAAGGACAGCAGGTGGTCGTCAAGGGCAGTATCGAAGTGTATGAGCGGGATGGAAGATACCAGCTCTATGCCAGCGAGATCACGCTGGACGGCACGGGCGATTTATTCCGGCGCTTTGAAAAACTGAGAAATGAATTAGAAGAAATGGGGATGTTTTCCCCGGAATATAAAACGCCGATCTCAAAGTATGCAAAAACGGTCGGTATCGTGACGGCGAGCACCGGCGCAGCAATCCGGGATATTATCAATATCTCGGGACGGCGGAACCCTTACGTGCAGCTTGTCCTCTGCCCGGCACTGGTGCAGGGAGCAGGGGCAGCGCCGAGTATCGTGCGGGCGATCCAGACCCTGGATGCGCTGCATCTGGATGTGCTGATCGTCGGGCGCGGAGGCGGTTCGATTGAGGATCTGTGGGCGTTCAATGAGGAGAGTGTGGCGCGGGCGATTTTTGCGTGCCGGACGCCGGTAATCTCGGCGGTCGGGCATGAGACAGACGTTACGATCGCGGACTATGTGGCGGATCTGCGTGCCCCGACTCCTTCGGCGGCGGCAGAACTGGCGGTTTTTGATTACCACCTGTTTGAGCAGCAGTGCATTGCGGCGGCACAGCAGATGACGAAGCGGATGGAGCAGAAGGCGGAGCAGTATGCCTATCGCCTGGAGCAGTTTCGTCTGCGCCTGCAGCTTCACAGTCCGCAGAGTCAGTTAAATGAGAGACGGCAGTATCTGGAAGATGCGAGAGTTAAGATGGCGCGCCAGATGGAGAAAAAGGTGTCCGATCTGCGCCATCGTCTGGAACTGGTGTGCAGCCGGATGGATGGTCTCTCCCCGTTAAAAAAGATAAGCGGCGGATATGGGTTCGTGACGGATGCAGATGGAAAACGTGTGGAGACAGTGACAGGATTGCAAGCTGGGGATACGCTGACCGTCCGTCTGCCGGATGGACGCGTGGAGGCAGAGATCCGGGAGGTTTATCAGGAAAACCTGCCTGGGTAAAAAAGTGGTTCATTGTGTTGCGTGTGAATCATAACAGAGAGATTTGAGAACACGTTTTCTTTCAGGAAAGATTCCGAGAGTATATTAGATAAAACAGGAGGCAGGATCGATGGAAGAAAATAAGGAAGAACTTTCGATCGAGGAAATGTTTGACCGTCTGGATGGCATTATGCGGACGCTGGAGGACAGCCGCAGCACGCTGGAAGAATCGTTTGCGTCGTATGAGGCGGGAATGCGTCTGGTCCGCGCCTGCAGTGAAAAGATAGATAAGGTTGAAAAACAGATTATGGTCGTAAACGGCGAGGAGACGGAGGCGTGACAGAGATGGAAAATGCAAAGGAACGGCTGGCACAGGCAGTCAAGGAAGCGGAAGAGATTGTATATTCTTATCTTCCGGCAGAGGAAGGGCATCAGAAAACGATCTTTGAAGCGATGAATTACAGCGTGAAGGCAGGCGGCAAACGCCTTCGTCCGATTCTGATGCGTGAGGTATATCGTCTGTTTGGCGGTCAGGGAAAAGAGATTGAGCCGCTGATGGCGGCGATCGAGATGATTCATACATCTTCCCTGATTCATGACGATCTTCCATGTATGGACAATGACGAGTACCGACGTGGAAAAAAGACGACCTGGGTTGCATATGGGTATGATATGGCAGTTCTGGCGGGAGATGCCCTTCTGATCTACGCGATCGAGACGGCGGCAAAGGCATTTGCGATGACGCCGGATGCGGCAAAGGTGGGACGTTGTATCCAGATTTTATCCGAAAAAACGGGTATTTACGGCATGATCGGCGGTCAGACGGTGGATGTGGAACTGACGAATCAGCCGATTCCGAAGGATAAGCTGGATTTTATCTACCGTTTAAAGACGGGAGCTCTTTTGGAGGCTTCGATGGTGATCGGAGCCGTGATGGCGGGCGCGAGCGAAGCTGAGTGCGGGACAGTAGAGCGTATGGCGGCGGCGATCGGTCTGGCGTTCCAGATCCAGGATGATATTCTCGACGTTACCAGCAGCCAGGAGGTGCTTGGAAAACCGGTTCTGAGCGATGAGAAAAACAATAAAACCACTTATGTGACATTGGAGGGAATCGAGAAATCGAAGCATGATGTCAAACAGCTTTCGGAGACGGCGGTTGATATTCTCTATTCCCTGCCTGGAAAGAATGAATTCCTCGAAGAGCTGATCGAGATGCTGGTCAGCCGTGAAAAATAAAAAATCCAATCGAAGACCGGGGACGACAGCGGATGTGGAAAACGGTTTGGGGGATGAAAGAATGGTATTAGATACGATAAAAGGACCGGAGGATGTAAAACGGTTGAGCGAGGAAGAACGCAAGGAGCTGGCGGCGGAAATCCGCGAGTTTCTGATCGAGACGACAAGCCGGACAGGCGGTCATTTGGCGTCCAATTTAGGCGTGGTGGAACTGACGATTGCAATGTTCTGCGCGCTGAATCTTCCGAAGGATAAGATTATTTGGGATGTAGGGCACCAGTCCTATACGCACAAGATTTTAAGCGGGCGGAAGGATAATTTTGATGGGCTGCGCCAGTATGGGGGCTTGAGCGGTTTCCCGAAGCGGAAGGAAAGCCCGTTTGATGCGTTCGACACGGGACACAGCTCGACTTCGATTTCGGCGGGGCTTGGTATGGCACAGGGGCGCGATCTGCTGGGCGAGGATTATTCGATCGTTTCCGTCATCGGGGACGGCGCGCTGACCGGCGGTATGGCGTATGAGGCGCTCAACAATGCGGGACGGCTCAAGACGAATTTTATTATTGTTTTAAATGATAATAATATGTCCATTTCGGAAAATGTCGGCGGTATGTCGCGGTATCTGAATAATCTTCGTGCAGATGAGGGCTACAATCTGTTGAAGAAGAATGTGGCGGGCACGTTATCGCGTATCCCGATGATCGGTTCGGATCTGGTCGGCACGCTGCTCCGGACAAAGAACAGCATCAAGCAGCTTCTGATTCCGGGCATGTGGTTTGAAAATATGGGAATCACGTATTTGGGACCGGTGGATGGACATGATATTAAGGGGTTGATCCGTATTTTCAGCGAGGCGAAAAAGATCAACCGCGCGGTACTGATCCATGTGATTACGAAAAAGGGCAAGGGATACCGTCCGGCGGAGAAGAATCCGTCGGCATTTCACGGAGTTGAACCATTTGATATTGAAACGGGAAAACCGCTCCGGAAAAAGGAACATCCGGGCTATACAGATGTATTTTCCAGAGAAATCTGCCGTCTGGCAGCGGAAAATCCGAAGATCGTGGCGGTGACAGCGGCGATGCCGGATGGAACGGGGCTCAAACGGTTCTCGAAAGAATATCCGGACCGCTTTTTCGATGTGGGAATCGCGGAGGAACACGCGGTTACCTCGGCGGCAGGTATGGCGGCAGCCGGTCTGAAACCGGTGGTGGCGGTGTATTCGTCCTTTTTACAGAGGGCATATGATCAGGTCATTCACGATGTCTGTATCCAGAATCTTCCGGTTGTGTTCTGCGTGGATCGCGCGGGACTGGTCGGAAGCGATGGGGAGACGCATCAGGGTATTTTTGATCTGACATTTCTCTCCTCTGTGCCGAATATGAGCGTGATGGCGCCGAAGAACCGCTGGGAACTGGAAAAGATGCTGCAGTTTGCCATCTCCTACGATGGACCGATTGCGATCCGTTATCCGAGGGGCGAGGCCTACCGGGGCTTGAAGGAATTTCTGGCACCGGTCGAGTATGGCGTCAGCGAGATGTTGTATGAGGAGAGAGGGACGGCGCTTCTGGCAGTCGGAAGCATGGTCAGCACGGCAGAGCATATCCGGGAAAAATTAAAGAGTGCCGGGCAGCCGTGTACGCTGGTCAACGGGCGGTTTGTGAAACCGATGGATACCGACGTGATCGACCATCTGGCAGGAACGCACCATACGATCGTGACACTGGAGGAAAATGTCCTGCGCGGCGGTTACGGCGAGCGGGTGACGGATTATGTACAGAAGCATTATCCGCAGATCAAGGTAGTTAATATAGCGCTGCCGGATGCCTACGTCGAACACGGAAATGTGTCGGTGCTCCGGAATGAGCTGGGAATTGACAGTGATTCGATTCTGGCGCAGCTGAAACGTGAAGGTGTGCTGCAGACTGACGCGGAAGCATGATGGGAAACAAAAGAGTGGCAGCAGCGGAAGGAAGAACATAGAATGAAAGAACGGTTAGATGTACTTCTCGTCAAGAGAGGTCTGGCAGAATCCCGTGAGAAGGCGAAAGCGATCATCATGTCCGGGATTGTATATGTAGAAGATCAGAAAGAAGACAAGGCGGGTACGACCTTCGATGAAAATGCGAAGATCGAGGTACGTGGATCTACCTTAAAATATGTGAGCCGCGGAGGTCTGAAACTGGAGAAGGCGATGACGCATTTCGGAGTGACACTGGATCAAAAGGTCTGTATGGATGTCGGCGCGTCCACAGGCGGATTTACCGACTGTATGCTGCAGAATGGCGCGGTCAAGGTGTTTTCGGTCGATGTAGGACATGGACAGCTGGCGTGGAAACTTCGCAATGATCCGCGTGTGGTCTGCATGGAGAAGACAAACATCCGTTATGTGACACCGGAGGATATCGGCGAGCCGGTAGATTTCTCTTCGATCGACGTTTCCTTTATTTCCCTGACGAAGGTTTTAGGTCCCGTCAAGGAGATTTTAAGCCCGGGCGGCGAGGTGGTTGCATTGATCAAGCCGCAGTTCGAGGCGGGACGTGAGAAAGTCGGAAAGAAGGGCGTTGTCCGCGAGAAGAGCACGCATCTGGAGGTCATTCAGATGGTGATGGCATATGCGGCGGAGATCGGTTTTGAGATCCGGAATCTGGAATTTTCCCCGATCAAGGGACCGGAGGGAAATATCGAGTACCTCCTGTATCTGCATAAACCGGAGCAGGCATCGGAGGAAACTGTGACTGGTGAGGAAGCACTTGCAAAAGCGGAAAAAGAGTGTCCGGTTTCACCGGAACAGGTTGTTGAGGAAGCTCACATGGAGTTAGACAAAACATGAGAAATTTCTATCTGATTGTAAACCGCGAAAAGCCGCGCGTAGAGGAGGCCGCCGATCTGATTTGCAGCTTTTTTGCAGAGCAGGGCTGCCGCTGCATCCGTCTGGACCGTCATGACGGGCTTCGCCGGGATGCTGGGGTGATACCGGCGTATCGCTATACGGATCGTCGGACCGTGCCGGAGGACACAGACTGTGTGATCTGTCTGGGCGGTGATGGAACGTTGATTCAGGCGGCGCGTGATCTGGCGGGACGGAAGATTCCGCTGTTTGGCATCAATATGGGGCATCTGGGGTATCTGACGCAGATTGGGCATGAGGAGGACATTCTGCCTGCCATGCGGGATCTGATGGAAGACCACTACCGTCTGGAAAGTCGGATGATGATCAAGGGGTGCGTGATTTCTGGCGGGAAGGTTGTTATGGAGGATATCGCCCTGAATGATATCGTCCTGAACCGTATGGGAATTGATGCGTTCCGGTTTGAGCTGGCTGTCAATGGACAGCTGTTTAACGAATATTCGGCGGACGGCATGGTGGTTGCGACCCCGACCGGTTCGACGGCATACAACCTGTCAGCGGGCGGTCCGATCGTGGCGCCGGAGGCGGAACTGCTGGTATTGACGCCGCTCTGCCCGCATTCACTCAATTCGCGCAGCATCGTTCTGCCGCCGGATAACCATTTGAGTCTGCAGATTCAGACGACCGGGCGGACGAAGGTTTCGCTGAGCTTTGACGGCGATACGGTGGTTGATATTGAGCCGGGCGATACAATCGAGATAGCAAAATCAGAGATCGAGACGACTTTGATTCAGCTCAAACAGGTGCCATTTTTGGAAAATATACGGAACAAAATGAAACAGATATAAAAGGAGTCAGAGCCATGAAAATGGAACGTCACAGCAAGATTGTGGAATTGATTGGAAAATATGAGATTGAAACGCAGGAAGAGCTGGCGGAATATCTGAATAAAGAGGGATACAATGTCACGCAGGCAACGGTTTCCAGGGACATCCGGGAGTTAAAGCTGTCTAAGATCCAGACAGAAAACGGCGGACAGAAATATGCGGTTTTCCATCCTCAGACGGCGTTCAATGATAAATATACCCGTATTCTGCACGATAGCTTCGTTTCCATGGATATGGCGCAGAACATCCTTGTCATCAAGACGGTGTCAGGCATGGCGATGGCAGTCGCGGCAGCGCTCGACGCCATCCATTTTTCAGAGATTGTCGGCTGCATCGCCGGGGACGATACGGTCATGTGTGCAGTCCGTACGGTGGACGATACGATCGTGCTGATGGACAAGATCCGCAAGCTGATTGCGGGATGAGGGAAGGTGGGTTCACGCATTTTTTGCGGGAACCGCTGATAAGGAGGAACGGAAAGCGGATGCTTTATCATTTACGAGTGAAAAATCTGGCTCTGATCGATTCGGCGGAGGTGGAGTTCGGGGACGGACTCAACATTCTGACCGGTGAGACGGGAGCCGGAAAATCGATCATCATCGGTTCGGTCCAGATCGCGCTGGGCGGAAAAGCACCGAAAGAGATGATCCGCCGGGGCTGCGACAGCGCCTACATTGAATTGGTTTTCTCCATCGATGATGAGAGAAAGCGCGAGCAGTTGAAGGAACATGATGTTTACCCTGATGAAGAGGGAATTTTAATCATTTCTAAGAAAATCACACCGACCCGGAGCATCAGCCGCATCAACGACGAGACGGTAACGGCGGCAAGGCTGCGGGAGATCACGGGTCTTCTGATCGATCTGCACGGACAGCATGAACACCAGTCGCTGGTGAATGCGTCAAAACATCTGGAAATCCTCGATGCGTATGGCGGGGAGAAACTTCTCCCATTCAAACAGAATACGGAAGCTGCTTATCGCCTGTATATGCAGTTAAAACAGAAATGTGCCGCATTTGCATCCGATCAGGAGACGAGGCTGCGGGAGATGGATTTCTGCCGGTTTGAGATCGAGGAGATTGAAAATGCCGCGTTAAAGGATGGCGAAGAGGAAAAGATGGCAGCCGATTTTAAGCGGTTTTCCAATGCCAGACGGATTGCTGAGAGTCTTTCACAGGCATATGACGCGGTGTCCGGTGATGCGGTGTCGCGGGCATTCCGTGAGATTGACGGCGCGATGGCGTTTGATGAGGGATTAAAGGGGATTCGCGACGAGCTGTGCGATGTGGATTCGCTGCTCTCGGATCTTTCCAGGGAGATCGCCGGATATATGGACGATATGACCTTTGACGAAGCGGCATTTCAGGCGACACAGGAGCGGCTTGACCTGATCCGGAGCCTGGAAACCAAGTATGGGAAGACGATCCCGGAGGTACTTCAGGCGTTGGAAGAAAAGAAAGCGCGACTGCAGGAACTGGAGAATTACGATGAACTTCGGGAACAGGCGGAAAAAGAACTGGAACAGGCGGAAGCAGTACTGAAAGAACATTCCGAGGCATTGTCAGCAGCGCGTAAGCAGTTTGCCGGGGAGCTGGTGGAGAAGATCGCAGACGGGCTTCGGGAACTGAATTTCCTTGATGTGCAGTTTGAGATGGAGTTTAGGCGGCTGGATCATTTCACGGCGGGCGGTATCGACGAGCCGGAATTCCTGATTTCCACGAATCCGGGCGAACCGGTTCGGCCGCTCGGTATGGTGGCGTCCGGCGGTGAGCTGTCGCGTATCATGCTGGCAATCAAGACGGTGCTGGCGGAGACCGATCAGGTTCCAACGTTGATTTTTGATGAGATTGACACCGGTATCAGCGGGCGGACTGCACAGATGGTATCGGAGAAGCTGCGGATCCTCTCCAAATGCCGTCAAGTCATCTGCATCACGCACCTGCCGCAGATCGCGGCGATGGCGGACCAGCACTTCGAGATCCGCAAATCCGCGTCCGATGGACGGACGGCAACCTCCATCCGCGCCTTAGACCGCGAGGCGATGGTGGACGAGCTTGCGAGACTTCTGGGCGGCGCGGAGATCACCGAGACTGTGCGGCAGAATGCGGAGGAGATGAAGAAGCTGGCAAAGAAGCGGAAGCTGGAGGTGTGATTATAAATTAAATATAAGATTCGGATTCAGAAAAATGTCGCGTAAGGCGGCATTTTTTTGATCCCCAGATACCAATTAGGTCGAAGTTTGACCGTTTGCGTCGAAGTGGTTTTGCCGCAGCTGTACTTTTCTTCTTCTTTGGTGAGAAAGTAGATGCAGGGGAGGAGAGCAACGCATGATAAAATTTGAACCATTGACACCGGAGAAGTTGATTGGTCTGCAGCCGTATTTTTCGCTGCACCCGACGGACTGTGCAGAATCCCGTTTTGCCTATCATCTGCTCTGGAGACCTTATTATGAGACAAAATACTATGCGGACGAAAAGGGGCTTGTGTGGCTTCAGAAGATCGATTATGATGAGCAGGCGACGATGGTCCCGGTCTGCGCCCTGGGGCATATGCGGGAAAACTTTGACCGTCTGCAGGAATATTTCACAGCAATCGGTGTGAAAATGCATATGTATCTGGTGGATGAGGCGGCGCTTGGAGCGATTCGCCCGGATCCGGAGCGCTATGAGGTGCTGGAGGATCGGGACAGCTTTGACTATATTTATTCCGGGGAAGAAATGCGTGTCCTTCCCGGAAGAAAATATTCAAAAATGAAAAACCGGATTTCGCGATTCCATCGGGATTACGGGGAAACGGCAGAGTTTGTGATCCTGAATCCGGAGGATGAGGGCGGGATACGGACGTTTTTGGAACGCTGGTCTAAGAATAAGGAGAGCGACGATGATCTGAACCGGCTGGACAGCGAAGAGCAGGGGATCTTTGAGACAATCCGTTTTGGACGTGAGGCGGGGATCACGATGGCGGGAGTCCGGATAGGAGGAACTCTGGAAGCATTTTCGATGGGAACGATGAATCAGGAGAGAAATATGACTGTTACCCATGTGGAAAAGGCGAATCTGGAGTTACGCGGGCTTTATAATTACCTGGAAAAAGAATTTTTAACGCACGTTTATCCGGAGGCGGAATTTGTAAACCGGGAAGACGATATGGGACTTGAAAATCTCAGGCGGACGAAAGAGAGTATGCATCCGGTTCGCCTGGAGAAGAAGTATACGATTTTAGAGCGATAATCATAAAGATTAGAAAAACAATGTTTTTGGAATATAAAGTACAGAAAGAATTGTTTTGGTAGTCTTTCGGATAAGAATGATTGGAACGAGGCAGCCACCGGATAAAAAATATCGGGCGGCTGCCTCGGGGCTCTTGTAGAGAATCAGGTGATTCAGTGCGGTAAATGTCAAAAAATTCGGTTCGGGTATTATTTTGATATATCATATAAGAAATTTGAATTAGAAGAAATTAGGGGCTGTGAAATAAGTCCCTTTGATATAAATTTGTACCTTGAAAATTTAACACGATATATAAAAACATTGGATTTTCTGGTAAAATATAGGTAAGATTTTGTGAGGTGAGCCATATGTCTTTTGTTAAAAATGATAATCAACAACTTACTCTTTTAGATAGCACGTTCAATCTTACAGAAGATAGAATTATAAGACTATGAAGCGAGGTAGTGGATATGGAAAAAGACCCGTTTAAGGAATATTTGAGGGAGTCTGAACCGGATAAAGCTTATAAGGGATATGCTTGGAGTACGGCAATTGGACTTCAGGCGGTGGACGGACTCAAACCATCTAAATATTTGATTGATACTGCCATTCAGAATATTGAAGGAAAAATCACGATGAAGGAAGCACAGAGTCTTATCGACAGTTACTATGAAGAAAGACCAGTGCATTTGTCCGATGATGAGCGTACCGAAGAAGCAGATAAGGTTTCGTCCCGTATCGCAGAAATTCTTTCTGAAACAGCGTTTTCATTTTCGCCAAACGAGTATGTATCTATCCACCGTAAACTCTTTCAGGGTATTTATAAACACGCCGGAAAGATTAGAGATTACAACATTACAAAGAAAGAATGGGTGCTTGATGGGGCAACTGTTATGTATGGCAGTGCTTCAGAACTGAGAGCCACACTTGAATATGATTTTTCGCAGGAGAAGGATTTTAGCTATAAAGGGCTTTCAATGGACGAGATTATCCATCATCTTGCGGTATTTGTTTCAAGGTTATGGCAAATCCATATCTTCGGGGAAGGCAATACGAGAACAACAGCAGTGTTCTTTATCAAATATTTAAGGACGCTTGGGTTCTCTGCAACCAATGATATTTTTGCAGAAAATGCCTGGTATTTCAGAAATGCACTTGTGCGTGCAAACTATACGAACCTGCAAAAAGGCATTCACGAAACAACAGAGTATTTGGAAGCATTTCTCAGAAATTTGCTTTTGAACGAGAAAAATGAGCTTCATAATCGAAATCTTCATATAAGTGAACTTTTGAACGAAGAAAAAGTGGACATTGGGGACAAAAAAGTGGATGTTGAGAGTGGAAAAGTGGACATTCGAGACAAAAAAGTGGATATTGAAAGTTTATTTTTCGAAAAAAGTAGTGATTTCTCGGCAAAAACGACGATTCATATCCATAGACTTTTTGAGAAGTTTGGCTTTGATGAGGTGTTTGGAAGAAGTGCAGTTATGGAGCTTCTTGAGCTGAAAGGTTCAGGTGCTTCAAAACTTCTTTCCAATTTGGTAAAGGCAGACATTATTGAACCAGTATCCGGTCATGGAAAAGGAAAATATAAATTCAAGAAGTAGTTCACGTATTGTAGAATTTCCACTCATCGAGTGGAAATTTTGCTTAATATGATAGAAATATTTTCCAAAAATCCGGATTTCATTATATTGGAAGATGATGCAGTTCTCACCCCGCTTCTGATAGATGATGAAATATCTAGTTTGTCGGCAATCCTTTTAAATGAAGCGTATTATGAATTGCTAAAAACCGGACAAAAGAGGGTTGATGGCATTCCAGTATTAAGTCCGACTTGCCTGATACCATTTAAGGCGAAAGTGTGGCTGGGTTTAAAAGAACGCAAGTTGAATGGAGATCAGGTTGACAGCAAAAATATAAAGAAACATAAAAACGATGTGTGCCGATTAGCACAGTTAATCACAGCAAATGGGCTGCACACTCAGCGCAAGAAGTATTGAGAATTTGCTGGCAGTCGGCTATAATGAGATCGAGAACATATGCGTGCAGAGGGGCGATGAATAGTCATCGACTGTGTGCATAAATATGATTCATTTTGGGGGTTTTATGGGGGCTGAAAGCAAAACGAGGATGACAGAGGGAAGTATCTCTAAGAAGATTATTTTATTTGCCATACCATTGTTTCTGGGAAATCTGTTTCAGCAGCTGTATAATACAGCGGATTCCCTGATTGTAGGTAATTATCTTGGCAGCAATGCGCTGGCAGCAGTCAGTTCGTCAGGAAACCTGATTTTCCTGATGGTAGGTTTTATTAACGGTATTGCCATGGGAGCCGGTGTGGTAATTGCCAGGTATTATGGGGCGAAAAACAAGGATTATCTCCAGAGAGCGATTCATACAACCACAGCCTTCGGTCTGGTGGCCGGAATCACACTTACGGCTGCGGGAATGTATCTGGCACCGAAGATTCTGGTACTGATGGGAACACCGGCAGATGTACTTCCGGAATCGATTGTATATTTTCAAACCTATTTTGCAGGTTCTCTGGGTGTAGTCATGTACAATATTTTCGTTGGAATCCTGCAGTCGGTGGGGGACGGCCGCCATCCGCTGATCTATCTGATTATTTCCTCCTGTGTGAATGTGGTGTTGGATATCTTCTTTATCACAGGACTTGGCATGGGAGTGGGATCGGCAGCCCTGGCAACGGCTATATCCCAGTTTGTCAGTGCGATTCTCTGTATGGTGCATCTGATGCGGGTGAAGGAAGATTACCGGCTGGAGCTTAGGAGGATTTGTTTTGACAGACATATGCTGAGGCAGATTATTCAGAATGGTGTACCTTCCGGTTTCCAGAACTCAGTCATTGCCATAGCCAACGTGTTTGTACAGTCCAACATCAATGCATTCGGTAAAATGGCCATGGCAGGCTGCGGAGCTTATTCTAAGGTAGAAGGTTTTGCCTTCCTGCCGGTGACCTGCTTTACTATGGCGATAACTACCTTTGTGGGACAGAATCTTGGGGCAAAGCAGTATGACAGAGCAAAGAAAGGTGCGAAGTTCGGTATCCTCTGCTCCATCTTCATTGCAGAACTGATTGGTATCACCATATATACGGCGGCACCGGTGCTGATTGCAGCATTCAACCGTGATCCGGATGTGATACATTATGGGGTGATGCAGGCCAGAACCATTGCGTTGTTTTATTGTTTATTGGCATTTACTCACTGTATCGCGGCTGTACTCCGGGGTTCCGGCAATGCTGCCGTGCCCATGATTGTTCTGCTCTGTGTATGGTGTCTGTTCCGTGTCAGCTACATCACACTGGCAGTGCGTCTGATTCCGGATATCCGGGTCATATTCTGGGCATACCCACTGACCTGGAGCATCAGCTCGGTGATTTTCCTGTTTTTGTTTTTAAGGGGAAATTGGGTGCATGGATTTGAGAAGAGGCCGAAGAAGGAATAGGTTTTTGCTATATCATATGTGAAATAATTGCTTTGAGTGGTGGACAGCTGCTTACCGGAAATGATGCAGCTGTCAAAAAATTTCTCGCAGAATCAAGTATAAAAGGATTTCGAGACCACATGAAAGTGACAGGGAGGTAACCAGATTAATGAATTATGCAGAATGTTTAGAACTGGCAAGAGGAAAAATGGGTAATTACTGCAAGGCCTGTCCGGAATGCAACGGAAGAGCCTGCAAGAATCAGATGCCGGGTCCGGGAGCCAAAGGAATCGGAGATACGGCGATTCGGAATTATGACAAATGGAAGGAAATCCGTGTCCAGATGGATACACTGGTGGAGAAACGTCCCATCGATACCTCTCTTTCGTTGTTTGGAAAGAATTTTCAGTATCCGTTTTTTGCAGGTCCGGTGGGAGCCGTGAATATGCATTACGGCGATTCACTGAATGATGTTTCTTACAATGATATATTAGTTTCTTCCTGCGCAGAGTTTGGAATTGCTGCTTTTACAGGAGACGGAATGGACAGCAATGTGATGGTGGCTGCCACGGAAGCCATCAAAAAGGCAGGGGGACTGGGAATTCCTACAGTGAAGCCATGGAATGTGGCGATGATTCGTGAAAAGATGGCGCTTGTCAAGGATGCAGGTGCTTTCGCGGCTGCCATGGATATCGATGCGGCAGGCCTTCCATTTTTGAAAAATTTCAATCCTCCGGCCGGAAGTAAATCAGTGGAGGAGCTTCGTGAGATCGTGAAGGCAGCAGGAGTCCCTTTTATTGTAAAGGGTATTATGACGGTAAAAGGCGCTTTGAAGGCTAAAGAGGCCGGTGCGGCAGCCATCGTGGTATCTAACCATGGAGGAAGAGTCCTGGACCAGTGTCCGGCAACGGCAGAGGTTCTGGAAGAAATAGCAAAGGCAGTGGACGGTTCCATGAAAATCTTCGTGGATGGCGGAATCCGTTCCGGTACCGATGTATTTAAGGCATTGGCACTGGGGGCAGATGCGGTTATCATAGCCAGACCTTTCGTCACAGCTGTCTATGGCGGAGGCCGAGAAGGGGTCGAAGCTTATATTCAGAAGATCAGAAGTGAGCTTGCAGATACCATGGCTATGTGCGGAGTATCTTCCCTTGCTGAAATCACCCGCGACTGTGTGAGAGTGTAAAAAAGTAAACTATCAAATATAGCAAAAATTAGTAGAAAGGGTGAGTGATATGCGTTTTAATCGTGTATTTGTAATCGTACTGGATTCCCTTGGAATCGGGCCCATGGCGGATTCAGCCAGATTTGATGATGCCGGTGCGGATACGCTGGGGCACATCTCAGAAACAGTGGAGCATCTGGATATTCCGAATCTGCAGAGATTGGGGCTTGCCAATCTCAAGCCCCTTAAGCAGGTAAAGCCGGCAGAACATCCGGAAGGATATTTTATGGCGATGAATGAGGTAAGCAACGGCAAGGATACCATGACCGGTCATTGGGAGATGATGGGCATCCGGACGGATAAGCCATTTATCACATTTACAGAACATGGATTTCCCAAGGAACTGATTGACGAACTGGAAAAGCGCTGCGGCAGAAAGATAATCGGCAATAAGGCAGCCAGCGGAACGGAGATTCTGGAGGAGCTGGGTGAACAGGAAGTGAATGAAGGAAAGCTGATTGTCTATACATCAGCGGATTCTGTGCTTCAGATCTGTGGCAATGAGGAAACCATGGGACTTGAGACCTTGTATCATTACTGTGAGATTGCCAGAGAACTGACTATGCGGGATGAGTGGAGAGTTGGCCGTGTTATCGCAAGACCCTATGTGGGCAAAAAGCGCGGCGAATTCAAACGGACAAGTAATCGCCATGATTATGCTTTGAAACCCACCGGACCGACGGCGCTGAATACCCTGAAGGATGCCGGATATGATGTGATTTCTGTTGGAAAGATTAACGATATCTTTGTGGGAGAAGGGATAACAGAAAGCAATCATTCCGATAGCAGCGTGCATGGCATGCAGCAGACCATCGATATCGCAAAGCGGGATTTCAAGGGACTTTGCTTTACCAATCTGGTAGATTTTGATGCGTTATGGGGACATCGCAGAAATCCGGTGGGATACGGGGAAGAGATCGAAAAATTTGATAAAAAGCTGGGAGAGCTTCTGCCGCTGCTCCGTGAGGACGATCTGCTGATTCTGACGGCGGATCATGGAAATGATCCAACCTACAAGGGAACGGATCATACGAGAGAGCAGGTCCCGTTTATTGCGTATTCACCATCGGATACGGAAAGCGGGAAGCTTGATACCAGTGACACCTTTGCTGTCATCGGTGCGACTATTGCGGACAATTTCGGTGTCAAGATGCCGGAGGGAACCATCGGAACTTCTATTCTGGATCAGATAAAATAAATGACATTGGACTTGAAGTTAAAAACAGAAAGGCGGCGATTATATGGTTGATTATACAGAAGGAACGGGAAAACAGTACCACACAGGAATCGGTCCGGAGGATATCGGTGGATATGTCATCATGCCGGGGGACCCCAAGCGATGCAAGAAGATAGCAGAACATTTTGAAAATCCGGCGTTAGTTGCGGATAATCGTGAATATACCACATATACGGGAACCATCGATGGGGTAAAAGTCAGTGTGACGTCAACCGGCATCGGTGGTCCGTCAGCGGCTATCGCTATCGAGGAGTTATCCAAGTGCGGAGCCCATACTTTTCTGCGTGTGGGCACCTGTGGCGGTATGCAGGAGGATGTACTGGGCGGAGATATCGTAGTTGCAAGCGGAGCTATCCGCATGGAAGGAACCAGCAGAGAGTACGCTCCCATTGAGTACCCGGCTGTTCCCCATGTGGATGTTATGAATGCCATGATCCGTGCAGCGAAGAATCTGAAGTTCCGCTGTCATGCGGGCGTTGTACAGTCGAAGGATTCCTTCTTTGGACAGCATGAGCCGGAGGTGATGCCGGTCAGCTATGAGCTTGAAAATAAATGGCAGGCATGGCTTCGGATGGGATGTCTGGCTTCGGAGATGGAATCAGCAGCGCTGTTTATCGCAGGCAGCTTCCTTCGGGTGCGTGTAGGTGCCTGTTTCCTGGTTCTGGCCAATCAGGAGCGTGCGAAAAAAGGTCTGTCCAATGAACAGGCCCATGATACAGAGGCAGCGATCCGGACAGCAGTGGAAGCCATCCGTATCTTGATTCGGGAGGATGCGAAAAATGAATAATGAGAGGATAGAAACACTCATCGAGGAGGCATTTGCTGCACGGAAGATGGCTTATACACCTTATTCTCATTTTCAGGTGGGAGCGGCACTGCTGACGGAGGAAGGTAGGATTTACCGTGGCTGCAATATTGAAAATGCAGCCTATACACCGACAAACTGCGCGGAACGCACTGCCTTTTTTAAGGCAGTCAGTGAGGGTGAACGCAGCTTTACAGCGATTGCCATTGTGGGTGGCCCGGAAGGAGCTTCAGAATTTGACTGGTGTGCGCCCTGCGGCGTGTGCCGTCAGGTGATGAAGGAATTCTGCCAGGATGATAGATTTCAGATCATTCTGGCACGTTCGGTGAAGGAATATAAGGTCTATACACTGGCGGAGCTTCTACCGATGGGATTCGGACCGGATAATTTGCAGTAGGAATGCCGATTGCCTCATAAAGCTGGTATGCAGGTGTCAAAGACCCGCGCACTGTAATCTTACAGTTTCATTAATATAACTTAATATATTGGAACACCTTTTGACATTGCAAAAAAAACAGGGTACACTGTATGACAGGCGGGGATGGATTTACCATTTCCGCCTGTATTCAGAAGAAAAAGCGGACGCAGGTCCGATGAAAAATAGAAAAAGTGTGGGGAGTTTGGACGGATGGCTCAGAAAGAGTGGAAACGGGAAGAAATGAAACAGAATCAGGGAAGAACAGAGCAGAACCAGAGAAAAAAGGTTCAGAAAAAGACAGGGTATAGGGCAGTGCTGGCGGCTTCGATGTTTTTGATTGCTGCTTCGGCAGCCCTGTCAGCGTGCAAAAAATCACCGGCGGCTGAGACAACAGCGCAGACACAGGCGGCAGAGGAAACGGAGGGCGCGGTCAGCACGGCGCTCGGAGCGGCGGATCGGGTGCTGGAGGAGAATGGCATGCTGTACCTCAAATACCGCACGGAGATCCGTTCCCTTTCGAAGGAGACAGGCGAGATGAAGACGCTCTGCCAGTTTGACACGAGAGATGAAAACAGCACCTTCTGGGTCTACGGAGGCGGGCTGTATTTTGAGCGGATACAGGCGGAGAGTGGCAGCACACAGGGCACGGAGTTTTATGGGCTGTACCGGCTGGATTTGGAGAGTGGTGTGGAAGAGCATTTAGCGGATCTGACGGATCAGCCGTCGGTGCTCTATGCGTCAAAGAACCGCCTGTATGTCAAGGGTTATAACATGAATGTCATTTATACGCTCGATGAGAATGGCAAAACAGCGGGAGAGTTGTCACCGTCAGACACGATCTACGGGGAGATTCCGGCAGGCTGCAGCGAGCTGTTTAATGGGATTCTTCCATATTATACGGAACAGTTTGGGTATATGCCGGTGCAGAATGAAACCTGCCTGGTGATTGCGGATGTGGACGGCAGCCATCCGAGGGAAATTTCGGATATTACGAATACATCGTCGGTGCTGTTTGCGAAGGACGCATTTTTTGCCCTGCTTCGGGATGGCAATGGAAATACGCAGTGTTACCGCTATGAGGTCTCTGACCCGGAGAAACGGACGCTTTTATATGAGACGGCGGAAAATATCAGCCTGGTGCAGTATCAGGACGGATATTTGTACCTGATGGAAAATCAGGCGTCCCAGATCAGCACGGGAAAGTATTCGTTTAAGCGGATTGCGGCGGATGCTAAGGCAGATGCAGCGGCAAATGCCGCCGAGGCGCAGAATGCGCTTTTTACGGTCGAGGAAGAGCCGGGCATGACGAATGATTTTTCTATGTATGGTAATTTTTATGTGACGGGAAATCAGGCATACTGCCAGCAGTTTAAGGATTACGGCGTTTATCTGGGCGAAAAAACGCTGGATGATGCGGCAAGCGGGGAAGTGACGTTGTTAGAGCCGGTTCTGTTCCAGTCTCCGATCCGGGAGCTGGGGCATGTCGAGGCGCAGTCGGAGACGTTAAAGAGTGCGGATGGAAGCCGGGAGCTGGGAAGTGTGTACGCAGAACGGCTGGTATTTGACGGAGAGGGCGATGCGGTCGAGGCGATGAACCAGACGATGCAGGAGCTGCAGGCGTCGGTTCTGTCGGCGGCGCGGACGGATTCCATGAATCTTGATACGGAGATGAGCATCGATACAGCGGAAACGGACGGATCGGAGGAAGAGGTACTTCCGCAGGAGGCGGATGCAGCGCAGCCGATCTATTCGATGGCTCTTACGATCGACGGAGATGACGCGATTACGTATCTGGATGATCATTATGTCTGCGTCCGTGCGGATGGATACGAATATACGGGAGGCGCACACGGAACGCCGTTCCGCCAGTATTTTGTCTTTGACCGGGAAACGGGGGCACGCCTGTCTTTGAGCGATGTGGTTGAGAATCCGGTGGAGGAGCTGCAGGCGAAGGTTGGTGCGGCATTCCGGGAGCTGGCGGAAAAGACAAATTTTGCTTTTGAATCACCGGAGGATCTGGAACATACGGTGGCAGACGGCATCAGCTACGAATCGCCGTTTTATCTGAGCGAGACGGGCGTGGTTTTCTATTATGCGCCGTATGAGATTGCATCGTATGCGGAAGGATTCCCGGAGGTGACAATTCCGTACAGCGAGTTAGAAATGCGGATTGAACTTAGCAAGTAGGAATTTTCTGAACTGCAACAAATGCGGATTGCGCTTAAGTAGAGATCTTGAAGTTGAGAAAAAAATCGCTTATAATACTCCATAGAAAAATAGTGTCGAACGAATCTGAAAGAATGGCACAGGATGAGGAGGAAGCAGCATGAAGACAGTTGTTAAGGAAAATGCGAACGGCGGTAAAGGACAGGTAGTTGTAAAATACATTCTGGATGACAATGAGTTAAATGCAAAATGTAAGATGTTTGCCGAGGTAACGATCGCACCGGGATGTTCCCTGGGCTATCATGAGCACCACGGCGAGAGCGAGACGTATTATATCATCAAGGGACAGGGCGAGTACGATGATAATGGAACGAAACGTCCGGTTACCGTCGGCGATAAGACCTTCACGCCGGATGGCTGTGGTCATGGCATTGCCAATACCGGAGATGAAGATCTGGTCTTTATGGCATTGATCCAGCTGGATTAAGAGTGAAGAACAAAACAGAAAAAGGTAACTGTTCACAGTAACCAAAAAAGGCGCTGGCACGGGAAGTGGTTCGATGTGTCGGCGCTTTTTGCCATATATGTCCGGAAAATGCCTATATGTTTAAGCGGAAAAAATTGGAAATCAAAAAAACAGTGGATCAAAGAAAGAAAAAGGAGGTGTGCCTGCGTGAAACTATTTCATCTTTCTGATCTGCATATCGGGAAAATGTTAAATGGCTATAGCCTGCGCGAGAGCCAGAAGAATGCGTTTTTGCAGATACTTAAATATGCGGAGGAAGAGAAGCCGGATGCGATTCTGATATGCGGGGATATTTATGATAAATCGGTCCCGGCGGGGGAAGCGTATACGCTTTTTGACTGGTTTCTGACCGAGCTATCCGGGCGCTGTCCGGGGACGGAGATCCTGATCATTGCGGGAAATCACGATTCACCGGAGCGGCTGGCGTATGGCGCATCGTTTCTGGCACGCCACCGGATCCATATCGCGGCGCTGCCGCCGGCAGATCGGACGGAGTATTTAAAGCAGGTCACACTTACAGATGAGTGGGGACCGGTTCATTTTTATCTGGTACCGTTTATCCGTCCGGGTCATGTGCGCCATTTGTTTGACACCAATGGTTATACCGATGCATTCCAGAAACTCCTGGCGCGGGAGACGATCCGGAAGCAGGAGCGCAATGTGGTTCTGGCGCACCAGTTTTTTGTCTGGAACGGTCAGAATCCGGAAACCTGCGATTCGGAGACGGCGGTGCTGACCTCCGGAGGATTGGATGCGATCGATGCGTCGGTGCTGGAACCGTTTGAATATGCGGCGTTAGGGCATATCCACGGGGCACAGAAGGTAGGGCAGGAGCGGTTTTGCTATTGTGGGACGCCGTACAAATATTCGATCAGTGAAGAACACCATCAGAAGGGGATCACGGTGGTGAAACTGGGAGAAAAAGGAAGTGAGCCTCAGATCCGCCGCCTGCCGATTCTCTGCCATCCCGATGTAAAGCGCGTGCGGGGGACACTGGAAGAACTCAAGCTGCTTTCAGATACGATGGAAAAGATGCCGGATGGAAGCGGACGCGCGGACGCGTATGTGAGCGTGGTCCTGACGGACGAAAAAGAAATGTACGATTTCCGGGAGCGCCTGGAGGAGTTATTTGCGCATATTTTGGAGATCCGGGTGGACAATGAGAGGACGCGGAAACGACTGGAGGAAGAACCGGAGGAAAAAGGGGCGGTGACGCCGTTTCAGGCATTTGCCTCTTTTTATGAGGCGGTGCGCCACTGCCCGATGACAGAGGAACAGGAGACGATTCTGGCGCGCATGGTGGAAGAGGCAGAGGAGGAGGAACGCGTATGAAACCGAAGCTGCTTACAATGTCGGCGTTTGGCTCTTATGGGGGCGTGACGCAGATTGATTTCGAACGGGCGGGGACGGGATTGTTCCTGATCACGGGCGATACGGGGGCAGGCAAAACGACGATCTTTGACGCGATCTCGTTTGCGCTCTACGGGGCGGCGAGCGGCGCCGGGAGAGAGGGCGCGATGCTTCGCAGCCAGTATGCACCGGAGGACGCGGAGACCTGGGTGGAACTGACGTTTGAGGATAAGGGGCAGGATTATACGATCCGCCGCAGTCCGGCATACACGCGCCTCAGCAAGCGGAAAAATAAGGACGGCGCGTACACGGCGACGAGTGTGTCGCCGAAAGCGTCGCTGCTTTTGCCGGATGGAAGTGAGGTGTCCGGTCGGATCCGTGAGATCGATGAGAAGATCCGGACGATCGTGGGCGTAGACCGAGATCAGTTTTCGCAGATCGCGATGATCGCACAGGGCGAATACATCCGTCTGCTCCATGCATCCTCCAAAGAAAGAAAAGAGATATTTTCGCGCATTTTCCATACCGGGATTTACGGTAGAATCCAGCAGAAGCTGCGGGAGGCAGATCGGACGCTGTATGGAAAGCTGGAGGATAACAAGACCCGGTGCGAGGAGGTCATCCGACAGGTGACGGTTCCCAGGACGGAGGAGGCGGCAGCTTTGGAGTGGGAAGAAAGATGGCAGTCTTTGAAAGAGCGGTACCGGACAAATGGAGCGGAACTGCTTACATTTCTACATCAGTTGTCGGAGGAAAGCCGGAGACTTGAGGAAGAGGCGGGGAGACTGGAGGAGAATGCAATCCAGAAGCTTGCCGCCGGACAGAACCATCTGGAGCTTGTGAAAAAGGAAAAACGGGTACTGGAAGAAAAAAGCCGTTTGGAAGCATTTGGACGGGAGATGGAGGCTAGGCGTCGGGAAGCTGCCGCAGCCTATGAGAGCCGGAAACCGGAGCTGGAGGATCAGATCCGGCGGATGCAGGATGCGCTTCCGCTCTATGCGGAGCAGGAGAAAAAACGGCAGGCATATGAAACTTTGGAACATCAGCGGACGGCTCTGACCCAAAACCTGAAAAAAATGCAGAATCAGCTGGAAACGTGCCGTACGCAGGAAGAAATACTTCGAAACCAGGAGCGGGAGGCGGTAGAGGCGCGCGCTGCCCTGGCAGAATGCCGGGGACGGCGGGAGCAGATGGAACGGCGCCAGGCGGTTTTGCAGGAGTTAGGGAAATGCTGTGAAGCGGAGCGGACATGGAGAAAGTCACTGGAAAAACGCCAGGAAAAATTTCAGGCAGCCGCGCGGGCGTACCAGCAGTCAGATCAGTTGTATCAGGACGCGTCCTGCCGCTTTCTGGCGATGCAGGCGGGACTTCTGGCGGCAGAGCTGCAGGAAGGAAAACCGTGCCCGGTCTGTGGCTCGCTGGAACACCCGGCTCCCTGCCGTCTGGAGACAGAGCCGATCCGGGAGGAACAGGTGGAAGCGCTGCGTGCCGGGCGGGATGATGCCGATCAGAAGCAGAGGACAGCCGCTGAGGCGTGCCAGGAGGCGCAGATCTCGCTGGAACATGAGAGCAGACGGCGGATAGAGATCCAGGGAAAGCTGTACGGCCAAAATCAGGACAGCCCGGCAGCCCAGCCGGATGTGGATGCTCTGGAGAAGGAGCTCCGGCAGATGGCACAGGAAATCCGGCGATGCAGGCAGGCGGAAACCACTTATACTGACCGGATTGCCATGGAAGAAACGATCCGGCAGAAACGGGAGGCGAACGGAGCCGGACAGAAGAAGCTGGAAGCTGCGCTGGAGCTTAAAAGAAGTGAGGTGCAGCAGGCGGCGATCGAGAGCCAGACGAGACGTAATGAGCTGGAGGAACTCTCGAAGCGGCTGGAGTGGAAAGACAGCCGGACACTCCGGGTGGAGCTTGAGAAGCGCAGCCGGGAGCTGGAAACACTTGCAGAGGCGGTGACAGCGGCTGATAAGAAAGCACGGGAGTGCCGGGAAAAATGCCGGGAGCTGGAGGGAAGCTTATCTTCGCTCCGGGAACATATGGAAGCAGATTCGGAAACAGATCCGGAAGAAAAAATCCAGCAGGCGATCCGGCACTGGGAAGAGGAAAAAACGCGCTGGTCGCGGCTTCACCGGGAACATGTGTCGGTGCGGACGCGCAACGAGGATGCATATGCGGCACTTCGGGTGTATCTGCAGGAACGGGAGCAGCTTGACCGGGAAAAACAGCAGATCAGCGAACTTTACCAGACGGCGGACGGAAAACTGAGCGGTGCGGCGCGGATCGATTTCCAGACGTATGTACAGCGCCAGTATTTCCGCCAGATGATACAGGCAGCTAACCGCCGCCTGCGCCGGATGACGAAAGGAACCTTTGAACTTCAATGCCGCGGTCTGGCCGATCTGGGAAAACAGGGAGAAGTGGGACTTGACCTGGATGTCTACAGCTTTGTGACTGACCGGGTCCGGGACGTCAAAACGCTGTCCGGTGGAGAATCCTTTCTGGCGGCGCTTGCGATGGCGCTCGGCATGGCGGATGTCATCCAGAATGCGGCAGGCAGCGTGAAGGTGGATGCGATGTTCATTGATGAGGGATTTGGTTCCCTGGATGAGGAATCACGAACGCGGGCGGTTCAGGTGCTGCAGGAGCTGTCCGGAGGAAGACGCCTGATCGGCATCATTTCCCACGTGACGGAGCTGAAAGAGGAGATGGGACACAAGCTGGTGGTAAAAAAGGGAAATGGTGGAAGCCAGGTGCATTGGGAGATAGAAGATTAGTAGGACGGCGCAGAGCCGTTGTGTGACGAAAGAAAAGAGGCTATTTACATATGACAATCGTAATTCCAGGGATGGTGACGATATCGCTCTTATCTCTGTTTTACTGCAGTATGCTGCCGGAGACGGGGCGGAAGGCGAGAATGCAGGCATTTGAGCGGCAATACATCGCCCACCGGGGATTTCATGACAACCGGGGTGAATGTCCGGAAAATTCGCTCCCGGCGTTTGAGCGCGCGATCCAGATGGGATATGGGATCGAGCTGGATGTACAGCTGACAAAAGACGGGGTTCCGGTCGTATTTCACGACTGGGATCTGAAGCGGGCGGCGGGCGTTGATCGGAAGATACGCGACTGTACCTTTGAAGAGCTGCAAAGTTATCGTTTGTTTGGTTCATCCCAGACGATACCGGCCTTTGAGACAGTGCTTGAGCTGGCGGATGGACGCACACCGCTTATCATCGAGCTGAAAGCGGAGATTGTCCACCGGGAGCTGTGCGAGAAATGCGCGGTGCTTTTAGACCGTTATCCGGGTGAGTACTGCATCGAATCGTTCAGTCCGCTGGCACTCGGCTGGTTTAAGCGCCATCGTCCAAATGTTTTGCGCGGACAGCTTGCGACCAATCACCGCGGCGAGGGATTGAAAACGCCGGTCATTGTGCGGGAGATGCTTACATACTGTATGCTGAACGGATTTTGCAGACCGGATTTCATTGCGTACAACTGCCAGTTCAGCAACACGCTTCCGGTGGAAATGCTGCGCTATTTCTACAAATGTAAGATGGCGGCGTGGACGATTAAAAACCAGGGCGAATTAAACCGGCACCGGAAACAGTTTGATGTTTTTATTTTTGACAGTTTCGAGCCGGATCAATTCGTAAATTTCAACAAAAAACATCCTAAAAGATAGTGAGAAAGTCCTAAATTATGCTGGAAAAGTTGATTTTCTATGAAAATCTGCTATAATGGCTAAGACAATTTAATAATGAGAGATTATTACGAATTCGAGAGGACAAAGATATGAAAAAGAAACAGCTTCTTTCAGGCGTAATGGCACTTTTGTTATCTGCTTCACTCTGTGCATGCGGAGGCAGCAAGACAGCAGAAGGCACCTCAGAAGCAGCTGGCGAGTCCAGCGAAGCAGAGACCAGTAATACTCTTTCAGAAGGAACACCAGTACCAGGCGGCAGCGTTGTGTATGGCATGACGCAGGACCTGGCTAGTCTTGACCCCCATGTAGATACGGACGCAGGAACTAGAGACGTGGTTTTCAATTTGTACGAAGGGCTTGTAAAGCCTACTTCCGATGGCGGATTTATTCCGGCTGTTGCCAGCGATTACACCATTTCCGATGATGCAAAGACTTATACTTTCACATTGAGAGATGGCGTCACATTCCATGACGGCACACCGGTTACCATCGAAGATGTCAAATATTCCATCGATCGTTATGCGGAGATTCAGGGCGAATCCTCCGCTTTTTCTTCGCTTGTAGATAGTGTAGAGGTGCAGGATGATAAGACACTGGTTGTAAACCTGAAAGAAAGTTATTCAGAGTTTCTTCCGATGATGACGATTGCCATCATTCCGCAGTCCAACGAGGACCCGGCAGGCAATCCGATCGGTACCGGTCCATTCAAATATGTTTCCTACACACCGGGACAGAACCTGGAGCTGGAAAAATATGACGGCTACTGGCAGGAGGGCGTTCCGAGCCTGGACAGCGTGGAATTTAAATTTATTGCCGATGTGGACACCGCATTTGTAGAGCTGCAGGCAGGCACCATCGACATTCTGAAATATTTAACCGCCGCACAGGCGGAGACACTGGGCGATGAAGATTACAACATCGTACAGGGAAGCATGAACCTCGTCCATGCGATGTACTTAAACGGCGCTTACGAGCCGCTTTCCAAGACAGAGGTGCGTCAGGCACTCTGCTATGCGGTAGACCGCGATGCGATCAACAACTTTATTTTCGGCGGAAAGAGCCACATCATCGGCTCCCATATGATCCCGGCAATGTCGAAATACTATGAGCCGGAAGCAGAGACCGTATACAGCTACGATCCGGAGAAGGCAAAAGAGCTTCTGGCAGATGCCGGATACGCAGATGGCTTTGATCTGGAAATCACCGTTCCGAGCTCATACAGCCAGCACGTAGACAGCGCGCAGATCATCGCGGATGAGCTGTCCCAGGTCGGCATCAATGTGACCTTAAATCAGGTTGAGTGGAGCACTTGGCTGCAGGATGTATACAAGGGAGGCAACTTCCAGGCGACTGTCATCGGTTTTGACGGAACGCTGGCACCAAGCGACTGGCTCAAGAAATATGTGACAGACGATGCGAAGAACTTCATGCATTACTCCAACACTGAGTACGACGATGTATTTAATACAGCATACACAACCGTTGATGACGATGTAAAAGTAGAAAACTACAAGAAGGCGCAGATGATCCTGGCAGAGGATGCGGCAGCCGTTTACATCGAAGATCCGGCGAACCTCGTAGCAGTCAGCAAGAAGTTTGGCGGCTACACCTTCTACCCGACGGCAGCAGAGGATATGTCCCTGTTATATCAGGTAGAGCAGTAAAATATACAGTTACAATCCAGCAAATTCCTGCTGCTACCACGTTTTCTTACGGCACTTTCGGTTCCAAAAGTGCCTGCCCGTGAACAGTAACCAGGAAATAACAACAGAATAAGAAGCGGTAAACGCAGGAGGGAATTATGAAATTCTTTATAAAAAAACTGATAACTCTCATTATCACATTGTTGGTCATATCCTTCCTGACGTTTACCGCTTTTTCTGTGATTCCGGGCGATGCGGCACTTTCCAGGCTGGGAAAGGACGCGACGGAAGAGCAGTTAGAGCGGGCGCGGGATGAGATGGGATTAAATGATCCACTTCTGGAGCGGTATGGAAGATGGGTGACCGATGCGATGCAGGGGGATTTCGGGGAGTCCTACCGGTATGAGGGAACCTCAGTCCGCTCCCTTCTGGCACAGCGGCTTCCGGTCACGGTGCTTCTGGCAGTCATTTCCCTGCTCATCATCACGGTGATTTCAGTTCCGCTCGGAATCCTGAGTGCCCGGTTTGCCGGGAAATGGGTCGATACGCTGACGAACTGCCTGACGCAGATTCTGATGGCGGTGCCGTCATTCTTTCTCGGCATGATCCTGACATACGTGTTTGGACTGATTCTTCATATGTTCCAGCCGGGTAAATTTATCGAACCGTCGGAAAATTTCGGAAAGTCTGCACAGTACCTTTTATTTCCGGCGCTCGCGGTGGCGCTGCCGAAGATTGCGATGGTGGTGAAATTCCTGCGAAGCTCGATTCTGACCGAGATGAACCGGGAATACGTGCGGACTGCCTACAGCCGCGGCAATACGGAAACGGCGGTATTGTACGGGCATGTGCTGAAAAATGCGATGATTCCGGTTGTGACGTTCTTTGCGATGGTAATCGCGGAGATCCTTGCCGGCAGCATCGTGGCGGAGCAGGTGTTCAGCGTGCCGGGAATCGGAAGACTTCTGATCAGCTCGATCTCCAACCGTGATTATCCGGTTGTGCAGGCGATCGTGCTGTATATCACATCGGTGGTCGTACTTATCAATTTTGCGGTTGATATGATTTATCAGGTTTTGGATCCGAGAGTCCGGACGGCGGAAGAATAGAGGGAAGATGAATGAAACGAAAGAATTATAATCTGATGATAGGGGGCGCGATCACGCTGTTCTTTCTGGCAGTTGCCCTGATCGGACAGTTCTGGACGCCGTATGGGACGACGACGATGGACTCCATGGCAGTCAATCTGGCGCCGTGTGCAGCACACCCGCTGGGAACGGATAACTTCGGGCGCGATATTTTGAGCCGTGTGATGGCGGGAAGCGGCAGCACCTTTTTTGTGGCAGTCTGCACGGTTCTGATCGGGTGTGTGTTTGGCACGATCGTCGGTGCGCTGACCGGCTATTTCGGCGGCTTTTTCGATAACCTGATCATGCGTTTCAATGATATCCTTTTATCGTTTCCGAGCATTCTTCTGGCGCTTATCTTCATCAGCCTGACGAAGCCGGGAAGCTACAACATCATTCTGGCGCTGGGAATCCTTTTTATCCCGAGTTTTGCCCGGATCGTCCGCAGTGAGGTGATACGGTGCCGGGAACTGGATTTTGTCAAGAGTGCGCGGATCCTTGGCGCAGGGCATATCCGGATTATTTTCGCCCATATTCTGCCGAATGCGGCGGTCAGCCTTTTGACGGCGGCGGCGATCGGATTTAACAATGCGGTGCTGGCGGAGGCGAGTATGAGTTATCTGGGACTGGGAATCCAGCCGCCGGAGCCGAGTCTCGGGAGAATGCTTTACGAAGCGCAGTCGTACCTGTTCAATGCGCCGTGGTACGCGATCGGACCGGGCGTGACGATCATCCTGATTATTCTGGGATTCAGCATGGTGAGCGAGGGGCTGCGCTCGATGCAGCAGTAAGGAGGCGAAAAGATGGAACCATTGGTTGAGATAAAAAATCTGTCGATCCGTTTTCCAGAAGGAAATTCGACCTTTGAGGCAGTCAAGGGAATCAGCTTTTCGATCGGAAAAGGCGAGATCGTCGGAGTAGTCGGCGAGTCAGGGTCAGGAAAATCCATGAGTGCGCTTGCGCTGATGGGGCTACTTCCGAAGGATGCCGAGATTGCCTCCGGATCGCTCTGTTTTCAGGGAGAAGATCTGGTGACCATGAAACCGGAAAAACGGAGACAGCTATGCGGCAGCAAAATGGCGATGGTCTTTCAGGAGCCGATGACCTCCTTAAATCCGGTATTGAAAATCGAACGGCAGGTCGGGGAAAGCCTGCGGATCCATACGAAACTCGGAAATTCTGAGATTCATGAGCGGGTGGTGCAGGCACTCTCAGAAGTCGGTCTGCCGGACCCGGAGGGGCTGTGCGGTAAATACCCGCATGAGCTTTCCGGCGGCATGCGCCAGCGTGTGATGATCGCGCAGGCGATGATCAATTCTCCGAGTCTTCTGATTGCGGATGAACCGACGACAGCGTTAGACTGTGTCGTTCAGGCACAGATCCTGGAGCTTCTGCGGAATATCCACCGGACCAAGGGAACGTCGATTCTCTTTATTTCCCATGATCTGAATGTTGTGCGTGCGCTCTGCAGCCGTGTGATCGTGGTTTATAAGGGCGAGATCGTGGAAGAAGGGCAGACGGAAGACGTCCTTCTGCATCCGAAGCATGAATATACGCGCCATCTGGTGGCGTCGATTCCGGAGGGAGAAAAAGGGGAAAGCTCCGGCGGGGAGATCCTGCGCCTGACGGATTTGAACGTATTTTACGATGTGCGTGGCGGTCTGTTCCGCAAAAAAGGAAAAAAACACGTAATTCACGATCTGAACCTGTCGGCAAGAGAGGGAGAGATTGTGGGGATCGTGGGCGAGAGCGGCTGCGGCAAATCGACGCTCAGCAAGACGATCCTGGGACTTCACGACAATTATACGGGTGAGGTGAAGGTGCGTGACGGCGTCCGTCCGCAGATGGTATTTCAGGATCCGGCGGGATCGCTCAACCCGGCGCGGACGATCGGATGGATTCTGGAAGAACCGCTGCGCCTGCGCGGCATCAGGGACCGCGCAGAGCGCAGGCAGCTAGTGAAAGAAATGCTTGAAAATGTCGGACTGGACGAGTCCTTTGCGGCGCGCCATCCGAGAGAGCTTTCTGGCGGTCAGAAACAGCGCATCAGCATCGGCGTGGCCCTTCTCATGGATCCGCGCCTGGTGATCGCGGATGAGCCTGTTTCGGCGCTTGATGTGACGGTCCAGTCCCAGATTTTGAACCTGCTTTTGAAGCTGCACGCCGAAAAGCAGATGACCATCCTCTTTATTTCCCACGATCTGAACGTCGTGCGCGGGCTCTGCAGCCGTGTCATGGTCATTTACAGGGGTGTGATTGTGGAAGAAGGTCTGGCAGAAGAGATCTATGAGCATCCGGCGCACCCGTACACGAAACTTCTGCTGGAAGCGGCGATCGGCGGGGATACAATGGAACTGGATGCGGAGGCAGGAAAGCAGAGTGCGGAGCCGGAGAGAGACAGCCGGATGGAAAAACCGGAGCGGGGACAGACGAAAGGGAACCTTTTGGAAAATCAGGAAAAAGAGCGGTCCGTCCAGAATGCACCAAAGAAGATAGCGGGCAGTGGGGAGAAGTGTATCTTTTATGAGCGCTGTCCGAAGAGAAGAGAGGCGTGTGCCCATGTGCCGCTGTCACCGGAGGCAGTACAACTTTCAAGGACACACTGGGCGCGGTGTATTCAGATAGAAGCATAATCTGATAAGCTGAAATAGAGAAAAACGAAATAGCAGCCGAAAAAAGACAGACGGTTCAGCCTATGCCAGGGAAAGCGGCATGGCTTGAATCGTCTGTCAATGTTTTTTCCTGCGGTGGGAAATTAAAGTGCGCGGCTGCTCACTGGAAGAATCCTGCTGCCCCTGCTGTGCCTCACCGGAAAGCTGCAGCGGCTCCCGGCGGTGCCGGAGTGAATGGTAAAAAAGCCAGATCAGATCCACCAGGGCGATCAGAAACGCACATCCGGCTAATAGATGAAATACCTCATGCGTCAGAGCGGGATACGGCAGAGCGGATATGATATAAGGAGAAGTCATGTTCCGCAGGGAGCTCACCGTCCAGGAGAGACTGTCCGCCATCGTCTGGAGAAGCGATTCATAGGTATCCTCGTTCAGGCGGATCAAACGCCCGTTTAATGAAAGTGCTTTGCGTTCGGGCGGCTCTGGATAGCCGGAAGACGGATCGAGCAGATAGAAATGGCAGGTTCCATTTTCCAGAGAGTAATAATAATATCCGGTCTCTTTCTTTCCATCGTAGGCAGCGCACCCTGTATAATATAAGGAAGGAGCGTTCACCGAGACATAGGGCTGAGCCGGGTTATAAAAATCTTCAAACTTGCACTGGCTGTTTATCGGCCGCGGGGAGTGTGAATTTTCCCCGGCATTCTGCCACAGGAGCAGGATGGACGCGATCAGCACCAGTGCCGGAAGCCACATCTGCCGGCGGTAAAAACGGCGGCTTTTGATGGGGGAATGTTTTTGTTTTTCAGTCAAATTTTTCATACGCTCTAGTATAGTCAGTTCTGCGTGGAACGTCAAGAGTTAGTGTATACGACAAAATCCTGCTGCCACCACGTTTTCTTACGGCACGTTCGGTTCCAAAAGTGCCTACCTGTGAACAATTACTCCATTCCTGGTCATCTGCGCGTGCTTTTTCAATTATTCTTGCAAACAGGGCGAAAAATTGCTATGATGGGAGTGCTGGCATCGGAAGGAGATTGTGCAGTAGGGGAAAGCTTTCGGTGCATGGCAGTCATTTTTGCATCGGCAATATAGAAGGAGAGGCTAAATGGACGCTTACACGAGTTTTGCGGAAGTATATGATATGTTTATGGATAATATTCCCTATGAGGACTGGTGCGGGTACCTGACTTCTCTTTTAAAGGAATATGGGATCAATGATGGTCTGGTGCTGGATCTGGGATGCGGAACCGGCACGCTGACGGAGCTTCTGGCAAAGGAAGGCTATGATATGATCGGCGTGGATGTCTCGGAGGATATGCTGCAGGAAGCAATCGAAAAACGGGCAGAATCCGGGCTGCCAATTTTGTATTTATTGCAGGATATGCGCGAATTTGAATTGTACGGGACGGTCCGGGCGGTCGTGAGTATCTGCGATTCGCTGAATTATATTCTGGATTATGACGATCTGGCGCACGTATTTTCGCTGGTCAACAATTATCTGGATCCGAAGGGAATGTTCATTTTCGACCTGAACACGGAGGCAAAGTTTCAGGCAATGGGAAGTGAGACGATCGCGGAGGTGCGCGACGAGGGTAGCTTCATCTGGGAAAATGAGTATGATGAAGAGGAGAAAATTAACTCCTACGATCTGACGCTCTTTATCCGCGAGGAGGATGACTTATACCGCCGCTATCAGGAGACGCATTTTGAGCGCGCGTGGTCGTTGGACGAGATAAAAAAGGCGCTCACAGAGGCGGGTATGGAATTTGTGGCGGCGTATGACGCATTTACGAAGAACGCGCCGCGAAAAGAGAGCGACCGAATCTATGTGGTTGCGAGAGAACATGGAAAAGAGGTATAAATGATGGAAAAGATAAAAGCAGGTGAAATAACGGGACAGACCGGAGATTATATGCTCCGTGCGACGGCGGCGAATGGTCAGATCCGCGCATTTGCGGCGACTTCCCGCGATCTGGTGGAGAAAGCCAGACAGGCGCACAATACCAGCCCGGTGGCGACCGCAGCGCTGGGACGCCTGATGACGGCAGGGGTCATGATGGGCTCGATGATGAAAGCGGACAGTGATCTTTTAACCATCCGGGTCGAGGGCGATGGTCCGATCGGCGGTCTGACGGTAACAGCTGATAAGAACGGCAATGTCAAGGGCTACGCGTTCCACCCGGAGGTAATGCTGCCGCCGAATGCGAAGGGCAAGCTGGATGTGGGCGGTGCGCTGGGAGTCGGCGTCTTGAGCGTAATCCAGGATATCGGTTTGAAAGAGCCGTATGTGGGGCAGACGATCCTGGTAACGGGTGAGATTGCGGAAGATCTGACTTATTACTATGCGACTTCCGAGCAGACTCCGTCCTCCGTGGCACTGGGCGTTCTGATGAATAAAGAAAATACGGTGCGCCAGGCAGGTGGATTTATCATCCAGCTTCTTCCGGGAGCAGAGGAGGCGACGATCGCGGCACTTGAAAAGACGATCGGTGAGCTGGAGCCGGTGACGACGATGTTAAATAAGGGAATGACCCCGGAGGATATTCTGGAGCTGATTTTAGGACAATTTGGTCTGGAGATTCTGGATAAGATGCCGATTCAGTTTACCTGCAACTGCACCAAGAGCCGTGTAGAAAAGGCGCTGATCAGCATCGGCGGCAAGGAGCTGCAGGAGATGATCGACGAGGGCAAGAGCATCGAAGTCAACTGCCAGTTCTGCAACAAGCACTATGAATTTAGTGTGGATGAGCTGAAAAAATTGTACGAGAAAGCTAAGAAGTAAAAAGAAATGAGATAATAGATAGGGCTGCTGTGCGGAAAGAGGATATTTGGATATGTTCCGCATGGCAGGACAGAAAAAAGGTAACTGTTCACACATGTGTGAGCAATTACGAAAAAAGGGATACTGCCGAAGCGGTATCCCTTTTTATAATCACTTTACTTAGATCAATATAACGTATTCGCAAAATATATATCAAACATATTTGGAAAACAGGTACACTGGAAAGTTGATGATTAAAGCTTGGTTACGTTAGTAGCCTGCGGTCCCTTAGCACCGTTAACAACTTCGAACTCTACCTGAGCGCCTTCCTCAAGAGACTTGAAGCCTTCCATGTTCAGTCCGGAGTAGTGAACGAATACATCGTTGCCCTGCTCGTCGCAGATAAATCCGTAACCTTTCTGGTTGTTGAACCACTTTACAGTACCTCTGTTCATATGATACCTCCAAAAAAATATAAAAAATAGTGATGGCCGCATGGATTTACGACCTGTTCCAAGAATAGCATAGTTTCATATTGATGTCAAACGTTTTCGCATAAAATTTCTGGAAATTCAGACATTTAAAAATAGTTAAATTTTTGTGGAAAATAAGGGCATTTGTTACTGTACACACATGTGTGCCCAGTAACGGGTATTTTCCAGAAAGCCGCGAAAGAAAGTGGGGTTGTCAAACCAGGATACGGGGGGTAAAATAGGAGGAAAGAAAAGGGGAAAGAGGTAGGAAAATGAATTATATTTACAATGCGTATCATCATTTTTTGACGATCACGAAACATAAATGCGAGGTCATGAAAAACTGCTTTGCGGTAGGGCTGTACCGCCAGGGACTTCTGCACGACCTCTCCAAGTATTCCTGGGAGGAATTTGCGACCGGCGTTAAATATTATCAGGGAAACCGCAGCCCAAATGCGGCGGAAAAAGAAGAAAAGGGCTATTCGGCGGCATGGCTGCACCACAAGGGACGCAACAAACATCATTTCGAATACTGGATCGATTTTGCACCGGACAAGTCCTGGGGGCTTGTCGGCAATAAAATGCCCCTTCGCTATCTGATCGAGATGGTAATGGACCGGATTGCCGCGTCGAAGGTTTATAAGGGAAAAGATTATACGGATGCGTGTGCGTGGGAATACTTTGAAAGAGGCAGAGATTTTGTCGTGATGCACCCGAGGACGAAGTACCAGCTGGAATATCTCCTCACGATGCTGAAAGAGCAGGGCGAGGAGAGAACCTTTGCGTTCATCCGGGCGCTGCTTGCGCGGGAGAGAGCGAAAGAACAGGCAGTCCGGAGAAAACGGATGGGTCACGTGATCCGGGAGATAAGAGAGCGTGGACGGGTGCTGTAATTTATAAGGACAATTCTCTCAGATAATTATGTAAGTACAGCACTGCCGTCTCTGGATCTGTGAAAAGCTGTTCTGAATACGGCACAAACAGCTGCTTACTCTTATAGTCTGCTTTCAGGCATTCATGCCACATCGGAGTGCCATCTGCAAGAAGCGGCTGCGGCACAAACAGCCCGGCTGCGCGGGTGTAGCACGTTTTGGCGGTTGCCTTCTTGCGGGCGGAGCGATCCACATACTGACCGACACTTTTGTGGATGGCGCAGTCCTCGTAGATCATATAGTAATAATTCTCATAATCGTTGTAAAATCGTTTCAGCTCCCCGGAATATAATGGAAGGTCGAGCGTCAGGCGGTTTCCTTCCGCCGACAGCTCCAGATCACCGATGGAAAACTGGAATCCGCTTGTCAGAGAGAAGGGACTTTCATAGTGAAGCAGCAGGTGCTTTTCTGAGTTTCCGTCCGCATATGGGATATCACGGCTTTCTGAACCTTTGAAAGAAAAATCGCCGGTCAGAAAGTCCGGGTAGGCGAGAATCGGCAGAATCTGCGGCATTCCCTTTAAGTCATCCTCGTTATGGAGAATCAGAAGGTGCTTCAGCAGTTCAGAGTGCGTCTGTAAATATTCACCGTAAACCTCGATGAGCTGACCGCCGTTGTACTTATCTTCGCGGGCAATGCCGAGGAACTGCTCGATGCTTTTCTGTTTCAGATTTTCAAGTCCCAGCAATTTTTTTAATGGGCGTATTTTCTTATAAATATCAAAACTTTCAACCGCTTCAAAATTCCAGTCCTTTTTATAAAAAACACAGCGTTTCGTCAGAAATGGAATGTCAAACCCGTCGCCGTTGAAATGGACGAGGATGCGCTTTGTCCGGAGAAGTGCAAAAAAAGCGTCGAGAACCTCTTCCTCTGCATCCCTCGTCTCGGCAAAATACTGGGTCAGAATCCAGGTGTTTCCGTCGTGCCAGACGCAGCCGATCAGATAGACCGAGGCGTAGTCGCCGGAAAAGCCGGTTGTCTCGATATCGAAAAAAAGCAGATCGGAGATAGCTCCTAACCGTTTGGGCGGATAAGAGGAAGTAAAGGTCAGCGGATTTTGAATGGTGATCATTTGGCAGTATCCTCCTGTGTCGGTTTATAATGTCCGCCCCAGATCCGCATTGCGTCGGGGATTGGTTTCAGACTGTAACCTATGGCGTTATTATAAATTCATCGGAAGTGAAAAGCAACCGTTTAAAATGATAAAACAATAACACACCCGGTATCGTGAAATATCCGTTCTGGCAGTTGAGTAAAAAGAAAAACAATTTGTAAACCTTCAGTGGTACAAGTTTGGCAATCTTTTTAAATTCCGATATACTAGAAAATGTCGGAAGTGACAGCGGGAAATGTGGTTGTACCAATATGGCAATTCGGGAATTTTTGGCGGAAAGACTGGCAGATTATGAGATCCCGCGCAAATTTGCCTTGCTAAAGGAGTTTTCAAAGACTGAAAGCGGAAAGATTCGTAAAAAAGAACTGTGAAAATTGCTTTTTCTTGTCGAAAAAAGAAAATGATTTATTGTGCAAAATGACAAAAGTGACGTTGACAAAATTGGAAAAGAGTGGTATATTTACATACAGCAATCAAACTATTTAATGTAACGGTTGTGAACGTGACCGGAGAGCTGCTTTCTGTGGGGGAAAAGCGGCTCTCTTTTTATATATGTTTGACTTTTTGTATAGTGACAGCTACAATAAATTCGTAACTGTTCAGTACCTTCACAGTCACGCGCAAAAATCCATTTAAAATTGCCTACGGCAATGGGATTTTTTCCTGCTGGTCCATGTTTTCGTACGGTCAGCGCAGTAAATGCGCAGACCTATTGAACAGTTGCTATGTTTTTAAAAATCATTTATAAGGGAGACAAACCATATGATAAGAGATGGCTTTATCCGGGTTGCCGCGTCAACGCCGGAAGTGAAGGTGGCAGATGTAGAGTACAACCGGGAACAGGTTTGTGAACAGATAGAGGAGGGGCGCAAAAAGGGCGCTTCGATGATGGTATTTCCAGAGCTGGTGCTGACGGGATATACGTGCGGTGAGCTGTTTATCCAGAAATCGCTGCTGGCGAAGGCAAAGGAAGAGCTTAGGAAGCTGATCGCCTTTACAGCTGGCGATTCAATGCTTGTATTTGTAGGACTTCCGTGGGAATACAACAATAAATTGTACAATGTGGCAGCGGCGATCCAGGATGGAAAGCTGCTCGGTCTGGTTCCGAAGAGATGGATTCCAAACTATTCTGAATTTTATGAGGGACGTTATTTCAACCCGGGCTGGGAAAAGACAATCGACGTTTCCTGGGACGGTTATCAGGTGCCAATGGGAATGAAGCTTTTATTTTCCTGTGACAATGTGGAAAATCTCGTCGTGGGGGCGGAGATCTGCGAGGACGTCTGGGTTTTAAATCCACCGAGTATTGCACACGCGTCGGCGGGGGCAACGGTGATTGTCAACTGTTCTGCCAGCGATGAGGTGACGGGCAAGAGCGAGTACCGCAGAAGTCTGATCAGCGGTCAGTCGGCGCGGCTTCTCTGTGCGTATATTTACGCCAATGCGGGCGAGGGAGAGTCTTCCCAGGATCTCGTTTTTGGCGGCCAGAATATTATCGCTGAGAATGGCAATATCCTGTCGGAGTCAGCGCGATTTGAGAATCAGACGATCTACGCAGATATCGATTTGGAACGTCTGGAATGTGAGCGCCGCCGGATGACGACCTATCAGACAGAAGACCGTGAGGATTACCGGTTTGTAAGCTTTACGCTGGATCGGAAACCGCTTGCGCTGGAGCGCGCGATCGATCCGACCCCGTTTGTCCCACACGATGCGGGCAGCCGGAACCGCCGCTGCGAGGAGATCCTTTCGATCCAGGCGATGGGATTGAAAAAACGTCTCAAACATACCGGATGTCGCCATGCTGTCGTTGGTATTTCAGGCGGTCTGGATTCAACTCTGGCACTTTTAGTAACCGTGCGCGCCTTTGATCTGCTGGGGATTCCGCGTGAAAATATCCTGTCTGTGACGATGCCGTGCTTTGGTACGACTGACCGGACGTACCAGAATGCCTGCCAGCTCACGAAAAAGCTGGGTGCAACCTTGAAAGAAGTCGATATCCGAGAGGCAGTTACTATCCATTTCCGCGACATTGAGCAGGATCCGTCGGTTCATGATGTAACGTATGAAAATTCACAGGCACGCCAGAGGACGCTGGTTTTGATGAACCTTGCCAATAAGATCGGCGGTCTTGTCATCGGTACCGGCGATATGTCGGAGCTGGCGCTTGGCTGGGCGACCTACAACGGCGATCATATGTCGATGTACGGTGTCAACTGCTCGGTTCCGAAGATGCTGGTGCGCCATCTGGTGCGCTATTATGCAGATACCTGTGGCGAGAAAGAGCTTTCTGATATTCTGCTGGATGTACTGGATACGCCGGTCAGCCCGGAGCTTCTGCCGCCGGAGGAGGATGGAAAGATCGCACAGAAAACGGAGGATTTGGTTGGTCCTTATGAGCTGCATGATTTCTATCTCTACTATATATTAAGATTCGGCTACCGTCCGGGCAAGATTTACCGCCTGGCGCGTCAGGCATTTGACGGTGCTTATGATAAGGAAACGATCCTTAAATGGCTGAAGGTGTTCTACCGCCGTTTCTTCAACCAGCAGTTTAAGCGTTCCTGCCTGCCGGATGGTCCGAAGGTAGGTTCTGCTGCAGTATCGCCGCGCGGCGACCTGCGTATGCCGAGCGATGCGTGCAGCCGCCTGTGGCTGGAGGAGCTGGAAACACTGGATGAGGATTGCGTTTACGGAGTGCCGGAGACGAAAGCGGCAGGAGGCAGCCTGTGATCGCGAGCACGGGCAACGCCCGTGTCAGAGCGGTGGCGGCGCTTGCAAAGAAAGCAAAAGCAAGACGGGAACAGGGCGTCTTTTTGGTGGAAGGTCCGAAGATGTTCGGGGAACTGCCGGTGGAGAGACGCCGCGAAGTCTATGTGTCGGAAAATTTTCTGCGCCAGCAGGGGGAAAAAGCAGAAAAACTGCTGGCTGGCTGCCGGTATGAGACGGTGACGGATGAGGTCATGCGCCATATGTCGGACACCCAGACACCGCAGGGGATCCTGGCGGTAGTGGAACAGTTTTCCTATCAGCTCTCAGATGTGCTGAAAAATAGCCCGGACGGAAAGGCACCGGAGCTTGTGATTCTGGAGACGCTGCAGGATCCAGGTAATCTGGGAACAATCCTGCGTGCCGGAGAGGGGGCGGGTGTGACAGGCATCATTCTTGACCGTGGTTCAGCTGATATTTACAGCCCGAAGGTCATCCGTTCCACGATGGGCTCGATCTACCGGGTGCCGTTTATCTACACGGACGACCTGCATCAGACGATCGCGGAAGTGAAAAAGCAGGGAATCCGCCTCTATGCGGCGCATTTAAAGGGGAAACATAACTACGAAGAGGAAAATTATACAGGTCCGTCCGGCTTTCTGATCGGAAATGAGGCGAATGGTCTGACCGAGGAGACGGCGGCGCTTGCTGACGCGTGGGTGAGGATTCCGATGGCTGGAAAGGTTGAATCCCTCAATGCAGCGGTGGCGGCTTCGGTGCTGCTGTTTGAGACGGCACGGCAGAGACGGCAGTAAATTGCATTTTTTGAAACAATGTTTTAAGCCGGATAGTTTGTGCAAATAGAGAGCTGTGAAGAAATAAATTGAACTGTAGATCGATATGTTCCATTAAGAAGTTTGTAATAAAACCGTAAGTTCAAAAACAGAGCTGATTGGTTGATAAATGTCAGAAAATATCGTATACTAGTTTTAAGATATCAGGGTCAAAAGACCTATATGGAAGGAGGGGATGACATGGCAGTATGGTGTGTCTGGCTGGCGGTGTTTGTAGTGTGTATCGGGCTGGAAGCAGCGTCGATGGCGCTGACTTCGATCTGGTTTGCTGGAGGCGCTCTGATTGCGTGTGTCCTGTCGATCGCGGGAGTGAATCTTTACATCCAGATGGCAGTGTTTGTCGTTGTTTCATTCCTTCTTTTGTATTCAACAAGACCATTGGCACTCCGGTATATCAATCAGAAGACGGTGCGGACCAATGTGGACGCGCTGGTGGGTAAAAAAGCGCGGGTAACCGCAGAGATTGATAACGACGAGGCGAGAGGGACGGCGATGGTGTCCGGTCAGGAATGGACGGCACGCTCGGCGGATGGAAGCCGGATTCCGAAGGATACGATGGTACAGATTCAGGCGGTCAGCGGCGTCAAGCTGATTGTCAGCAAATGTAAGGAGGAGTAGGAAATATGGGAGCAGTTATCAGTTTTCTTGTCATTGCAATTGTGGTACTTCTGATTTTGTCATCCTGTATCCGGATTGTGCCGCAGGCACAGGCATTAGTCGTAGAGCGTCTGGGTGCTTATCTGGAGACATGGTCGGTTGGCGTGCATTTCAAGGTGCCGTTCATTGACCGCGTGGCAAAAAGAGTCATTTTAAAAGAGCAGGTTGTAGATTTTGCACCGCAGCCGGTTATCACGAAAGATAACGTTACGATGAAGATTGATACGGTTGTATTTTTCCAGATCACGGATCCGAAGCTGTTTGCGTATGGTGTTGAGAACCCGATCATGGCGATCGAGAACCTGACGGCGACCACCCTTCGAAATATCATCGGTGATCTCGAACTTGACCAGACCTTAACCTCCCGTGAGACGATCAACACGAAGATGCGCGCTGCACTCGATGTGGCGACAGATCCGTGGGGAATCAAGGTAAACCGTGTTGAGTTGAAAAATATCATTCCTCCGGCAGCCATTCAGGATGCGATGGAGAAACAGATGAAGGCAGAGCGTGAGCGCCGTGAGTCCATTCTCCGTGCCGAAGGCGAGAAGAAATCGACGATCCTGGTAGCCGAAGGTAAGAAAGAGTCCGCGATTCTGGAAGCAGAAGCAGAGAAGGAAGCGGCGATCCTGCGTGCAGAAGCACAGAAGGAAAAGATGATCCGCGAGGCAGAAGGTGAGGCGGAAGCGATCCTCAAAGTCCAGAAAGCGGAAGCAGATGGACTTCGCTTTATCAAGGAAGCAGGCGCGGACAATGCAGTGCTGCAGCTCAAGAGCCTGGAGGCATTTGCCAAAGCAGCGGACGGCAAGGCGACGAAGATCATCATCCCGTCCGAGATCCAGGGCATTGCCGGTCTGGTAAAGGGTCTGACGGAAGTTGGCACGGATGTTCAAAAGGCAGAGTAGCCGGGAGTGAGCGGCTCTAAGTTATAAAAAGAAGGTATAAGAAAAGGCTGATGGTTATGTAAAGCAGGAACCGCAGCCTTTTTCGATTTCTTTTTTGACAAGCCTGCGGACATTCGGTATAATATCCCATAGTGATATGTATACCCATATATGTTGATGAAAGGGTATATGCAAGAAGCTATGTGCTATATGAAGAATGAGGCTGTTGTTTGCGAATATAAGTAAGGAGTGGATGCGTTGAACCTGCAGGAAAAAAGAAAGAAAAGCGCGAATATCGCGTTTGCCCTGGATATGCTTCATATCGTAGTGGGTATATTGATCGTGATATTTGCGGTTCTTGCGTTTCTGAACCCGGATGAAAACCGGATTTTGTTTCCGGTAATCTTTCTTCTGGCGGCGGTACTGAATTTTGCCAATGGCTATGACCGCTATCGCCGGGGAAGGGGAAGAAAGCATCTGCGGACCGGCGGAATGATCCTGATGGCTGTGGGAGCAGGATTGTTCCTTTTATGTATTGTCAGTACACTTACAATATGGTGGGGGTAATAAAAGTGAAAACAGAAGTTTTGCGAATGTTAAAAGAAACGGATGATTACCTGTCCGGACAGGAGATCTGTGAGCGTTTAAATGTATCACGGACGGCAGTCTGGAAAGTTATCAAACAGTTGGAGGCAGAAGGATATGAGATAGAGGCGGTCCGGAACCGCGGTTACCGGCTGCGTTTCCTGGGCGATGTTCTCAGCCAGGCAGAGCTGGAGAGCAGCATCGACAGCGAGTGGGCTGGAAAAAATATTTTATATTTTGACGAGACAGATTCAACCAATACCGAGATCAAGAAAGCGGCGGAGAAAGATGCCCCGCACGGTACGCTGGCAGTCGCGGATTATCAGTCGATGGGAAAGGGACGCCGCGGAAGAAGCTGGGCGGCGCCGCATGGCGTCGGCATCTGGATGAGCCTGCTTCTGCGCCCGGAGCTTCCTCCGACCTGCGCGTCGATGCTGACGCTGGTGGCGGCTCTGGCAGTTGCCGACGGGATTCGGGAGGTTTGTGATCTGGAGGCAAAGATCAAGTGGCCGAACGATATCGTCGTCAATGGAAAGAAGGTCTGCGGTATCCTGACCGAGATGAGCACGGAATTAGAGTGTATTAATTATATCGTGACTGGTATTGGTATCAACGTGGCAAATCACGAGTTCCCGGAGGAGATTCGGGATGTGGCAACGTCTCTGTATCTGGAGACAGGAAAAGAAGTGCGCCGCAGCCAGCTTATCGCTGCGATCATGCGTGCGTATGAGGGATATTATGATAAATTCATGGAAAACCAGAACATGAAATCCCTAATGGACGTTTATAACAGCCGTCTGGCAAACTGCGGTACACAGGTGCGCGTCCTGTCTCCGGGCAATGAGTATACGGGCATGGCGCTTGGAATTGACGAGATGGGCGAACTGCTGGTCCGCACAGAAGACGGAAAGGTGTGCAAGGTGATCTCAGGAGAGGTATCTGTCCGGGGCATTTACGGATATGTATAAAGATTTTTATGCGTCGTTGAAGCCTTTAGAGGGGGAAATACCTTATGCGGAAGAAGAGAGGCTGGCGGCATCCGGCGCTCCATTGCTCTCCTGGTACCGGAAAAACCGGCGGCTCCTTCCGTGGCGGGAGAATCCGGAACCGTATTCGGTCTGGATTTCGGAGATCATGCTGCAGCAGACGCGGGTAGAGGCGGTCAAACCGTACTTTGCCCGTTTTATGGAAGCACTCCCGGACATCACCTCCCTCGCGCAGGTGGACGAAGAGCGGCTTTTGAAGCTGTGGGAGGGACTTGGGTATTATTCCAGAGCCCGGAACCTAAAAAAGGCAGCGGTCTGCCTGATGGAAGACTACGGCGGTCAGATGCCGGCGTCGCGGGATGAGATATTGAAACTTCCGGGCATCGGAAGTTATACAGCCGGGGCAGTTGCGTCGATCGCGTATGATCTGCCGGCTCCGGCGCTGGATGGAAATGTGGTGCGTGTTCTGACACGCCTGTTTGCTGACCCACAGGACAGCACGAAGCTGGCGCTTCGAAAGAAATATGAGCGGCTCCTGGAGGCGGAACTTGTGCGCCGGACGGAGGAAAGAGAGTCCTATTTGTCAGCCGGTGATGATGCCGGTGAGGTTTCCACGGCATTACGGTCAGAAGAGCTATTTCATCCAGGTGAATATAATCAGGCATGGATTGAGCTGGGCGCGCTTGTCTGCATCCCGGGCGGACGTCCGCTCTGTGAGAAGTGCCCGCTGGAATCCCTTTGTCTGGCGCACCGGCGGGGAGAGGAGGAGCAATATCCGGTCAAGCCGCCGAAAAAGCCGCGCCGGATCGAGGAAAAAACGGTCTGCCTGATTGAGTGGGAGGATACGGTGGCGATCCGCAAGCGCAGTAGCAAGGGATTGCTGGCATCTCTCTACGAATATGTCAATCTGGACGGAAAAAAGAGCGCGGCGGAGGCAGCGAAAGAACTGGGAATCGCGGAGGCGGATATCAGGGAAACCGAGGATCTGCCGGATGCAGTCCACATTTTTTCCCATGTTGAATGGCATATGTGTGGACGCAGAATCCGCCTGAAACGGGCATCCGGCTATCAGGATAAAACAGTTTTGATGGTGCGCCGGGCGGAGCTGCAGGACCGTTATCCGATCCCCAATGCATTTCGCGTGTATACAAATATATTAATATGAAATACTGTTAGTGTGGGGGAGCAGGAGAAATGGCGATTATGAAAAAAATGCTTTTTATCATCAATCCGAGATCTGGCAAAGAACAGATTCGAAGTCGTCTTCTTGAAATTTTAGATAGTTTTGTAAAGGCGGGCTATGGACCGTCTGTTTATATTACGCAGGGCCCGAAGGATGCGGAGTATCAGGCGGCACGTGCGAAAACGAAGGAACTGGTCGTGTGCAGCGGCGGGGACGGTACGCTCAACGAGGTGGTATCGGGGCTGATGACGATCACCCCGGAAAAGCGTCCGGAGTTAGGGTATATCCCGTCGGGTTCCACGAATGATTTCGCATCCAGTCTGGGACTTCCGAAAAATATGCGGAAAGCGGCGCAGACAGCTGCGCTGGGAAAACCATTTCTGGTGGATGTCGGTGTATTCGGCAAAAACCGGTATTTCGTCTATGTGGCGGCGTTCGGAGCATTTACGGAGGTATCCTATTCGACCCCGCAGGAGACGAAAAATATTTTGGGGCATCAGGCATATATGCTGGAAGCCATCAAACGCCTGACAGGGCTTAAATCCTACCGGATGCGCCTTACGTGGGAACATCTGGGGGAGCAGAGAGAATTGGAAGAGGAATTTATTCTGGGAATGGTGACCAATACGACCTCGATCGGAGGTTTTAAAGGACTGGTTGGTATGGACGTGGCGCTGGATGACGGGGAGTTTGAGGTGCTTCTGGTCCGGAAACCGCGCACGCCGCTTGACATTGCAAGTATTGCTGCTTATCTGATTCAGAGAGAGGGCGAAAATGAATGCGTATTCAAGTTCCGCACCTCGAAACTGACGGTACAGTCGGAGGAGCTGGTGGACTGGTCGCTGGACGGTGAGTTTGGCGGAAGCCAGACAGAGGTCGTGATTGAAAATAAACCAAGAGAGATTGCGATCAGGGTGCCTGAAGTTACTGTTCGCGGGTAGGCACTTTTGGAACCGAAAGTGCCGTAAGAGAACGTGGTGGCAGCAGGAATTTGCCGTATTTAAATGCGAAGCCACGGCAAATTCCATTACTGTGCACGTATGCGTGAACAGTAATTGCCTAAATAGAAATAGATCGAAAAATTTCGAAAATTGTTGAAAAATAGAATTTAATCGTATATAATGTACTTTCGGGATATTGCAGGGAAAGGTGCAGGGAAATAAAAGCACACAAACAATCGAGGGACAATATCACGTTAGATATAAAGAAACTTCTAAGCGAAATAAATCGAAAGGACGTTAATTCGTGGAGAAAGAAAATTTTTTAGGTAAGTTAAGGAAACTGGTAGAGTTAGCAAAGTCCAAGCAGAACGCGCTGGACGTGACAGAGATCAATAACTTTTTTATGGGCGATAATCTGCAGACAGAGCAGATGGAGCAGATTTACAATTATCTGGAGCAGAATAATATTGATGTCATTCCGGAGGTGATCGATGATTCGATCCTCAAGGAAAATGATTCGATGCTCGATGATGATGTGGATGATGAATTCCTCAAGAACGAGGAAGAGGATATCGATCTGGATGCGATCGATCTGTTAGAGGGAATCGGCACGGAAGATCCGGTCCGCATGTACCTGAAAGAGATCGGTACCGTTCCGCTTCTGAGCGCGGAGGAGGAGATCCGCCTTGCAAAGCGCAAAGCAGAGGGTGATGTGAATGCAAAAGAGCGCCTGATTGAGGCAAACCTGCGCCTGGTTGTCAGCATTGCAAAGCGCTATACAGGACGCGGCATGAGCTTTCTGGATCTGGTTCAGGAAGGCAATCTGGGTCTTATTAAGGGCGTTGAGAAGTTTGATTATACAAAGGGTTATAAGTTAAGTACATATGCGACCTGGTGGATTCGTCAGTCTGTTACAAGGGCTCTGGCGGATCAGGCGAGAACTATCCGTGTCCCGGTGCATATGGTAGAGACGATCAACAAGATGTCCAAGATGCAGCGTAAGCTGACGCTGGAACTGGGCTATGAGCCGTCGGTGGCAGAGCTTTCCGAGGCGCTTGGCATGTCCGAGGATAAGGTCATGGAGATCATGCAGATCGCACGTGAGCCAGCTTCCCTGGAAACCCCGATCGGTGAGGAAGACGATTCCAATCTGGGTGATTTCGTAGCGGACGGCAACGTGGTAACGCCGGAAGGGAATGTAGAATCTGTTATGCTGCGTGAGCATATCGATGCATTGCTTGGAGACCTGAAGGAGAGAGAGCGTCAGGTTATTATTCTCCGGTTTGGTCTGGAGGACGGACATCCGAGAACCCTGGAAGAGGTCGGAAAAGCATTCAACGTAACGAGAGAGCGTATCCGCCAGATCGAGGCAAAAGCACTTCGTAAATTAAGAAATCCGGTCCGGAGCAAGCGGATTCGCGATTTCCTGTAAGAGTTGTATCATTTTGGTAAAAAGGGAAATTTGTTTGGAATTTCCTGAAAGGTTTAATAAAAAGATAAAGCAGTTTGTACCCGTCCGTGGGTACAGGCTGCTTTTTCAAGTTTTGGAGAATATGAATTATTGTGCATATCTTCATATGACGTCTAAGAATGGAAATGATGTTTGTCAGGAAAGAAGCGTTTCGGATAGAAGTATCGTGTGCTGGAAGGAAAATGCACGGACAGATGGGAACTTATAGAAAGAGGAGAGAAAAATGTCGGAACCAATGAAAAATCCGCCAGCCAGAAAGACACAGACGGCGAAACGGAATTATCAGAAAGAAATGGAAAAAGTGCTGGATGCAGCAGTCCGGGACGGTAGAGTTCCGACTTTATTTCTTCACAGCTGTTGTGCGCCGTGCAGCAGCTACGTGCTGGAATATCTGTCGCAGTATTTTTCGATTACGGTGTTCTACTACAATCCGAATATTTCACCGAAAGAGGAATATGAGGCGCGCACGGAGGAGGTACAGCGGCTGATCCGGGAGCTTCCAGCGGTGCATCCGATCCGGTTTGTAGAAGGAAAATACGACCCGGAATGCTACTATGAGGCAGTCCGGGGGCATGAGAAGGATCCGGAGGGCGGCGAGCGCTGCGGTATTTGTTTTGAGATGCGCCTACGGGAAGCGGCGAAGCTGGCAGCCGAGGGCGGCTATGACTGGTTCACGACGACCCTCACGATCAGTCCGCTCAAAAATGCCGGGCGCCTCAATACGATCGGGCAGGCGATGGGAGAAGAGTATCATGTGGCATTTCTGCCGTCGGATTTCAAGAAAAAAGAGGGATATAAGCGCTCGATCGAGCTGTCGGCGCAGTATCATCTATACCGGCAGAATTACTGCGGATGCGTGTTCTCGAAGCGGGAGCGTGAAGAGCAGATGCAGAAGGAGAGGCAGGAAACATCGTGATTTGCGGGGCGATATGTTTGGTTGAAGATGAGTTTGTATGGATGATTGCCTGTAGCTGTGAAAGTATGAACCGGCTGTGAGGGGAAAAAGTGGTACTGTTCACAGGTAGGCACTTTTGGAACCGAAAGTGCCGTAAGAAAACGTGGTGGCAGCAGGAATTTGCCGTATTTAAATGCGAAGCCACGGCAAATTCCGTTACTGAGCACGTATGCGTGAACAGTAACAAAAAAGTTACAAGAAAAGATGGAAACAGAAAGGAAGAAACGCAATGTACCGCTTATGTATATTTGATTTGGATGGAACTCTTTTAAATACGGTTTATGCGCTGACTTATGTGACAAATTTAACATTGGATGCATTCGGACTGCGCCATGTTACACCGGAGGAAACGAAACGGATCGTGGGAAATGGATACCGGATGCAGATGAAGCGCGCGCTGGTGCTGGCGGGGGATGAGAAGCTGGTTCATTATGAAGCGTCGCTTCCGATGTATATGGAGAATTTCTCTAAATATTGCCTGAAAGACGTAGAGCCATATGACGGTATCCGGGAACTGCTGGCGTCGTTAAAAGAGGTGGGTGTACATGTGGCTGTCCTTTCGAACAAGCCGCATGAGCAGGCAATTGTGAATATTGAGACATTCTTTGGGAAAGGATATTTTGATGTGGTGCGCGGCGAGCAGGCGGGAACGCCGAAAAAACCGGCTCCAGACGGGGCGTTCGCCATTTGCCGGGAACTGGGTATAAAACAGGAAGAGTGTCTGTATCTGGGCGATACGAATACAGATATGGAAACTGGGCTGAATGCCGGAATGGACACGGTCGGCGTGCTCTGGGGCTTCCGTGACCGGGAAGAGCTGGAAGGCTGCCATCCGCAGTATATTGTGGCACATCCGTCGGAAGTAGCGGAGATTGTGAAGAAAAAGAATGAGTCACATGGAAGAATGGAGTAGTGTCTGTGTTTGTTCATAGCTGTGAAAAGAGAAACAGTTGTGAAAGAAAATGATATTTGAAATAGTAATTCGAAATGTTTATTGAAAAACATTTACTGAAATAGAAGAAGTTAAGGGTAAAAAAGAAATATGGTAAAACACAAGAATGGATTTAAATGTAAATGGATATCATGGATGCTTGCTTTTTTGCTTGTCTTTTCCTGTGTTCTTACAGCGTGTACGCCACGGCGGGGAACTGCATCGTCTGATTCATCGTCGAATCCGTTAAAAGGGGCAGATGTGTCTGGTGATACGCGCTTAAACGTTGTGACAACGCTATTTCCGTATTACGATTTTCTCCGGCAGATTGCCGGGGATTCGATCCGGCTGACGATGGTTGTTCCGGCGGGCATGGACAGCCATTCGTTCGAGCCGACGCCGGCGGACATGATCACGATCCAGAATGCAGATCTGTTAGTCTGCAACGGCGGTACGATGGAACAGTGGCTTTCGCAGGTGCTTGATTCCTTCGGGGAAGGCACTGGACCGAAGCGCGTCGTGACGATGATGGACTGCGTGGATGTAGTGCAGGAGGAGATCGTCGAGGGCATGGAAGATGGAGAGGCGCACGGTCATGGACATACGCATGTTCATGCGGATGGAACAGTTCATGCGGGTGATCACGATCATGAGTCGGAAGATCATGCTCACAGTGAAGAAGAACATGAGCCAGAGGACCATGTTTACAGTGAAGAAGAACACGACACAGAAGAGCATATTCACAGCGAGGATGAGCATGATATGGAAGATGTGGCGGTTCATGATGAAGATCACGCTCAAGAGTATCTGGATGAGGACGATGGTCACGGCGTCGAGATTGAATATGACGAGCACATCTGGACATCCCCGGTCAATGCGAAAAAGCTGGCCGGAGTGCTGGCGGAGGTGCTGGCACAGGAAGATCCGGCGCACGCGGCTTACTATGCGGAAAACTGCGCGTCCTATCAGGATAAATTGACGGAATTGGATGCAGAATTCAGAGAAGTTGTCTCCCATGCCAAGCGCCGTCTCGTCGTTTTCGGTGATAAATTTCCACTCCGGTACTTTTTCGATGAGTATGGGCTGGAATACAGGGCAGCATTTTCAGGATGCAGTACGGATACGGAGCCGAGTGCCAAGACCATCGCCTACCTGATCGATAAGGTGCGGGAGGAACAGATACCAGCCGTCTATTACCTGGAGCTTTCCAGCCCGCGCGTGGCGGAGATCATCGGGGAAGAGACGGGCGCGGAACCACTGTTGTTCCACTCCTGCCACAATGTGACGAGACACCAGTTTGATTCGGGCGTTACCTATCTGGAATTGATGGAGCAGAACGTAAAGAACTTGAAAAAGGGATTGTCATAAAAAGAATAGATGATTATGGGAAAAAGTCTTTAGCCATGGTGAATGTTTATGACAATAGAAGAGTAGAGCAGTAGTGAAAGGAATTATAGATGGGATTACTCTTAAAATGTGAGCATGTAGGTTTTGGTTATGAAAACCAGGATGCGGTGCTGGATGTGAACCTGGAGGTAAATGAGGGCGATTATATTTGCATTGTCGGGGAAAATGGTTCGGGAAAAAGTACCCTGATGAAGGGTATTCTGGGACTTTTAAAACCGACTTCGGGCAGGATTGAATATTCAGAAGAATTAAAAAAAGCCGGTATTGGTTACCTGCCGCAGCAGACCGACGCGCAGAAGGACTTTCCAGCGACTGTGTTTGAGGTGGTTATCTCCGGGTGCCTGGGAAAACGCGGCAGCCGCCCGTTTTATTCGATGAAAGAAAAGAAAGAGGCGCGGGCAAATCTGGATCGTCTGGGAATCCGCGATCTGGAAAAAAGCTGTTTCAGAGAGCTTTCCGGCGGTCAGAAACAGCGTGTTCTGATCGCGCGGGCGCTCTGTGCGACGGATAAGCTGCTGATTCTCGATGAGCCGATCACGGGACTCGATCCGTCGGCGATTCTGGACTTTTACCAGCTGATCCGGAAACTGAATCAGGAAGAAAAGGTTGCAATCCTGATGGTTTCCCATGATATGGCAAATATTGTGCATCAGGGAGGAAAAATTTTGCAGATGCGGCAGAAGCCGCTGTTCTGGGGTACGATGAAAGAATATGTGAAGAGTGAGATTGCTCATTCTTTCCTGGGACGGGAAGAGCTGGCAACTCTGGGGCACAGATGCGGAGTGCCGATGCAGAAGGATGGAATCAGGAAGATGCAGAAGCCGGAAATGGGTTCGGAAACTGATTCTGAAACGAAACAGCATTTGAAAGACAGGAATGCGGAGAAGGAGGTGTAGAAGATGGGAATTATATCTGAAATGTTATCATACCCGTTTATGGTGCGGGCGCTGATCGGCGGTCTTTTAGTCTCTCTCTGCGCCTCTCTGCTGGGTGTCAGCCTGGTGCTCAAACGCTACTCAATGATTGGAGACGGTTTATCCCATGTTTCGTTCGGATCCCTTTCGATCGCACTGGCGGCAGGCTGGTCGCCTTTAAAGGTTTCGATTCCGGTGGTCGTGCTGGCGGCATTTTTCCTGCTGCGGATCACGGAACATGGAAAAGTAAAGAGTGACGCTGCGATTGCGATGATCTCGGCCAGTGCGCTTGCAATCGGTATTATCGTAACTTCCCTGACAACCGGTATGACGACCGATGTCAGCAGCTATATGTTTGGAAGTATTCTCGCGATGAGCCGGGAAGATGTCCAGTTTGCGGCGGTGCTTTCCATGGTGGTGCTTGGATTATATCTTTTTTGCTATAACAAAGTATTTGCGGTTACCTTTGATGAGAGCTTTGCCAAGGCGACCGGCGTCAATGTGTCGCTCTATAACGTGCTGATAGCGGTTCTGACCGCGATCACGATCGTGATTGGAATGCGGATGATGGGCGCGATGCTGATCTCCAGTCTGATTATTTTCCCGGCTCTGACCTCCATGCGGGTGTTCAAGAGCTTCCGGGGCGTGGTCGTCGCATCGGGGATTCTGTCGCTGATCTGTTTCTTTGGAGGAATGGTGATGTCCTACACGTACTCAACACCGGCGGGCGCGAGCGTTGTTGTGGTGGATCTGGCGGCGTTTCTGCTCTTTTCGCTGATACAGAGAGGGATAGCTGCTACTGCCCGCAAATAGGATGTTTTTTGTAGAACATACACATTCTGTATGCTCATGTTTCTGTTCACGGGTAGGCACTTTTGGAACCGAAAGTGCCGTAAGAAAACGTGGTGGCAGCAGGAATTTGCCGGGGAGTGGTTGACAAATAAAATGGCTTGCGGTTATAATAATATCCGGTTGCCGGAATGGGCAGATCGCCAGCAAAAGCTTGCAGAGTTGCTGGTCGGCGATAGAAAACGAAAATCGAATAGCTTGTCTAAGCGTTAAAGAGACTATAGGGTTTGTACTGTTTCTGAGATAAACAGTAAAGTCCGTAGTCTCTTTTTTATTTGATAAGAAATGCTTTGCAGAAGAAACCCAGGTGTTTTTTCTGCGAAGAATGTGTCAGAAACGTTCATGAAAAGTGAAAAATAAAAAAGGGAATGGAGATGGAAAAATGGATCAGACCTACATGAAAGAAAAACCAGTTGTCCCGCTGCTGCTTTCGATGGGAATCCCGGTCATCATATCGATGATCGTCGGGGCACTCTACAATATCGTGGACAGCATTTTCGTGGCAATGATCAGTGAGGACGCGATGACGGCGGTTTCGCTTGTCTATCCGATCCAGAACCTTGCGCACGCAGCCGGGGTTGGGTTTGGCGTTGGTATCAATGCGATGGTGGCGAGACGCCTTGGCGAAGGAAAAACACGGATGGCGAACCAGACAGCATCGCAGGGAGTATTTTTAAGTGCCTTACATGGAATGATTTTAACGATTTTAGGAATGGCGGTGATTCCGTATTTCCTGCGGATGTTTACGAGCGATGAGGTAACGATTTCCTACGGACTGACGTATTTTCGCAATGTGTTTCTGTTTTCAACGATCGACACGATGGGAATGGCATATGAAAAGGTCTACCAGTCGGTTGGAAAGATGAAAATATCGATGGCAGCCGTCTTGATTGGATGCGGCGTCAATATCGTGCTGGACCCGATCTTTATCTTTGGATTAGGCCCCATGCCGGAACTGGGAATCCGCGGTGCGGCGTGGGCGACAGGAATCGGGCAGACGGCGTCGCTGCTGTTTTATTTGATTTTAAACCATGTGAAACCGTTAAATGTGGAGATTTCGCTGCGGGAAATGCGTCCGTCGAAGGAGATCTGCGGCGGTATGTATTCAGTCGGAATCGCGGCAACACTCAATATGGCGCTGACATCCCTGCTTCTGACGGCGCTCAATGCGATTCTGGCACCATTTTCGCAGGTATATATTCTGGTGCTGGGTGTTTACTACAAGCTGCAGGCACTGCTTTATCAGGGAGCCAGCGGCGTGGTGCAGGGAATGCGCCCGCTGATCGGTTACAATTACGGTGCAGGCGAGCAGGAGAGGGTGAAAAAGATCTTCCGCGCGGCCTTCATGATTGTTGGCATTATCATGACAGCGGGAACCCTGCTTGGCGAGCTGGTGCCGGATTTCCTGATGGGGCTGTTTACGCAGACGCCTTCGACGGTGGAGATCGGCAGAACGGCGCTCCGGCTAATCAGCCCGGGCTTTGTCATGTCAACGGTTTCCGTCATTGCTTCTGGCGCGTTTGAGGGACTTGGAATGGGACTTAAATCTCTGAAAATTTCCCTGATGCGCTATGCTGTGATTATCATTCCGATCGCATTTGTGCTCAGCCGGATCATCGGTCCTATCGGTGTCTGGCACGCGTTCTGGCTGGCAGAGCTTATCACGGCAGTGTATGCTGGGGCGAGCTGGAAGCGGACGATTACTGTGTCTTTATAGGGCGTTTTTGGTCTCAAAAAGGCTGCATATATGTGAGGCTAAAAAAGTTACTGTTCACACGCGCCCAGTAACGGGATTTTGCCGATGCTTGACTTTACTAGGTATTTGTGTAAAATAATAAGTGGCTGATCGGAACTTCGGCAGATTCGGGCGATGTAAAGCTATGCATTGCCGGGATGCCAGGTACCGGGCGGACAATGATTTACAGTCAGTACACATTTGTACAGAAAAGAAGGTAAGTAAAATGACAAAGATTGATATTATTTCCGGTTTCCTGGGTGCAGGAAAGACTACGTTTATTAAACAGCTTTTAAAAGAAGCAATTTCAGGCGAGAAAGTCGTTCTGATTGAAAATGAATTTGGACAGATCGGCATTGACGGCGGTTTTTTAAAAGACGCTGGCATCGAGATCCGTGAGATGAACTCCGGCTGTATCTGCTGCTCTCTGGTCGGCGATTTTGGACGTTCCCTCGAGGAAGTTCTGACCAAATATCAGCCGGATCGTGTTATCATCGAGCCGTCAGGCGTCGGCAAGCTGTCTGATGTTATGAATGCAGTAAAAAATGTAGCTTCTGAGATTGAGGTTATGTTAAACAGTGCGGTTACCGTGGTAGATGTCAACAAATGCCGTATGTATATGAAGAACTTCGGTGAGTTTTTCAACAACCAGATCGAAAATGCAGGCACGATCGTGTTAAGCCGTACCGATGTAGCGGATCCGAAGAAGGTACAGGGCGCGGTTGAGATGCTTCGCCAGCACAATGCAAAGGCAACCATCGTGACCACTCCATGCAGCGAGCTGACCGGCGCACAGCTTCTTGAGATGATCGAGCAGGAAGATGATATGGCAGAGGAGCTGATGAAAGAGGCAAGAGAGCATATGCATGAGCATCATCACCATCATGATCATGACGATGACTGCGATTGCGGCTGCCATGACCACGATCATGAGCATCACCACCATGACGATGACTGCGACTGTGGCTGCCATGATCATGATCACGAGCATCATCACCATGACGATGACTGCGATTGTGACTGTCATGATCACGATCATGAGCACCATCATCATGACCATGAGCATCATCATCACGACCATGATGACGAGTGTGGCTGTGGCTGCCATGACCACCACCACGATCACGAAGGACACCATCATGCAGATGATGTATTTACAAGCTGGGGCTTGGAGAATGTCGGCGTGATGAAGAAAGAAGATCTGCAGAAGATTCTGGATGATCTGGCTTATGGTGATAAATACGGCGAGGTTCTGCGTGCGAAAGGCATGGTTCCGAGTGAAGAAAAGGGCGTATGGCTGCATTTTGATATGGTTCCGGAGCAGGCTGAGATCCGTGAGGGAGCACCGGATTTTACCGGAAAGGTGTGCGTGATCGGTGCCGAGCTGGACGAAGAGGGTCTGAAGGCAGCGTTCAACGCGTAAATACAAGGAGAATGAACTATGAATGAAGATAAGATGCCGTTGTTTCTCATCAATGGTTTTCTGGAAGCTGGAAAAACCCAGTTTATTAAATTTACAATGCAGCAGGATTATTTCCAGACCGAAGGAAAGACACTTCTGATTGTCTGCGAAGAGGGCGAGGAAGAGTATGATGAGGAGCTTTTAAAGCAGACTCATACAGCGGTTGTCTATATAGAGGAAGCGGAAAAGCTGACGCCGGAATACCTACAGGATCTGGAGCTCCTTTACAATCCGGAGCGAGTTCTGATGGAGTGGAACGGTATGTGGAATCTGGATGCCCTGAAACTTCCGAACGATTGGGATCTGTATCAGCAGATCACGATCATCGATGGTTCCACATTTGATTTATACCTGCAGAACATGAAACCATTGATTGGTGCCATGGTCCGCAACACGGAAATGATTATCATGAACCGTTGCGACGAGATCGAGGATCTGGATGTATACCGCCGTACTTTAAAGGGCATGAACCCGCAGGTTCAGATCGTATTTGAGGACGCAGAGGGCGAAATTGAGGAAGTGACCGAAGCGGATCTTCCATTTGATGTCAATGCCGAAGTGATCGAGATTCCGCCGGAGGCATATGGTATCTGGTATATTGATGCGATGGATAAACCGGACCGTTACCGTGGAAAGACCGTTGAATTTACCGGCATGGTACTGAAAACCCCGGATTTCCCGAAGAACAACTTTGTTCCTGGACGTATGGCGATGACCTGTTGCGAGGCAGATATGACGTTCTTAGGTTTCATGTGCAAGGCAAAAAATGCCCGTCTGCTTGAGACGAAAGACTGGGTCAAAGTACGTGCCCGCGTAGAATATGAGTATATGCCGGAGTATGAGGGTGAAGGTCCGATGCTTTATGCAGATTACGTGGAAAAGGCAGAGCCGATTGAGGAGATTGTGCAGTTCTAAGATTTGCAACAGAAAGCTGTGCTTGAAAGAAAAGGTGTGCCCCGGAGTGTGGAAGACTCCGGGGTTTTTAAAAAAGAAAGAGAAATCGAACAAATGCTCGATTTCTCTTTCTTTTATTTAAAATTGGATTACAGCTTTATCTTACTCCGTCATCTTCGGCACCGGAGTAGGTCTTGACCGGTCAAATACCTCGTTGACATCAAACAGGTCACTCAAATGGTCGCCGCCGACTCCACTTTCCGGAAGGTCATAATACATCCGGTAGCCGTCGAGGTTCCGGCGCCCCTGTCGCATATAATCGTCGCCGATCTGGACGAAATACTGGGAGGAATCTACGTTACAGAAGTAACGGAATCCCTTGTTGTACAGGTACTGGAAGCGCTCGCTGCTTGTATCATACGGATGCCAGTCCCCAATATCGCTTCCAAACGGGAAGAGGATGATATCACACGGACCGGTCAGCGTTTCGACTTCATTTGCCCATTTATCGGTATCTTCACGGAATTTATCCATGGAGATCGTACCCATGTTGCGGTGTCCCCAGCTGTGGGAGGCAATTTCAAAACCGTCGTCGCGCAGGCACTGGACGACTTTTGCTGCGTTGGCGCGTTCTTCCTCAAAGTTGAAATCCGGGTGTTCCGCTTTGTACTCGTCAGTATTGTAGGCGGAATCGGTGCGGTAGCCCAGGATGCCATTGTAACCGGTAAAAGCAATGCACGCTTTTGCGCCGCGGTAGGAGAAATCCGGGTGCTCTTTGATGAAATCATCCAGTAACGGCACCAGATCATAGGAACCGACGGAAACAGAACCGTCGTCCATCTTCATCTCGTTCGTTGGCTTGCCATCCTCGCCGATAATCATACGGGAGGCAAAGCCATCGCCATCCATGTATTCGTAGTAGCAGACATCATCCTGTGACATGACGAACGGCTTCTTACCTTCCGGAAGCATGATATCGCCCTCCTGGAAATGTTTGGAACCGTCCTCTGCGGTCACCTCATATGCTACATCGTGCAGACGTACCAGAACGAAACCGCGCTCATACATCGACTGGAGAATCTTCATAAATTCATCCTTGGTCGTCATGACCTGATTATAACCCTTTTCGCGGCTGTCGCCGTCAAATGCTTTCGAGGTATCCATAATCAGTGTATGGAAGAATACATGCGTTACCTTACGCGGATCAGCGCGCACCAGTGTTTCTTTGGTGGCGTTGTATTCGTCGATCGCTGCCGTCACGGACTCGTCAGATGCGTATGTACTGCTGGACAGGAGATTGATTGCCCCGTCATAGTCATAACCGTCTGCCAGAAGCTTTGCCTGAGCGATGACACCCTCGAGGCTGTCATCAGCAGGTGCAGATGCATTATCAAGGGAAATTACTCCATTTTCAGAATCCGTTTCGGTTGTCGCTGGAACCGAAGATACATGTGCTGCCGGAGAGCGGCGCACCCAGAGGAACGCGGCAATTCCAAGCAGTACAATCAGAATGCCGATTAAAATTAAATACGGAAGTTTGGAGGAACTGCCGTGCCGTCGCCTGGAACGTCCGCCACGTGCAGAAAATCCAACGCTTCCAAGGGAGGAATTTCTTCTCATCATAGTTTTCACCTTTTGTTTATTCATATTTATCTGTCGTTTTTTGCGTCAGATAGTAATAACAGGCCGAGAAAGTTTGCCACCGACTCGACACAGCAAGAAAGAGAGCGGAAAACGTTTTTATAAGCCTGTCTGTGTTCTTATAGTATACCATAAAAAGGAAAGGTGGTCTATGACAGTTTCTTACAATTCTCTTTGGCATAGGGACGGGCGGATATGCCATATCTTGAGAAGAGAGTATGTGCAGACGGAGGAAGATATGAATGAAAAATGTATCATGCAGGGAGAGGCGTGGTATTTGAAATGGAAGCGTGTGGAAAAATGGTGTTGGTTTGTGAAAAAGAAGCTGTTTCGGGAAAAAGGATGTATGTGTTGGGACGAAGGGGGCAGAGACAGGAGAAGAGTGTATTTAAACAAAAATGCTTGGAGAGGGCTGACAGCGATTGGTGTAGTGGTTGTGCTTACGATGGGAGAATGTGTGTCAGGCATACAGCTTGGAATTGGTAAATTGGGGGGAAATGGTATGCTCACATCTTACGCGGAGGAACTGTGGATTCCCGTTTCAGTAACCGCAGAGACAGCGCAGGCAGCAGAAAATGCCGCTGAGCTTCCCGTCCAGGCACCGGAGGCGATCCTTATGGAGGCCTCCACCGGAACTATTTTGTACGAAAAAAATGCGGACGAGGCGCGAAATCCAGCCAGCGTGACGAAGATTATGACGCTGCTTCTGATTTTTGATGCGTTACATTCGGAAAAAATTCATTTGCAGGATGAGGTCACGACCAGCGCGCATGCGAAATCCATGGGGGGATCCCAGGTGTTTTTGGAAGAAGGGGAGGTACAGACGGTCGAAACGCTGATCAAGTGCATCGTCATTGCATCGGGAAATGATGCCAGTGTGGCAATGGCAGAGTATATCGGCGGCAGTGAAGAGGCATTTGTTGCGATGATGAACGAGCGGGCGAAAGGGCTTGGAATGGAGACAGCAAAGTTTGAGGATTGCTGCGGTCTGACGGCGTCTACGACGCACGCGATGTCGGCGCGCGACATTGCCCTAATGTCGCGGGAATTGATCACGAAGTATCCGGAAATTTTTCAGTATTCAACGATCTGGATGGAAAATATAACGCACCGGACCAAGCAGGGAGAGAAAGAATTTGGACTTTCCAATACGAATAAGCTGCTGAAAATGGTGACAAATTTTGAGGTGACGGGACTGAAAACAGGTTCTACATCGCTGGCAAAATATTGCCTGTCCGCAACCGGGCGGAAAGATGGCGTTGATCTGATTGCCGTCATTCTGGCAGCACCGGATTATAAGGCGCGGTTTGCGGATGCGGTCACATTATTAAATTATGGGTTTGCAAATTGTCATCTTTACAAAGATGAAAATCCGGGAGCTGTGCCGGAAACGACGGTGGCAGGCGGCATCCAGGAACAGGTTGCAGGGCGTCTGCGGGGAACCTTTTCTTACCTTTCGATGGGAGGAGAGAATCTGGATGGAATCGAAAAAGAGTGGATGATGGAAGAATCCCGCAAAGCGCCGGTTCGGGAAGGTGATGTGATCGGACATCTGGTCTACCGGTTGGATGGACGGGAATTGGGAAGTGTGGAGATAGAAGCGGCAGAAACGGTGGAGAAAGCGGGACTCTGGGACTATTTTAAGAAGGTAATGGGAGTGTTTGCGGCATAGAAATAAAGAGCTGTCATGTTTGAATAGTGATACATGACAGCTCTTTTTTGTGTAATAGGAAATTCCTTGGAATTTCCTATTACACAAAAAGGCACTAACGTGCCAATGATGCGCACTCGCGCGAAGATGTAGGTTGTCGCAAGCGACCGCGCGAGACGCCCGGATGTGCCAAGGCACATTCTTTTTTGCTGGTTATTCATTCTGCAATCCAGCCGCTTTTTCAGAATACGTGGTCGTTACCAGTTTTTCATAAGGAATCCGTTCCTTGAGTTCACCTGCTTCTTCCAGAATATTTTCCAGAAGCTCAAAGCTGTCCCTGTGGAAAATGGTATCATTTTTCCAGGTGTCCTGCGCTTTGTAGCGGTCAACGATGCGGGCGATTGCCGCGCGGTCTGTTTCCGGAAACTGAGGTTGGATTGTCTCGGCGATTTCATCCGCACTGTGGGAGTTGACGTAAGCTAAGCCCTTCTGGATGGCATTCGTGAACGACTGGATAATTTCCGGATGCCTATTTAGATAGCTCTGCTTTGCACAGTAGGCGGTGTAGGGGACATAACCGGAATCGACGCCGAGCGAGGCGACAACGGTGCCATTTCCTTCGGTTTCAAGGGTGGTGGCGAAGGGCTCGAACTCGACCGTGTAATCCGCATCATTACTCGTAAACGCCGCCGCTGTCAGCCCGAAATTGATACTCTGATCGATGGTCAGGTCATTTTTTGGATCGATGCCATTTTTCTTTAAAATATACTCAAAGACCATTTCCGGCATTCCACCCGCGCGCCCGCCAAGCACCTTTTTGCCTTTCAGATCCTGCCAGGAAAAGTCTGGTTCGGCACTTCGTCCAACGAGAAAGTTTCCGGCACGCTGGGTCAGCTGGGCAAAATTGACAGCATAATCGGCGGAACCTTCCTGGTAGACATAGATACTTGCCTCTGAGCCCATGAATCCGATATCGGCATCCCCGGAGATGAGCGAGGTCATAACCTTGTCGGCACCGGCACCGTTTACGAGTGTCAGAGCGATGCCTTCATCCTTAAAATAGCCCAGCTCGATCGCGGCGTACTGTGGCGCATAAAAAATCGAGTGGGCTACCTCATTGAGTGTGACCGGTTCAAGCGCCCCGTCCGCCTCCTTCGCCTGTCCACACCCGGTCAGGGTGGTAAGCAGAGTGAGCACAGCCAGGGCAGCTGCAAATTTAGTTCGTTTCATGGTTGCCTCCTGCGGTTCGTTCATACTATTAAGATATGGGGAATACAGGAAGGTGTGAGCGGTCTGCTGATTTTTCTTTCTGTCTCCAGAGAAGTCCAATACAAAGCCCGACAAGCGACGGCAGAATCCATCCGAGGTTCAAATTAAACAGCGGAAGCGTCTGTCTGGCAAATGCGATGACGGGTTCCAGATGTAGGGCAGACTGCATTTCGTCCGGCAGAGCTGCTAAAAAGTCAAAGATGGAAGCTGCCCAGGAACAAATGGTAACGCAGACATAGACTTTTTTGTTATGCTGGAATGCATTTCCAACCAGCGCGAGGAGAATCAGCGTGATGGCTGGCGGGTAAATCAGCATCAAAACAGGAACCGAGTAAGTGATGATAGCGGACAGCCCCACATTTGACACAATGAGTGAAAAAAGGGTAAAAACGACCGCCCATGCACGGTAGGAAAGGGTATGGGGAAACAGTTTCACAAAGGTTTCCGCACAGCTCGTTACAAGCCCGATGGAGGTCTTGAGGCAGGCGAACGTGATCGCGATGGCGAGGATCCAGGTGCCCATCCGTCCAAGGTAGTAGTCTGCAATCTGGGAGAGGGCGATGCCGCCGTTTTCTGAAAGTTCGAATTGTCCCAGTGACTGTACTCCAATCAGGATGGTAAGCAGATAGATAAATGCCATCAGAAGCCCAGCCAGCATACCGGAATGCAGAACCTCTTTTGCAATGGTTGAATCTTCCCGCACGCCCATCTGGCGGATAACCGAAATGACCACGATCCCGAATGCGAGTCCGGCAATCGCATCCATGGTTTCATAGCCCTGGGAGAGCGCGGAAAAGAAAGCTCCATTCTGATAAGAGGCATCGGGAACTGCCGCTGAAACCTCGATGCTCGGATGAAGCAGGGCAGTCACAATCAGAACGCCTAGAAACAGAAGAAACAGCGGATTGATGATTTTTCCGATCCAGAGCGTGATGCTGCCTGGACGAATGGAAAATACAAACACCAGCGCAAAGAAGATCAGCGAAAACAAAAGCAGCATAGTCTGTTCGGAAAGCTGTGTTCCTAAAAGGGGTCTGACTCCGGCGGTAAAGGAGGTCGTAGCGCACCGCGGAATAGCGAAAAACGGTCCGATTGTCAGGTAGAGCAGACAGGTAAAGAAATAGCTATATCTGTGTCCGACGCGGCGGGACAGATCCTGAAGTCCCTCCGAATGCGTGCTTCCGATCGCGGCAACACCCAGGATCGGAATGCCGACGGCAGTCAGAATAAATCCAATCGCTGCCGGTAGAAACTGGCGTCCGGCAAGCTGACCGAGGTGCACCGGAAAAATCAGATTTCCGGCGCCGAAGAACATGCCGAATAAAGTTCCGGCAACTAAAAGCCGCTGCTTATGGGAAAGACAGGTCTGCGTCATAGATGCTCACTCCTTTTACATGAAAATTGAAAGTTACTGTTCACGCATACGTGTCCAGTAACGGAATTTGCCGTGGCTTCGCATTTAAATACGGCAAATTCCTGCTGCCACCACGTTTTCTTACGGCACTTTCGGTTCCAAAAGTGCCTACCCGTGAACAGTAACAATTGAAAACTCTTTTCTAATCATCATTATAAAGCCTTCCTTGTGGTTTGTGAAAATCTAGTTTATAATAGAAATATGACAAAATGTAATATTCTAAAAGGAGGTGCGGCATGGATGCCAAAAAACTGGAAATATTGATGACGGCGGTAGATCTTGGAAGTTTTTCGAAAGCATCCGAGGTAGTTGGCTACACGCAGTCGGGGCTGACCCATCTGGTGGACAGCCTGGAGCGGGAGATTGGATTTCCGTTGATCCGCCGCAGTTACAGCGGCATCGCGCTGACGGAGGCGGGAGAAAACCTGTTGCCGGATATCCGCCAGTTTTTGCAGGCAAATGCCACCCTGGAAAATAAGATTCAGGCGGTGCGGGAACAGCAGGAGGAGTCGATCCGTGTGGCGGCATATGCGAGCATCGCGATGTACTGGATGCCGGAGATTTTATACCGGTTCCGCCGCCTCTGCCCGAAGGTGGACGTTGATCTCCGCATGGTCGATCATGCGCTGGAACCATTTGAATTATTACAGAGCGGAAAGACGGATGTCATTTTTGCGAGCAGACAGAAAGAACCGAAATGCGAGTGGATTCCGCTGTATCATGAACTTTTGTATGCGATTCTGCCAAAGCAGTATCCCTTAAATGGGCGCAAAGAATTTCCGCTGCGTGAATTTGAAGGAAAAGATTTCCTGATGCCGTACGGGCGGTTTGACATCGATGTACACGCCGCATTTGCAAAAGAGGGAGTCAGGGCAAAGGAGCAGTCCGTCTATGTGGATGACGAGACGGTGATCCGCATGGTGGGAAAAGGACTGGGCATTTCAATGATGTCTGAACTGATGATCCGCGGAAATACCGAAGATGTCTACTGCGTTCCGGTTTCCCCGACCTGCATCCGGGAAATAGGAATGGGTATGAAGCCGGGGGCGGAGGAAAGTGAAAGCATTGCGAAGCTGACGAAATGTGTGATGCAGTTTGTGAGTACGTTAAATAAAGGGGGAAACGTCTCTTTGAAATAACCGGAATCAAAGTCCAAACAGTCCCAGCCTTGCCATTTTCCCGGTATAGAGTATATAATTATTAAGAAGAAACGACTGAGACTGCCGGCTTTTCGTTTTTTGGAAGAGCTGGTAGTTAGGTGTTTTCAGATATTGAAATATTCAGGAAAATCAGAAACATAAATACAGATAAATATATGGAAGGAATACACCGTGAGCATAAATAAAAACCTTTTTGACGCTCTTCCAATCGGCTTTTTCAACTGCCTGGCAAGCGGTAGCAGCAACCGCATTTATTCGGACTGCCTTCTGCTCATTTATCATGAGTATGACCGGGAGATCACCTACCGCATTGCCCGCAGCCGCATCCGGGATGCGCTTGCCATTTATCTTCTGGAAAATCACATTGATTATTTGGACGATGAGATGACAACCGACCGGAATTACAACCAGCTTGCCAATTCCGTGATCCGCAAATTCTGCTCGAAAGAGGTCGGATGGCTGGAGGAGGACACGGACGATGCGACGTATGAGAAGCATATCATGATGACGGAGCAGGGCGTCTTTCTGGCAGAATTTCTCCAGAAGATGATGAAGCCGGAGTGGGAAGAATTTTCAAGTTATATTTTCAATATTTATAATATTTTGCAGAATCCCGACCAGTGGGAACCGGATATCTATGTCAATGCGCTGCGCTCGGTCTACCGCAACGCGAAACAGCTCTCCGGTGCGCTCAAGCGCCTGGCGACCTTTATCAAAAAAATCATCGAGCGGATGGTGCGCGAGGAAAGCCTGGAAAGTCTGACCGAGAACGTCCTCGAATACTGTGAGGGCGATTTTATCCGCGAGTACGCGCGTCTGACAAAACAGCAGAATATTCATATGTACCGTTCCTTTATACGGTCAAAGCTGGAAGCGATGCAGAACCGGCAGGAGCTGTTTGAGGGTCTGGTGGCGGGATGCGCGAAGGAAGAAGAACTGGAACACATTGAGGCGGAGAATAAGGTGCTGGATATGATCCAGACGATTCTGCAGTTTTTCTCAGTCGATTACGACCAGATCATGCGGGATATCAAGCATAAAATTAATATCTATTTACAGATTGCGATTGGACGCGCGAGATTTCTTCAAAACCGGGACAGCGATGTGCGCGGGCATGTCGAGCAGACGATCCGCGTGATTGCGGCGGAGATGAACACACTCGGTTGGAAGGAAGAACTGCCGGAGTCGATGAACGGGTTGTTTTTGCTGGAAAATAATGAGTTTATCGATACCGACTCGATCCGCTATCCGCGACGGGAGCAGATGATCCGCGAGGCAACCTATGCAAAGCTGGAAGAAATGACACAGGAGGACATCGATCGTGCGAGGGAGGCACAGGAGAGGGAGGCAGAGAACCCGTATTCGAAGGATAAGATGAAGAATTATCTGGAGGCGCTTTTAGGAGATCGGACGGAGATATCCAGCGAGGAGGTTCCGATGAAGAGCAAGCGGGATCTTTTAAGCGTGCTCTCGGCGGTTGCCTATGGTTCGGAAAATGGGTATGAGATACAGGCGGAGGATGGTTATCTGGAAACGCAGCAGATGCTTCTGCGGCGCTTTAAAATCGAACGCCGGAAGGAGAAATAAAACATGGGATTTGAAGAAATATGGAATGAATATACATCCTCTGAGAAGGACATGTTCCAGAAAAGTGTCAGGCGTCTTCTGAAGCAGACCTTTATCGTGCGCGACCGTGACGAGGACAGCAAAAAAGCGTACTATTTTGTCTCCAAGCGTTCGGAACCATTTTCAGCGTACCTGGGATATATCGGATACGATATTGTAATTGACCGGGAAAATGGTGTGATTATGCTGCAGAACTGCCGGGATCTCGGCGAGAATGGAAAACTGCAGATCAACCATGTGACACTCAAAAAGATGGAGAGTGTGGTTTTATGCTGCCTCTGGACTCTCTATGCGGACCGGGTGCGTTCTGGAAGTCTTTCGAAAAATATTGAGATTTCGGTGACCGATCTGCGCTATGAGATGGAAAAATACGGCATTCGGGATCAGATTGACAAGAGCAGTTTTGCATCGATTCTGACGCTGTTTACCAAATATCAGCTTCTGCAGGTGATTGGAAAGCTCGGCGAGGAGGACTGCCGGATCTGTCTTTATCCGTCGATGCAGTTTGTGCTGGAACCACAGGAGTTTGGCAAATTTGTGGAAAATGTCAACCGGCGGATGCAGGAAAAGTGGAGCCGTGAGGACGAATGGGAAACGGAGCTGACAAAAGAGGAGGAAGACGGCGATGAAGAATCAGACGATCATGAATAGGAAATCGGCGAAAAAACTTTTGATGGTCCAGTGGTCGCGTTTCCAGAATGTCTGTATCGAGCTGGAAGGTTCGACCCTGGTGACCGGTGTCAACGGAAGCGGAAAATCGACGGTGCTTGATGCGATGACCTATCTCCTGACGGGCAACACGCAGTTTAACAAGGCGGCGAAGGACCGAGACCGGACGGTGCTTGGCTATGTGCGCGGCGACACGCGCAGTAATGGCGAGGCGCGTTATTTGAGAAATGGCAGCGTTGTCAGCTATATTGCGATGGAATTTTCCGATCCGACGCTGGGAGTGCCGCTCACGGTCGGAGTATGCATTGAGTCTCCAAGTGAGTCTGGCAAGCCGGTCAGCAGCTGGTTTATCTGTCCTGGGGCGGCGATTGACGATATCGATTTTACACGGATTGAGGGAAATGCACTCCGCATCACGCCGAAAAATGAGCTGACAGTGAATGGCGAGGCGATGAAGCTTTCCTCTTTTATGGGACGGGACCGCGGCACGGAGGCGGTACTCCGGGCACTGGGACTCCGCGTGGACGCAGTCAAATACCGGACAAAGCTTCTGAAAATGATGGCATTTAACCCGGAAAATAATATCGACCAGTTTATTCAGGACTGTGTCCTGGAACCGGGAAAAGTCCAGTCGCTGGAGGAACTGCGCGAGCAGAAGCGCCAGTTTGAGCGCCTGCGGGAACTCTATGAGAGTCTCAGACAGGGCAAAATCCAGCTCGAAGAGGTGCTTCGCCAGAGTGACGAATACGAGAAGAAAAAGCGGGTACTCCGCATCCGGGAGCTGATGCTTTCGTACCAGGCACTCCGGGAGAAGGAAGAGGAAGAAAAGCAGACGAAAAACCGTTATCAGGCTTTAAAAGACCAGTACGGGCGCCTGACCGAGCGGGCGGGAGAGCTCGCAAGACAGCAGGAAGCCGCACAGGAACGCCTGCGAATTGCAGAAAATAACGATATGGTCAAGGGAATGCAGGAAAGCCTGGATTCCCTGAAACGCCAGATCGAGGAAGCGGATCGTGAGAAAAAGAACTGGGAGGACAAGCTGGCGCAGATTTTGAAATTGAAGAAGAAGATAAGCGCGCTTATCAAGCTTCTGGAAGCAGATCTTCCGTCCTTATCCTCGGAAAACACCTATCTGGAGACACTGGAACAGGCGGATGGGGAGACGGCGAAGAAGCGGGAGGCGTTTGACGCATTCCGCGAGAAGGTTCACCGTCAGGACGGCATCTATGAGGAAAATAAGATCCACCTGCAGGATCAGTGTAAAGAGCGTGAAAAAGAGATAGGGGCGCTGCAGGAGAAGATCCGCCGTCTGGAATCGAATATCCTTGTGTTCCCGGCGGAGGTGGAAAATGCCCGGAATAAGATTCAGAGAGGGTTAGAAAAACAGGGTATCCAGACCGAGGTCCACATTTTTGCCGAATTGGTCCAGGAGGTGACCGCTCCGGAGTGGAGAAAGGCGGTTGAGACATTTCTGGGAAGAAAGCGTTTCTATATCATCGTGGACGGCGCGCACTGCCATAAGGCGATGCAGATTTTACAGAAAGAGCGGATCTATGATGGAAATGTCGTGATCACGGATAAGCTTCCGGAAACAGAGGCGGTGGAAGGTTCCGCGGCGGAGATTCTGCGGATCCCGAACGTCTATGCGAGACGTTACGCCAATTATCTGTTAAACGGCATTCATCTCTGTGAAAATCTGGAAGAGCTGCATGAATACCCGAAGGGCGGACTCATGCGGGATGGCATGCTGGCGAAGAGCTATGCGGTTGCGATGATGGATATGAGACGGACCGAGCTGTGTCTCGGCGCAGACGCGATCCGCTGCCAGCTGGAACAGTCCAGAAAAGAACTGGAAGAATTACAGGTGGTTCAGCGGGCCGATAAAGAGGCACTTTCACAGGTTATCAAATACCGTGATGCGATCAAGGAGATCGACTGGGACGGCGGACACTACGATTTCGGCGCGGCATATGGGCTGAAGGACTGCAAAAAGCGCAGGGACAGCCTGGTAAAGGACCGCGAGGAGATCGAGGCAAATCCGGACTTTACCGCAGTCCTGAAAGAACTGGAGACGGCGGGACGGCTGGCACGCGAGGCAAATGAGAGTGTGAACCAGAACCAGAGTGAGCTTGGCGGCTGTAAGAATGATTTAAAGGGCTGCGAAGGAACACTGAGCCGTATCAGCACGGAGATCTATTTATGCCAGAAGGCATATGAGGAAAAATGCCTTGTCAACATGGAACTCAAAGAGGCGATGCTGGAGGAATATAACCGCGAAAGCGAGAAGCGCGGCACGATCCGCGTGACGACACAGCTTTCCATCGACAAGAGCAAAAATATGCTGGCAGAGCGGGAGCGCCAGCTGGAGGACGCACAGCTGGCGTATTGCCGCCTGGCGGGAATCGACGTCGGAAAGCGCGGCATTGGTTACATCCCGTGGTACCGGGAAGAATACCGGAACCTGGCGCACGTCAAGGTGGAGGAAGCCCAGCAGAAGCTGCAGGAGCAGGCAGGACGGCTGGAGAGCGCGTTTATGAACGATTTCGTGGCGGAGATTGACGAGAATGTCCGCGAGGCAAAACGTGAGATGGACGCGATCAACCGTGAACTGCGCCATATGCCGTTTGGCAACGATACCTACAAGTTTGTGATGAAAGAAAAGCCAGACCGCGCTCTCTTCTTCCGCATCTGCAGGCGTCTGGAAAAATATATGAGTTCCCCGCAGGTCTATATGAATTCGGCGCGCGACGACGAGGAGATGGAGAATGATATTCAGGAGTTTATGAGTATCATTCTGGCGGAAGAAGATGAGTGGGAATACACGGATTACAGGAGATATTTCTCTTACGATATGGAGATCAGCAGCCGTCAGGGACAGACTGAGATCACGGCAGAGTTATCAAAAAAACAGGGTTCCGCCAGCAACGGCGAGAAGCAGACCCCGTATTTCATCATTCTGGCGGCGAGTCTTTTGCAGTGCTACCCGGCAAACACCTGCTGCGCCCGTCTGGCATTCATTGACGAGGCGTTCTCGGCATTGTCGAGAGAGCGGATCGAGCAGATGGTCCATTATTTCGAAGAAAATCACTTCCAGGTATTCTATGCAGCCCCGCCGGAGAAGATCAACAGTATCGGTCAGTTCATCGATTCAACTGTCAGCCTGATCGTGACAGGACGGTATACGAATGCGGTAGAAGGATTGGTGAAGCAGGCATAGGAAACGAGGAGAAAAAATGGCGGATCGGAAAGAGTGGAAAGAACAGCTTTTAAGTAAATTGCTGGATCAATACGAAAAAAGCGTCACCTACGCCGGTGAAAACAAGGTAAAACAAGTGTTTTCGGTCAAACCATCCGATATTTTCAAGGGCTACAACAAAGATTTTCTCCCGCCGGAACAGCTTTTCCAAGAAAAAGAATTTGAACGACTGATCCGTCAGATGGAATCGGAGGGACTTATTCATGTAGTTCCTCCGAATACTGGTATTCTCCGTCAGATCTGTGCTGTCCCGGAACGTTGGGAAGATTACTATGCCTGCCTGAACCGGACAGAAAAGAATATTCTAAAAAAACGGCTGGAAGAGGTTTATCATCGCTTCTGCCAATGCGATTTATTGGAGGCATATGGAAAAGAAAAGCTTCAGACACTGAAAAACAGCCGTGCGAGAAAGCTGGATGAAAAGAGGGTAGAAAAAGAGATAACCGAGGCAGAAGCTATCTGGAATCTGGTGCAATTTTTAAAAGAAAATCAGGAAAAGCAGAGAACTACGCTGGAGCGGGAAATGTCAGAGGCAGTTCTGCATGACAGTAAACAGTGGGAAAAGATATACCGGAAAAAAGTGTGTGGAATTTTGGAGCACACGGGGCGGTATGATGAACCGCTTGCGGAGCTGGAAGAAGAACGGGAGCGGCAGACGGCGCTTCTGGAGGAATTTTACATTTATTCCAATCCGGCGTATATCTATCTGAAAGGGGATGCGCGGATCTGCCTTGAAGACGGACGCGAACTTCGGATTTATCACGATCTGCCGATGTCGATCCCTTTTGAGACATTCCAGAAGGCAAAAAGCATCCAGATCCGGGATGCGGCGTTGATGACGGTGGAAAATCTGACCTCGTTTCACCGGCTGGAGCGGGAACATATATTTTATCTGTTTCTGAGCGGCTACCATACCCGCACGAAACAGGCGCTATTGCAGCGGATCGCCAGAGAAAATCCGGGACTTTCCTGGCATCATTTTGGCGATCTCGATCCAGATGGTCTGGCGATCGCGGGGCATCTGATCCGAAAGACGGGACTGCCGTTTCAGCTGTGCGCGATGGGTGTGCAGGAATTGCAGCGGTTTCAGACATATGCGAAGCCATTGGAAGCACCCGATCGGGCGAAGGCGGAAGCAATGATAAAACAGGGCAGCAGCTATGCGGGAATATTGCGGTATATGCTGGAGCACAACTGTAAATTGGAGCAGGAGATTATAAGCTGGCAGGAGACGAGATTGGAGAGTTTTCTGTAAAAAGAATCTTTTCGGTTCAATCCGGATTTTTATCTCAGTCGAGAAGACTCCCACCTCTTCAGGTGGTGAGTAATAGCAAATTTGTCTCAGTGGGAGTTGGGTCTCCGACTGAGATAAACGCTCCGCGAGGATGCGCAGTGATTCTGATAGGAATATGTCAGCTTCGCTGACCAGAATCACGCGCCAAGTCTCACGGACGTTCGACTTGAAATATGATAAAGACAAAGTGAAAGGAATGCAGTGTCTATGGAAAAACAGGAAAAAGCCTACAAAGGCGTCATCGAATATTTCAAGAATCGCATCATGGCGGGCGAGCTGCGTCCGGGGGAGAAGCTTCCTCCGGAGCGGGAGATTGCGCAGATGCTGGAAGTCAGCCGCAATTCCGTCCGGGAAGCGCTGCGGATCATGGATATGACGGGAGTGATTTCCTCCCAGCAGGGCTCGGGGAATTACATCACTTGTGAATTTCAGAAAAGCATTGCGGAGACGATGGGGATGATGTTTGCGATGTCCCAGATTAATTATCAGCAGATCAGCCAGATCCGCTATGCGCTGGAACAGCAGGCGTTTTCCCTGGCGGTTGAACATGCGTCGGAGAGCCAGATGGACGCGCTGGAAGAACTGGTAAAACGTCTTGACCGGAGCATGGACGAGCAGGAAAACGCCCGGATTGATAAACAGATCCATTTTACACTGGCACAGGCGTCGGGAAATGTGCTGCTGCTCAATATTTTAGAGGCGTGTTCCGGCGTGATCGATACCTTCATCCGGAATATGCGCGCGGAAATTCTGCGGACAAAAGAGGCGAAAGAAGCACTGAATCTCTGTCACCGGCAGATTGCGGAAGCGCTGCGGAACAAAGATAATGCAGCGGGGAAGGATGCACTGGACCGGCATTTCCGGATGATAGATGAAATTTTGGAAAAAAATGAAAAAACACATTCTATGTGAAAAGATAAACAATCGTTGACAACCAGAACGCAGCCCACTATACTAACGAATAAAGAAAATTGGTTCTACCAAAATTCTTTTTCTTTTCAATAAATTGGTAGAACCAATATGCGGATTAAAAATTCTTTAAAATTTGTGAGGACCTGAAGAGCATCCATCATTTAAAGATTTTTACAAAGCATCCATATGAAGGAGGAAACAGAATGAAGATTCTTGTCTGTATCAAACAGGTACCGGAAAGCAATAAAGTAGAAGTCGATCCGGTTACCGGCGTGCTGAAACGAGACGGCGCGGCTTCGAAGATGAACCCATACGATCTGTACGCGCTGGAGACGGCGTTCCGGATCCGGGAAGAAGTGGGCGGAAGTGTTCACGTCATTTCCATGGGACCGCCGCAGGCGCAGCAGGTGATCCGCGAGGCATTTGCGATGGGCGCGGACGGCGGAACGCTTTTATCGGATCGCAAATTTGGCGGTGCGGATGTACTGGCGACCAGCTATACACTTGCGCAGGGCATCAAGAGCTGCGGCGATTTTGACCTGATCCTCTGCGGCAAACAGACAACGGACGGCGACACCGCGCAGGTTGGTCCGGAGATCTCCGAGTGGCTGAATATCCCGAGTGTGGCAGATGTTGTCAAGATCAATCAGATTGCTGAGGACGGCATCACCGTCAGCATGGATCTGCCGGAAGAGGTCGAGGTGGCGAAAGTGCAGTTTCCGTGTCTCTTAGCCGTTGACAAGGACATTTTTCAGCCAAGACTTCCTTCGTATGTCCGGAAAATGAACACGAAAGACCGTGAAATCCGGATTCTTTCCCTGGCGGATATGGACGATAAAGACGCGATGCACTATGGACTCAATGGTTCCCCGACGCAGGTTCAGCGCATTTTTCCACCAGCTGTCAATGACAAAAAGGAAATGTGGGACGGAAGCGGCGAAGAGCTGGCAGACCGGCTGTATCAGAAGATCGTGGATATGAAATTCGTGTAGGAGGTGGAAGCATGGCTGAGTTAATCATACATCAGGACAAAATCCCGGATAATCAGGAACTTATCAAGCTCTGTCCGTTCGGGGCGATGGAAGAAAAAGACGGAAAGGTGACGATCAGCGCCGCCTGTAAAATGTGCCGTCTCTGCGTGAGAAAAGGTCCGAAGGGCGCGGTTGAATATGTAGAAGACGCGGTAAAACCGAGCGTCGATAAGAGTGCATGGAAGGGCATTGCCGTTTACGTAGATCACGTGGATGGAAAGGTGCATCCGGTTACATTGGAGCTTCTTGGAAAAGCGAGAGAACTTTCCAAGGTAACGGGACATCCGGTTTACGCCCTGTTTATGGGAAATGGAATCAATGCGGCTGCACACGAACTGCTTCATTATAATGTAGATAAAGTATTCGTCTATGATGCACCGGAACTGGCACGTTTCCAGATCGAGCCGTACACGGCTGTTTTTGAAAACTTCATCCAGACAGTAAAACCATCGTCTATTCTCGTCGGTGCGACCACGGTCGGCAGACAGCTGGCGCCGCGTGTGGCTGCCCGTATGAAGACAGGCCTGACCGCGGATTGTACGATCCTGGAAATGGATGAAAATACTGATTTATCCCAGATCCGACCGGCTTTTGGCGGCAATATCATGGCGCACATCAAGACTCCGAACCACCGTCCGCAGATGGCGACCGTGCGCTATAAGATCATGAACGCACCGGAGCGTGCCGAGAAAGAGAGCGGTGAGATTGTGGTCTGTACAATTGAGAAGGAAAAACTGCTTTCCCACGTGAGGGTTCTGGATATCGTAGAAAAGCCGAAGGAAACCTTTATCGAAAATGCTGACGTCCTGGTGGTAGCCGGACGAGGCGTGAAGAAGCCGGAAGATTTGAAAATGCTGGAAAAACTGGCAGATCTGCTGGGAGGTCAGCTTGCCTGCACCCGTCCGATGGTGGAAGCCGGATGGCTGGATGCCAAGTGCCAGATCGGTCTGAGTGGCCGTACGGTCCGCCCAAAACTCATCATCACCTGCGGCGTGTCCGGTGCGGTCCAGTTTACTGCCGGCATGAATCACGCGGAGACGATCGTCGCGATCAATAAAGATCCGAAAGCGCCGATTTTCAAGACGGCACATTACTGCCTGACTGGTGATCTCTATGAGATTCTCCCGAGACTGATTGAGAAGATTGAGATGGGAAGATAAAGATTCACAGGAAGGAGAGCAGGATATCATGGGAAATTACAAGAAAATAGATAAAGATGATATTTTATATATAAAAAACACAATTCAGGATGACGAGCGTGTTCTCGTAGGTGAAAATATCAACGAAGAGTACAGCCACGATGAGCTGAGCGGCACCAGCAGTTATCCGGATGTGGTGGTAAAGGCAAAATCAGCCGAAGAGATCGCGGCGATCATGAAATATGCATACGAAAATACGATTCCGGTGACACCGAGGGGCGCCGGAACGGGGCTGGTTGGTTCTTCGGTTCCGATGGAACATGGCATCATGATCGATACCACCCTGATGAACCAGATTCTCGAATTGGATGAGGAAAACCTGACGGTCACGGTGGAACCGGGCGTCCTTTTGATGGAATTGTCCGCCTATGTAGAAGATCACGATTTCTTCTACCCGCCGGATCCGGGTGAGAAATCAGCGACCATCGGCGGCAACATCAGCACGAATGCGGGCGGTATGCGTGCGGTCAAATACGGTGTGACGAGAGACTATGTCATGGGGCTGGAAGTGGTTCTGCCGGATGGCACGATCACTCAGTTTGGAGGCAAAGTCGTAAAGAATAGTTCAGGCTATGACTTGAAAGATCTGATTATTGGTTCCGAGGGAACGCTTGGCTTTATTACCAAGGCGATCTTAAAGCTTCTGCCGCTTCCGAAGCGTGTCATCAGCCTTCTGATCCCGTTCCCGACCCTGAAACAGGCGATCGACACCGTCCCGGTTATCATCAAATCTAAGACGATCCCGACCGCGATCGAGTTCATGCAGCGGGAAGTGATTGAAGACGCCGAGGAGTATTTAGGAAAAGCGTTCCCGGATAAACAGTCGGATGCGTATCTGCTTTTGAAATTTGATGGGAATTCCACCGAGGAGATCGAAGAAGCGTATGACAAGGTGGTCAAACTCTGCCTGGAACAGGGCGCACTGGACGTGCTGATTTCCGATACCCAGGAGCGGGAGGAATCCATCTGGAAAGCCAGAGGCGCTTTCCTGGAGGCAATCAAGGGATCCACGACTTACATGGATGAGGTCGATATGGTTGTTCCGAGAAGCCGTGTCAATGAGATGGTGACGTATCTGCACGATCTCCACAATGAAATTGATATCCGCATCAAGAGCTTCGGTCATGCGGGCGACGGAAATCTGCACGCCTACATCCTGAAAGACGATTTGAGTGATGAAGAGTGGGAAAAACGGATGTCTGCTGCAATGGAGAAGATCTATCAGAAAGCCCATGAACTCGAAGGTCAGGTGTCCGGCGAGCACGGCATCGGATATGCGAAAAAGCCGTATTTAAGAGAATCCCTGCCGGAGAAGAACCTGGATCTGATGAACGGAATCAAGAAAGTGTTTGATCCGAAGAATATTCTGAATCCGCATAAGGTGGCGCAGAGATAGAAGAAAATAACTGCATTGATATTTTTTAGCCACAAGTGTTGCAAAAACGTTTGAGCACCACGCGGTAAGGCTGATTCTAGGAACTGCAGAAGATTTTTGGCAGAAAAACAGAATAGAACAGCAGGTTTTTGAGAAAGCCACGATCTGAATCAAAGAGTTCAAATCGTGGCTTTTTATAGTTGTTGAACTATTTTATAGTTTATATCTATCGACTATCTTTTCTTCTTCAACGCCTGCATCACCCGAACCAGCGGAATCGTCTTCCTGTAAATCCGTTTCCCACTCTTATTTTCCAAAAATTCCCGAAACGCGCCAATTGATTTCAAATTCTGGCTCTCATCCGAATTTGAACGGGACCCCGCGCTTGCGTCAATCCCCTTTTTCGGCACCATATACCCGCCGTAGGAATCGCGGAACAGATAGAAATAATCGCGGTCCTCACCCAGCTTTTCAAATTCATTGTAAGCCAGTGTGCTTTCGCGGGTGTTTTTCGGAAGAGAATAGACTTCCAGATGATTTTCACGGAATTCATAGCGGGACGCCGGGAACGGCATGCCGCTTTTTTTGATCTGTTCGGCGAGCTTGTGGGCGGTGTGGTTGGCGGAGCTGTAGGTGCTGGTCGTCAGATAGCAGCCGTAGGCGGCTAAGAGGATGCCCCACCACTCGCTTAGATTGATGATACCTCCGGCGATGAACAGGATGCTTAAGATCGTCCGCGTGATCCGGTTGGAAGCGCAGAAGAGATCGTACTGCATCCGGGACAGGGATTCGAAGGTTTTTTCGTTGTGGTGCATTTCTATCTTATAGTAAATCATGGTAAGCCCTTTCATATAAAAAATCAATCATCACCTATATAAAAACAGTATATAGAAGCATAGAAAATATCTTAAGAAGTAGTATACTGTTTCTTCCCTGTTTCCGCAACTGGATCTGTTAAATCTGTAATGTTGATAAAAAATAAACAAGATTGTTACAAAAATATCACATAAAAATCGACTAAAATCGAGAAAAATTATATAATTTCGACAAAATAGCTTGCCTAATCGTAAAATAAGTGTTAAAATTAGGTAAAAGATGAATAAAGGACCAAAAGCAGAGACGAAGAGATGCGCCATGGTTAGAAACAGCTGGAAAAGACTGTTTTTTAAAAATGGTGCTATTTTTTTGCCTAAATGCTGAAATGGTAATTTATTTAGAAAGTAGTAGAAACTGTTGATGAACCGGTCAGAAAGATGACTGGGGGAGGTTAAGAAAAAGGAGAGAAAACGTATGAGAAAAGTATTATCAGTAGTACTGGCAGCAACGATGGCGATGAGCCTGGCGGCCTGCGGCGGCAGCGGCGCAAAGACTGACACAAAGGCAGCAGACGCAGGAACGGCAGCAGGTGACGAGGCATCTGCGGATGATTACTACATCACCATCAAGTTTTCCAACGTATTTCAGCCGGCAGAGTGGAACTACAAAGCCAGCGAATATCTGGCAGACCTGGTAAAAGAGAAGACCGATGGTCATATCACTCTGGAGTATTACGGACAGAACCAGCTTGACTGCTACGCGGAGTCTGTAGCACAGGCACACAACGGCGCTGTCTGGATGGGTCTGGAGGAGCCGTCCTACTTTGCTGATTACATCGGCGATTACAACGTATTAGTTGGACCGATGCTTTACAAGAACAATGCAGAGTATAATGCAGTGATGGATTCTGATATTGTAAAAGATCTGAATGCAAAACTGGCAAGCGAGCACAACATCCACGTTCTGGATACACATTATTCGTTCGGATTCAGAAGCGTATGTACGAACAAGGTAGTTGAGAAACCGGCTGACTTAAATGGTCTGATCATGCGTTCGACCGAGTCTCCGCTGTTTGTTAAGACGATCACCTGTCTGGGTGCTACCCCGTCTGCAATGAGCTTTACGGAGTGCTTATCTGCTATGTCCAGTGGTGTTGTTGATGGTTTCGAAGGTTCCATCTCCACCCTGAAGGATACAGGTGCTTATGAGTACACCAAGAAAGTTGCAAACACGAACCACTTCATCGCAACCCGTTGGTTATTCATGGCTGAGGACGTATATCAGTCCATCCCGGAAAAATGGAGAAACATTCTGGATGAGTGCTGTGTAGAAGCTGGTAAGTGGGAGCAGGAAAATGCTGAGAACGACGAAGCTTCCATGATCGAGTTCCTGAAAGACAAAGGCGTTGAGTGGAACGATGTAGATATTGACGCATTCACAGAGGCTTGTGCTCCGGTTTATGACTGGATCGTAGACGAGTACGGCGCAGATCCGGAACTTCATCAGAAACTGGTTGATTTCCTGAATGACTACCGTGCAAAGAACGAATAATGTAGATTGTTCCGAGCAAATACAGTATTTTAAAGCAATTATGAAATGGTAAAACGTAACGGTTATCAGAACCGCTGCAAAGAAGAAAGTATATCTGCCCGGGCTGTCAGAACAAAGAAGATTGTCTGAGGTCCGGGCAGACTTCCGACAAACGTATAGTGCCGGAAATATGAAACTGCTGGTAACTGTTCAGTAGGTCTGCGCATTTACTGCGCTGACCGTACGAAAACATGGGCCAGCAGGCAAAAATCCCATTGCCGTAGGCAATTTTTAATGGATTTTTGCGCGTGACTGTGAAGGTACTGAACAGTTACAACTGCTGGAAAGATGGCTGTATGACAGAACAGTCGTCGGTTATGCAAAACTGACTGCCATTATGAATGCATGAGGATAGACTATGGAAAAGAAAAAAATCACACTGGGGTCGGTGCTGGTAAACCTGGATGCAATTATTACCTGCGTGACACTGACACTCTGTACAATCGTTGTAAACGCAAACGTCCTTATGCGCTATTTCCTGAAAAGACCGTTGTATTGGTCGGAAGAGGTCGCTACGGGGCTCTTCGTCTGGACCGTCTTTATTGGAAGCGCATATGCGTACCGTAAGCACGCACATCTGGGCGTAGACATCCTGATCAACATTCTTCCGGAGAAGATAAGAAAAGTTGTTAAGGTTATTATGGATCTTCTGGAGCTTGTTACTCTGATTATGCTGACCAGAACAAGCGTCCAGTATGTGATGAACACGATGGATAAGCTGACGAATACGCTGCGTGTTCCGAGTTGGTATATTTCCGGCGCGGTTCCGATCGGATTTGGGCTTTCACTGATTTTCTGTATTTACTTTTTGGTTAAGGATATTATCAAGGTATTTAAAGGGAAAGGGGGAAATAACTGATGGGACTCGAATTAATTGAACTCGTTCCGATTTTTATGGTATTTATTCTCTATTTCCTGGGAATGCCGATTGTATATGCACTGTTTGGTTCAACCTTCTTTTATTTTACATTTATTGATACAACCAGTAAAAACTGGCTGATCTTACAGAAGGTTATGACCTCTACACAGTCGTTCTCGATGTTAGCGATTCCATTTTTCGTTATGGCTGGTTCCGTCATGAACTACGGCGGCATCAGTGACAAGATGATGGATTTCGCGGAAGTGCTGACCGGTCATATGAAAGGCGGTCTGGCACAGGTAAACGTAGTACTTAGTATGCTGATGGGCGGATGCTCCGGTTCGGCCAACGCAGATTGTGCGATGCAGTCCAAGATGCTGGTTCCGGAGATGGAGAAGAGAGGTTACTCCAAGGCGTTCTCCGCAGCGATCACAGCGGCTTCCTCGGCTGCTACACCGGTTATTCCGCCGGGAGTAAACCTGATCGTTTTTACACTGATTGCACAGATTTCCCTGGGTCGTACGTTTGCGGCTGGTTATATTCCGGGTATTCTGATGGCAATCTCGATGATGATCGTTGTTTCGATTATTGCACATAAGAGAAACTACCCGACCACCCGTGAAAAATTCCCGTCTCTGAAAGAGATCGTGAAACAGGGTATTACCTCTTTCTGGGGTCTGTTCTTCCCATTTGGTATCATCCTGGGAATGCGTTTTGGCATGTTTACCCCGTCTGAGGGCGGTGCGGTAGCCGTTCTTTACTGTATTATTATCGGACGTTTCGTTTACAAGAAACTATCCCTGAAAGAGCATCTGGTTCCGATCCTGCTTGACAGTATCGCCGGTACTTCCAGCGTTGTCCTGATCATGGTTGCAGCGAATGTATTCGGTTACTACATGACCTGGATTAACCTGCCGAGAGTCGTGGCAACTGGTATGTTAAGCCTGACAACCAACAAGTGGCTGTTCCTTATGGCATGCAACGTAATTCTTCTGATTATGGGTATGTTCCTGGAAGGCGGCGCGGCGCTGATGATTATTACACCTCTGCTGCTTCCGGTTGCAAGACAGCTTGGAATCAATGATTACCACTTTGGACTGGTAGCGATCGTTAACATCATGATCGGTGGTATTACACCTCCGTTCGGTTCGATGATGTTCACGACCTGTGGTATCACGGGATGTCCGATCAGTGAGTTCCTGAAGGAAGTATGGCCATTTATCGTGTCCCTTCTGGTTGTTCTTCTGCTTCTGACCTTCTGCCCGTTCTTAATTACATGTGTACCGGATCTTCTGTACGGCGCAGCATAGAAACAGATTGACAAAACGTTAATAAATTGGATATAATAAAGCCTGTGAGATTAAGAGCAGAAAGGCAAACGTAGAAATACGGATGCTTTCTGCTCTTTTTTGTTCCATAAAAGATACCGGTATCGGTCATGGAAGAGTCTTGTGGAGCGAAAAAGAGCTGTGTTCTAGAAGCTTTACGGGCTTGCAGAGGGAGAAAAAATGGCAGTTTGGAAATGGATTGTGGAGACGGCGGCGACCTGGACAGCGGTCGGCATCTGGATTCGCCTGCTGTTTTCGCTGGCGGTGGGAATGTTCATTGGAATTGACCGTGGCCTGAAACGGCGCGGTGCGGGCATCAAGACGCATGTGCTGGTCTGCCTGGGTTCAGCGCTTGTCATGTTGACGAGTGAATATATGTTCCGGACATTTCCATCTGCAAAAGCGGACATGGCGCGGATGGGCGCGCAGGTTATCAGCGGTGTCGGATTTTTAGGGGTTGGCACGATCATGGTAACCGGGCGTAATCAGGTGCGTGGATTGACTACAGCGGCGTGTCTCTGGGTCTGCGCCTGTGAAGGACTGGCAGCCGGTATCGGATTTGTGGACGGTGCGGTTTACGGTCTGATTCTGATTGCGGTTACCTTGAAACTCCTGACACGTGTGGATACAATGATTCATGAGCATGCAAAGGTGTTCGATTTCTATCTGGAATTTACCAGCAGCCGGTGTGTTGGGGCGTTCATGGATACCATGCGTTCTAAGAATGTGAAAATCGTGTCTTTTGATATTGCCAAGAATAAGTTAAAGGGCGAGGGTCCCTCCGCGACGATGTCGGTGGAAGTGCAGGACAAGTCGCTTCGAAAAACACTTCTGAGCGATATTCAGGCGATGGAGGAGATCCGGTTTGCAGAGGAGCTGTAGCAGCTAAAGGGTTCAGATGGGCTTACGCACGAAATGCAGCAGAAATAGGATGAATTGTCTAAACAAACAGGATAGTTGAAACGAGAACAAGAAAACATTTAGTATAAATAATGGAGGATCACAGTATGAACGGAAATACATACGACGTAGTGATTATCGGAGGTGGCGTCATCGGCAGCAGCATCGCCAGAGCGCTTTCGAAATATGAGTGCCGCACCGTGCTTCTGGAAAAAGAAGAGGATGTCTGCTCCGGCACATCGAAGGCAAACAGTGCTATCGTCCATGCGGGCTATGACGCAAAGACAGGTTCTTTAAAAGCAAAGCTCAATGTAAAAGGCAACGCCATGATGGGAGATTTATCCAAAGAACTCGATTTTGATTTCAAGCGGAATTCCTCCCTGGTACTCTGCTTCGCGCAGGAGGACCTCCCGGCGCTGCAGGCACTCTATGAGAGAGGCGTGGCAAACGGTGTGCCGGATATTTCCATTCTGACCGGCGATGAGGTCCGCAAGATGGAGCCGAACGTCAGCGGGGAGGTTGTGGCAGCGCTCTATGCACCGACTGGCGGCATCGTATGTCCATTTGGTCTGACGATCGCGCTGGCAGAGAATGCCTGTGATAACGGCGTTGAATTTGTATTCAACACAAAAGCAGAAAAAGTTGAAAAAACGACAGAAGGATACCGTGTGATAACCAACAACGGTGTCTTCGAGACAAAATATGTCGTGAACGCAGCCGGCGTGTATTCTGACGAGATCCACAACATGGTTTCGGAAAAGAAGCTTCACATTGTGCCGCGCCGCGGCGAGTACTGCCTGCTCGATAAAGAGGCAGGCAACCACGTATCAGCGACTGTCTTCCAGCTTCCGGGCAAGTATGGCAAGGGAATCCTCGTCAGCCCGACGATTCACGGAAATCTCTTAGTCGGACCGACCGCGGTGGATCAGGAAGATAAGGACGGAACCTACACGACCGCCGAGGGACTGGCAGAGGCATGTGAGAAGGCAGCCAAGAGTGTCAACAACATTCCGTTCCGTCAGGTCATCACTTCCTTCTCCGGCCTGCGTGCCCATGAGGACGGCGATGATTTCATCATCGGTGAGGCGGAGGACGCACCGGGCTTCTTTGATGCAGCCGGAATCGAGTCTCCGGGACTTTCCTGCGCACCGGCGATCGGTGAATATCTGGCTGGGATGATCGAGGAAAAAGCTGGATTTGGCAAGAATCCGAATTTCAATCCGATCCGCAAGGGCATCGTGAAAGCAGCACGTTTAAATACGGAAGAACGCGCAGAACTGATCCGCAAGAACCCGGCATACGGCGCAATCGTCTGCCGTTGCGAGACAATCAGCGAGGGGGAGATCGTGGATGCGATCACCCGTACACTCGGCGCACGCTCGATGGATGGCATCAAACGACGCGTCCGTCAGGGTATGGGACGGTGTCAGGCAGGCTTCTGCACTCCGAGAGCGATGGAAATTCTCTCCCGTGAGACGGGAATCCCGATCACAGAGATCTGCAAAAACCGCAAAGGTTCCGAAATGATAAAAGGTGAGGAGGCATAACCATGATTCAGCATGACATTGTAATTATCGGCGGAGGTCCGGCTGGACTGGCAGCGGCAGCAGCGGCAAAGAAAAGCGGCGCAGAGGATATTCTGATTCTGGAGCGCGACAGCGTGCTGGGCGGTATCTTAAATCAGTGTATCCACAATGGTTTTGGTCTTCATACCTTTAAAGAAGAACTGACCGGACCGGAGTATGCGGCACGTTATGAGGAAGAAGTGAAAAAGCTGGAAATTCCGTACCGCTTAAACAGCATGGTACTGGATATCAATAAAGACAAAGAGATCACAGTCGTAAGCCGCAGCGAGGGACTGGAGCTCATCAAGGCAAAAGCGATTATCCTGGCGATGGGATGCCGCGAACGTCCGAGAGGCGCCCTGAACATTCCGGGGTATCGTCCGGCAGGTATCTACACTGCTGGTACGGCACAGCGTCTCATGAACATCGAGGGACATATGGTCGGTAAAGAGGTTGTCATCCTCGGTTCCGGCGATATCGGACTGATCATGGCGAGACGTATGACACTGGAGGGCGCAAAGGTTAAGGTTGTAGCGGAGCTGATGCCGTATTCGGGCGGTCTGAAGAGAAATATCGTACAGTGCTTAAATGACTTTGATATTCCGTTGAAGTTAAGCCATACGGTTGTGAATATCGAGGGAAAAGAGCGCGTGAAAGGCATTACGCTGGCACAGGTCGGACCGGACCGCAAACCGATTCCGGGTACCGAAGAGCACTATGACTGTGATACGCTTCTGTTATCCTGTGGCCTGATTCCGGAGAATGAGCTGACGAGAAATATGGGCGTGGCGATGAACCCGGTTACCTCCGGCCCAATGGTCAATGACCGTCTGGAAACAGGCATCGAGGGTGTATTTGCCTGCGGCAACGTGCTTCATGTACATGATCTGGTTGACTATGTATCCGAGGAGGCGGCGCTGGCAGGACAGAACGCAGCGAAATATGTGAAATCCGGCGAGACGAAGAAAGGTCACAGCGTGACACTCAAGGCAGAAAATGGCGTCCGCTACACGGTACCGCAGTCGATCGATACCGAGGCGATGGCAGACAAGCTGACGGTTCGTTTCCGTGTGGCAGATGTTTATAAAAACCGCAGCATTTCCGTTTATTTTGACGGAGAGCGTGTGAGCAGCCGCAAAAAACGCGTGCTGGCACCGGGTGAGATGGAGCAGGTAATCCTGACGAAGGAAAGTCTGGAGAAATATCCGGATCTGAAAGAAATAACCATTTGCACGGAGGTGGATGAGTGATGGAAGTAAGAGAACTGACCTGTATCGGATGTCCGCTGGGCTGTCAGCTCACTGTGACGATGGGAAATGACGAGATCAAGGTAGAAGGAAATACATGCCCGCGCGGCGAGGCGTATGCAAAGAAAGAGGTAACCAATCCGACGAGAATCGTTACCTCAACGGTACGCGTCGAGGGCGGCACGATCGAGAGAACAGCGGTCAAGACGGCTTCGGATATCCCGAAGGGCAAAATCTTTGATTGCATGAAGGAGATCCGCGCCGTGAAGGTGGCTGCTCCGGTGCATATCGGGGATGTGATCATTGATGACTGCGCTGGAACTGGGATTGCAGTTGTGGCGAGCAAGAATGTAGAGCGGGCGTAAGGAATCGTGAAGGTGACACCGACAGCCCCGACACAGAATATAGGATGAGAGATGGGAGGTTGTACAGACTCATAGAAAAAGTTTGTGCAGCTTCCCATTTTTGAAATTGAAATATATGAAAAACCTGCTTGCATATTTGGGCAGGATTGGATAAAGTTGTTTTGAAGAAAATCTTTTTTACAGGTACATATTTACAGAGATAAATTACAAGGAGAGAGGCATGGAAAAACGTGAAATTTTAAAGGAGACAGAGCTGTTTGTCCTCGATATGGACGGGACGTTTTATCTGGATACGGATGTGCTCGACGGGGCGTTGGATTTCCTGGAGGAAGTGAAGAAAGCAGGGAAGAGATATGTGTTTTTTACGAATAATTCGTCGAAATCTCCGAAAACATATATTGACAAACTGGCAAAAATGGGGTGTTATATTAAAAGAAATCAGATCATTACATCCGGGGATGTGATGATTCAGTATCTGAAAGAGTATTATCCTGAAAAGAAAGTCTATCTGGTGGGAACGCCGGACCTGGAGGAGAATTTCCGTGAAAATGGCATTCTTCTGACAAGGGAGATGCCGGATGTGGTCGTGATTGGCTTTGATATGACATTGACCTATGAGAAGCTGGAGCGCGCCTGCACGTATATCCGCAACGGCGCTGTGTTCCTGGCAACGCATCTGGATATCAACTGCCCGACGAAGGATGGTTTTATCCCGGACTGCGGCGCAATGTGCGCGGCAATCTCCTTATCGACTGGAAAGAAGCCGAAGTATGTCGGAAAACCATTCAAGGAGACCGTGGATATGGTTCTGGAGATGACCGGGGCAAAGCGCGAGGCAATGTCGTTTGTCGGCGACCGGATCTACACGGATGTGAAAACCGGCGTGGTAAATGGGGCACACGGAATCCTGGTGCTGACCGGCGAGACGAAGCTGGAGGATGTACCGAAGGCGGATGTCGTGCCGGATGCGATTTTCACAGGGCTGAAAGAGATGGGAGAAATACTCAAGACTATGAGAGAAGAGGAAGCATAGAATGACAATGCTTGAATTACTGGAGGAATCTCCGATAATCGCAGCGATTAAGAGCTGGGAAGGGCTGGAAAAAAGTCTTAAATCTGAATGTAAGGTAGTATTTGTGCTGTTTGGCACGATCTGTGATATTGATCAGATTGTAGCGCGCATCAAGGACGCCGGGAAGGTGGCGATCGTCCACGTGGATATGATCCAGGGACTGAGCACCAAGAGGGTGGCGGTCGATTTTATCGCCCACAATACGCGGGCGGACGGTATTATCAGCACAAAAAATACACTGGTGGAGCGCGCGAAGGAGATGGGACTTTATGCGATCCAGAGAACCTTTGTTGTGGATTCGATCGCACTCGATACATTGAAAAAACAGATCGAAATGTTCCGACCGGATGCAGTCGAGATCATGCCGGGGGTGATGCCGAAGATTCTTAAGATCATGCGCGAGTACACCGATATTCCGCTGATCGCCGGGGGACTGCTGTCTGACAAAAAAGATGTGATGGCGGCCTTTGAGGCGGGTACGGATGCCATTTCAGCGACGAATGAAGCGGTGTGGTACGTGTGATTTTAAAACTTAAACGATTTAGACGCTGTGAGTGACAGATATATTTGAAATAATGAAATTGATAAAAAAATATCAATCATTTCGCGATTTCGCTTGATTTTTTACCATGAATGCATTAGAATGATGAAGTAATCTCTTTTGGTAAAAATAGATAAAGAGAAGAAAAGGCGAGTTTTCGCATTGTACAAAATATAAGAACCGTGAAAAGGTAAAGCGGTTGCAAACTATACACATGTACAGTGGGGGACACTGAAATCCCCGGTTCGGTGAGAAATGTCAGACAAAATTTAAGTCGAACGTCCGTGAGACTTGGCGCATGATTCTGGTCAGCGAAGCTGACAATTTCACACAGACGGGAGCCGCCGGATAACAGGAAAGGGGTATTAAGATGGCTAAGATCGATTTAAGCAAGTACGGAATCACAGGAACAACGGAGATTGTTTACAACCCTTCTTATGAGATGCTGTTTGAAGAAGAAACCAAACCGGAGCTGGAGGGCTATGAAAAAGGTCAGGTCAGCGAGCTTGGTGCAGTAAACGTTATGACAGGTATTTATACCGGACGTTCCCCGAAAGACAAATTCATCGTTATGGATGAGAACTCTAAGGACACAGTATGGTGGACTTCAGACGAGTACAAGAACGACAACCATGTAGCATCCAAAGAGACCTGGAACGCAGTAAAGGATATCGCTTTAAATGAGCTCTCCAACAAGAGACTGTTTGTAGTAGATGCTTTCTGTGGCGCAAATAAAGACACCCGTATGGCGATCCGTTTTATTGTGGAGGTTGCTTGGCAGGCTCATTTCGTAAAGAATATGTTCATCGTTCCGACCGACGAAGAACTGGCTAATTTCGAACCGGACTTCGTAGTATACAACGCTTCCAAGGCTAAAGTTGAGAACTACAAAGAGCTTGGATTAAACTCTGAGACAGCTGTTGTCTTCAATATCACAAGCCGCGAGCAGGTTATCATCAACACCTGGTACGGTGGAGAGATGAAGAAAGGTATGTTCTCCATGATGAACTACTACCTTCCGTTAAAGGGCATCGCTGCTATGCACTGCTCTGCTAACACCGACTTAAATGGCGAGAACACCGCTATCTTCTTCGGACTTTCCGGAACCGGCAAGACTACCCTTTCTACCGACCCGAAACGTCTTCTCATCGGTGATGACGAGCACGGCTGGGATGACAACGGTGTATTCAACTTCGAGGGCGGCTGCTACGCGAAGGTTATCAACCTGGATAAAGAGTCTGAGCCAGATATCTACAACGCTATCAGACGTGATGCACTGCTTGAGAACGTTACCCTGGATGAGAACGGCAAGATCGATTTCGCTGATAAGAGCGTAACCGAGAACACCCGTGTATCCTACCCGATCGATCATATTCAGAATATTGTACGTCCGGTATCCTCTGCACCGGCAGCTAATAACGTTATCTTCCTGTCTGCAGACGCATTCGGAGTACTTCCGCCGGTATCTATCCTGACACCGGAGCAGACACAGTACTACTTCTTATCCGGATTTACAGCAAAACTGGCTGGTACCGAGCGCGGCATTACCGAGCCGACCCCGACCTTCTCCGCTTGCTTCGGACAGGCTTTCCTGGAGCTGCATCCGACCAAATACGCAGAAGAGCTGGTTAAGAGAATGGAGAAGAGCGGAGCAAAAGCTTACCTCGTAAATACAGGCTGGAACGGAACCGGCAAACGTATCTCCATCAAAGATACCCGTGGTATCATCGATGCTATCTTAAACGGCGATATCCAGAAAGCTCCGACCAAGAAAATCCCGTACTTCAACTTCGAAGTACCGACCGAGCTTCCGGGCGTAGATCCGGCTATCCTGGATACCCGCGATACCTATGCAAACGAGGCTGAGTGGGAAGAGAAAGCAAAAGATCTGGCAAGCCGTTTCATCAAGAACTTCGCTAAATACGAAGGAAACGAAGCTGGCAAGGCTCTGGTAAAGGCTGGTCCGCAGTTATAATGCCAGAAATAAATGGTAAATAAATCCAAGAGGTAAACTTGGTGAGATAGAAAACCTCCAGTTTGTTTGGATGAGAAATGTGATTCTCATTCGAATGGACTGGAGGTTTTTTGTTTCATAGGAAATACGTCCTATGAAACCCAAAATGCTCCGCGAGGATGCACACTCGCGCGAAGCAGAAACATGTCGCAAGCGACCGCGCGAGACGCCCGGATGTGCCAAGGCACATTTTTTATTGCTGCTGCAAAACACATGTTTGGATTTGAGTATTTCGTGAAGCTGATGGTTATGCTATAATAGAAGCACTTAGTGAGTTTTTAACTGGATTTTCATGTGTACGCTCGGAATCTTTCTGTGCTTGATTTTGTGAGATGATTTTTTACCAGTGGCGCTCAAATTTTAAATTCATAGAGAAGGGAGGAGCCTGCCATGCAGAAAACAGTTTCCAGGCGCGCGTACATTGCCATTGATTTAAAATCGTTCTACGCATCGGTCGAGTGCGTCGAGCGAGGTCTGGATCCGTTGACGACGAATCTGGTCGTGGCGAATCCATCGCGGACGGAGAAAACGATCTGTCTGGCGGTATCGCCGCCGCTGAAATCCTATGGTGTGCCGGGGCGTCCCAGGTTATTTGAGGTGATTCAGCGGATTAGGGAAGTCAATGAGGAACGCCGCAGACGAGCGCTGGGACGCCAGTTCCGGGATAAATCGTGGAGAAATGATGAATTAAAGGCGGATCCGTCGCTGGCGGTCAGCTATCTGGTTGCGCCGCCGAGAATGGCGCACTATATGAAATGGAGCACGCAGATCTACCAGATTTATCTCCGGTATGTGGCACCGGAGGACATCCATGTGTATTCGATCGACGAGGTATTCATGGATGTTACGGAATATCTGGGAATTTACAAGGTTTCGCCGCGCGAGCTGGCAAAGCGCATCATCCGCACGGTGTTAAAGGAAACAGGCATCACGGCGACGGCGGGGATCGGGACGAATCTGTATCTGTGCAAGGTGGCGATGGATATTGTGGCGAAGCGCGTGGAAGCGGACAAGGACGGCGTGCGGATTGCCGAGCTGGATGAGCAGAGTTATCGGGAGCTTTTGTGGACGCATGAGCCGCTGACTGATTTCTGGCGGGTTGGACCGGGCTATCAGAAGAAACTCTGGCAGGCGGGACTTCGGACAATGGGCGATATTGCGCGTTGTTCACTGGGAAAACCGGGCGAGTTTTACAGCGAGGAACTGCTGTACCAGATGTTCGGCATCAACGCCGAGCTTCTGATTGACCATGCGTGGGGCTATGAGTCGTGCACGATCGCACAGATACGGGCGTACAAGCCGCAGAGCAGCAGCCTGGGCTGCGGACAGGTGCTTCACTGTCCGTACACGGCGGACAAGGCGCGGATCGTGGTTCAGGAGATGATTGACGGGATCTCGCTGGAGCTGGTGGAAAAACGGCTGGTGACCGATCAGCTCGTTCTAACGGTCGGATATGACATCGAAAACCTGACCCGCCCGGAGATACGGAAAGTATACAAGGGACCGGTAACAACCGATCGCTACGGGCGGCGTGTGCCGAAGCATGCACATGGAACGTGGAATCTGCCGCGTGCGACTTCGTCCTCAAGCGAGCTTCTGGAGGCGATGGCGGCTCTGTATGATAAGATTGTCAACCCGGCGCTTCTCATCCGCCGGATGTCGCTCTCGGCATGCCATGTGGTAAATGAGAAAATGGCGAAAGAGCGTGAACAGAAGGAAACATTTGAACAGCTTGATTTGTTTACCGATTACGCAAAAAAGGAAGCAAAAGAGAAGGAAGAACAGAAAAAACGCGAGCGGGAGCGCCGGATGCAGGAAGCGCTTCTGACGATCAAGAAAAAATATGGAAAAAATGCGGTGCTGCGCGGGATGAACTTTGAGGAAGGCGCGACCGCCAAGGAGCGGAACGGGCAGATCGGGGGGCATCAGGCATAGATGGAAGATCAATATAGAGTGAATGAATTTGAAAACTTAAAAGGTGGACGAAGCCAAACCCAAAAAGGGCAGGAAAGTGACGCCCAGCGCCGCTACGGCGATATCCTCGGTCATTCTTACCCATTTCCCTTGCGCCATGCACGGATGCCGGTGGAGGACCGGGCGGCGCAGTTCGCCTCGTTTGCCGCACTGAATGGCTATGAGGAGGCGGTAGAGGAGGAGGCGCGTCTGACCGAGCGGGAGATCGATCTGGATGACAGCGTGCGTGAGATGATCAATCAGACGCTTGTGGAAGCGGAGGAGCAGCTGATGCGTGGCGAGACGGTTCGGCTTTCTGTGACCTGGTTCCAACCGGACGTGCACAAGGATGGCGGCGCTTACCGAACGGCAGTAGGACGATTGAAGAAAATCGACTATTACCAGCAGGTTTTGTGGTTGGCGGAAATAAGGAGTGGAAATCAGCCTGGACTTGAAAATATAGGCGGGGAGATCGCGGTAAATTTTCCACAGATCTGCCGTGTGGAGCTGATAGAAGAGGAAGTGGAGTGAAATGTTACATGGCAGCACAGTTGCTGAAGCTTTGTATGGACCTCCTGACCGGCAAAGGAAAATATCGTTACTGTAGGCACTTTTGGAACCGAAAGTGCCGTAAGAAAACGTGGTGGCAGCAGGAATTTGCCGTATTTAAATGCGAAGCCACGGCAAATTCCGTTACTGGGCATGTATGCGTGAACAGTAATAAAATATCAGAAATCCGTAAGAAAAAAGCACTTTTACTTTTGAATGAAATAGGGTAGACTGTTAGAACAGAGAAAACCAGATAGAAGAGCTGAATACAGAGTATAAAGAAAAATATTTCACTGGTTTTAGAAACTAAAAAGTGCCTGGGAAGTTTTGAAAAATTTCAGAGAAGTCCCTGGGAACAGATAGGGAGCAGGCATAAGAACAGTCGGAAGGAGATTCAAATTATGAAAAAAAAATCGTTATATATTGCGGGGATTTGTGCAGCACTGTCGGTAGGTGCGCTTGGGTGCGCTTCCAGTGCAAAAGCGGGCGATGAGGAGAATAAGACGGCTGTCGAAGATACGAAGGCAGCTGGGGAGACTACTGCAGCGGAAACCAGCGAGAGTAATACGGTTATCGAGAAAAACGCCCCGTCCGGCCCGGCATCCGGTACAGGAAAGAAGGTTTCATCCGAATTTATTTGTGTTTATGGTCCGGTTTCGGAGGTTACCAGTGATTCCGTCACGATTGACAATCAGTCGGGAATCAGCAGTGCCGGCGAGATGGTGATCACATTTTCACCGGAAACGCCGATTTTTGACGCAGAGACAGGCAATCCGGTCGATATGACCGAGGCGGAGACGGGAACCGTTGTATATGCCTACATCGGGGAGGCGATGACGATGAGCGAGCCGCCTATCACGAACGGACAGCTCTTCTTCGTCCATGTAACCGATGTGAGCGCCGTGCCGGTTTACACAGAGATCGAGTCGGTGAAAAAGAGTGCCGAGAATGATGATACCGTCTATGTGAAAGCAGAGGATGGCGTGACTTATACTATCAGCGCTGAGACACATATTCTGCCGTATTTAACCCGGAACATCGTGACCGCAGACGATCTGGAATCGGGAAAGAAATGCGCGATCTGGGCGGATGCGGAAGGAAAGGTATCGAGATTGGTGCTGTTTCAGCAATAAGGGCGGATGTGCATAAAGCGATAAAATTATAAATATGTCATGTAGATCGGACGGTTTGAACAGTGAAAAACACAGCGAAAAACCGTCCGATTTTTGGTTTGACTTTTTGTTGCACAGTAAAATACATTTGTGAAACAAAAAAATTGCATAAATGCATATTGGCTGCTCTGGTTGAAGCGCCGGAAAAGCAGACGTTCAGTCTGTATGTAGATGAATTGCTATATGACAAGACAGATGTAATAAAAAGTGTCAAAATTTCATTGACACAGCTTTTCTCTTAGAGGTATAATCACAGAAGTTTACCGTGTGGAAGCTATATGGACAGAGAAATATGGCGTGGCAAAGATGTCGGATACATAGTAAAGAAGAAAATGAACCGCAGCTGTCGGAAAAATGGTATGGTTTCTGTCAATCGATGGGGATTCGGAAGCGTGAACAGAGCGGTGAAAAAAGGAGAGGGAAAAGAGATGGATCAGGAGATAAAGCAGCGGATCGAGACATTAAAAAAAGAGAAGGATGCCGTGATTCTGGCACATTATTACGTAGATGGAGAAGTGCAGGAGATTGCCGATTATGTGGGCGATTCGTATTATCTGGCGGAGCTGGCGACGACGGTGCCGCAGAAGACGATCATTTTCTGTGGCGTGTCATTTATGGGCGAGAGTGCGAAGATTTTAAGCCCGGAGAAGACGGTTATCATGGCAGACCGGAGCGCGGACTGTCCGATGGCTCACATGGTTGAGGTGGAGAAGATCCGCGAAGTACGCAAAGAGTATCCGGATGTAGCCGTTGTCTGTTATGTGAACTCGATGGCGGAGATCAAGGCAGAATCGGATGTCTGTGTTACCTCATCGAATGCACTCAAAATCGTGAAAAAACTGCCGAACAAGGATATTTTCTTTATTCCGGATGAGAATCTGGGACGTTTTATCGCAAAAAAAGTGCCGGAGAAACATTTTATTTTCAATGACGGTTTCTGCCATGTACATAAGAGTATTCATGCGGAAGATGTAAAGAAAGCAAAAGAGCTGCATCCGGAGGCAGTTGTGCTGGCGCATCCGGAGTGTACCGGCGATGTGCTGGAGCTGGCAGATTTTGTCGGAAGTACCTCCCAGATTATTGATTATGCGACGAATTCGGATGAGAAAGTCTTCCTGATCTGCACCGAGATGGGCGTGTTCTATGAACTGCTGCAGAAGAACCCGGAGAAGAAGTTTTTCTCCGTAGGTCACCGTCAGTTTTGCCCGAATATGAAGAAGATTCATCTGGACAGCGTACTGCGGGCGCTGGAAAATCCGGAAGAGGAAGTGGAGATGGATGAGGCGATGCGGCAGAGGGCGGTTGGTCCGCTGGCGCGGATGCTGGAATTGGCAAAATAAAGGAATAAATAAAGACACAATATAAACAAATAGACCCAAAAGGATCATTCAAAGGATTCCCACAGAAAATGCTGCAAATCAGCGTTTCCTGTGGGATTTAAATTTTAAATGGAGCGGCTCTGCTTATTCAGCCACAACCGCTTTCACAATCTCCGCAATATACATATCATGATAGTCCTTCTCCGGATAGAACTTGCTGTCAGCGTCCTTATCGATAAAATCTGCCGGATTCATGGATGTGCGGTACATTTTGCGGCAGATGAGGATGGTGTCAGCTTCTTCAAATGCCGGTACGCCGTCGATGAAGACCGGGGTCAGGCCGGCTTCCTTGATTTTGTCGTGGTCACGGCCGGATACGGAGCCGCAGAGTTTGAGGGCATCGCGGTGTCCGTCTTTTAAAAAGCTGACGGAGAAGAGTTCTTCTTTGTCTATAAATTCTTTGGTGTAGCGCTGGGGACGGATATAGCAGGTAACAGCCGGTTTGCCCCAGAATACGCCTGCGCCGCCCCAGCTGGCAGTCATGGTGTTGAATTTATCCTCGGTGCCGGCGGTTAAAAGCATCCAGTCGGAACCGATGCGGGTAAACGGGTTAAAATTTAATTCTTCTGGCTTTATTTCTTTGAAGCTCATCGAAAAATCCTTCCTTTCCTGTCTGAATTGATTATTCTGTGAGTACCTTACCATTATCAGAGAAGAAAATCAAATATATTTTCGAAAATTCATTGACAGATGAGAAAAAAAGAGGTAGTCTTTAAATTAAGGTTAGAGACATCTAACTTGAGTTGCGGCATTCTAACCTGAGTTTGTTCATGCTAATTATGTTTTGTTTTTGATGAAACACAATATAATATGAGCACTTAGTGCGAGTCGTATCTAAGGACTTAATGAGGCTGAGCCAGAGGCAAAAGCGGAATTTAGTACTTGCAAAAAGAGTGGCAAGCAGAGTATGCTATATATTTTAAACGAACAGTTAGTCTGCGCTAATAAAAAGCCGGGTTGTGGACGGAAACGGCAGATGTGCGGAAAAATAATTTAGAAGATATGGAAAGAGAGATGATACGATGCAGCAGAGAGAGCAGATTATCAGCGAACTGAAGAGACGGGGGAAACGGATGACCGATCAAAGAAAGATCATGTTGGATGTGATCCTGGAGGGAAGATGGAGCAGTTGTAAGGAGATCTACTACGAGGCATCCAAGCGCGACCCGGGGATCGGCAAGGCAACGGTGTACCGGATGATTGCAGTGCTGGAAGAAATCGGCGTTTTAAACCGTTGCCGCCAGTATTCTCTGCGGAATGAGGATGAGCTGTCAAGTATAACTTCGGATGCCAGTTGATAAAAAATCTCAATAAGGAAAGTTAGGTTTGACTATCATGGGGGTAAGCTGTTACCATCTACTTGTACCTCAGAAATGAGTCATTAAACGCAGCTATATTCGCATTTGAAATGGAATAAATAGTTTTCAAAAATCATATGTGAATATAATTTAGATAATATCAGAGGAGGAGTAATCATGATGGACATTTTCAAATTAAAAAAATTAGGTTTATTTGCAGGCGGCGTTTTGTTCGGAACAGCAGGTGTTAAGATTCTTGGCAGCGAGGATGCAAAGAAATTTTACGTAAACTGCGTAGCAGCCGGACTTCGTGCACGTGATTGTGTGATGACCACCGCTACCAATATTCAGGAGAACGCTGAGGACATCCTGGCTGAGGCAAAGCAGATCAACGAGGCTCGCGGCTATGAGAGCTTTGGTGAGGATGAGGATTTCAACGAGACTGCTGAGGCAACCGAGGCCGCACCGGAGGCTGAGAAGGCAGAGCAGTAATAGCAACTCCAAGAATACATGAATCTAAATAACAGGGGGGCTGCCGCAAGATAGCATGGGATGCTGTCTCGCGGCAGCTCTTCTATAACCGGAGGAAGATGAATCATGAAATTCATTATAAAGCATGAAATCAAAGGAAGAATCCGTATCAGCCTTGCCCGGAAATTCCATACCGTGCGCGAAGCGGATGTTCTGGAACAGTATCTGCTTGGTCTGGACGGCGTGACGGCGGCTAAGGTGTATGAGCGGACAGCAGATGCGGTTATCTATTATAAGGAGGATCGGGAGGCGGTACTCGTACAGGTAGCGGCGTTTGATGGTCAGATTACCGAAAAACAGGAGATGGCAGTTAAAAGCAGCGGACGCGCCCTGAATCAGGAGTACAAAGAAAAGCTGATTCAGAAGGTACTGACCCGCTTTGCGACGAAGACATTTCTCCCGGCGCCGGTCCGTGCGGTATACACGTCCGTGCAGGCGATCCGTTATATCGTGAAAGGTATCCACTGCCTCGTATTTAAGCGCAAGCTGCATGTGGAGGTGCTGGATGCGACGGCGATCAGTGTTTCCCTTCTGCGCCGCGATTTCAATACGGCTGGCTCCGTTATGTTCCTGCTCGGCGTCGGTGAGCTTCTGGAGGAGTGGACACATAAGAAATCCGTTGGGGATCTGGCGCGGAGCATGTCCTTGAACGTGGAGAAGGTCTGGAAAAAAGTGGACGGGACCGAAGTCCTTGTACCGCTTTCGGATGTTACCGCGGGCGACGAGCTGACCGTCCATATGGGTACAGTGATTCCACTGGATGGTGTCGTAGTAAGCGGCGAGGCGATGGTAAACCAGGCTTCGATGACCGGCGAATCCCAGCCGGTCAGAAAAGAGCCGGGCAGCTATGTTTACGCAGGAACCGCGCTGGAAGAGGGAGAGATTACCTTCAAGGTAGAAAAATCCGCCGGTTCCACCCGTTATGAGCGTATCGTACAGATGATCGAGGATTCGGAGAAGCTCAAATCATCCGTTGAAGGCAAGGCGTCGAACCTGGCAGATGCACTCGTTCCGTGGAGTCTGGGCGGTACCGCGCTTACCTATCTGCTGACCCGCAATGCGACGAAAGCACTGTCGATCCTGATGGTTGATTTCTCCTGTGCACTGAAACTGGCAATGCCGCTTGCAGTCCTGTCTGCGATGCGTGAGGCAAGCCAGCATCACATTACGGTCAAGGGCGGCAAGTTTCTGGAGGCTGTTGCCGAGGCGGAGACGATCGTATTTGACAAGACCGGAACCCTGACCAAGGCAAAACCGGTTGTATCCGATGTAGTATCTTTCAACGGCATGGAGAAGGAAGAACTGCTTCGTATCGCAGCCTGCCTGGAAGAACATTTCCCGCATTCGATGGCAAACGCGGTCGTACAGGAAGCGAAAAAACGTCATCTGGTACATGAGGAGATGCACTCGAGAGTGGATTACATCGTAGCGCACGGTATCGCTACCTATGTGGGCGAAGAACGCGTCGTGATTGGAAGCCACCATTTCGTATTTGAGGATGAGAAGTGCACACTGCCGGAGGATGGAAAAGAGAAGTTTGAGAACCTTCCGGAAAATTGTTCCCATCTTTACATGGCAATCGGCGGACAGCTTGCAGCCGTTATCTGCATCGAGGATCCGCTGCGTGAGGAAGCACCGTCTGTCATCCGCCAGTTAAAAGAGGCTGGATTTAAGCGCATTGTCATGATGACCGGCGACAGCGAGCGGACCGCAGCGGCGATCGCGAAGAGGGTCGGCGTGGATGATTATTTCTCCGAGGTACTTCCGGAGGATAAGGCGCGCTTTGTTGAGGAGGAGAAGGCGAAAGGCCACAAAGTTATCATGATCGGTGACGGCATCAACGATTCACCGGCCCTGTCAGCGGCAGACGCGGGCATCGCAGTCAGCGAGGGCGCGGAGATTGCCAGAGAGATCGCGGATATCACGATCAAGAAAGATTCCCTGGATGAAGTCGTGCTTCTGCGTCATCTGAGCATGGATCTGATGAAACGTGTCCATGGAAACTACCGTTTCGTCATCAGCTTCAACCTAGGTCTGATTCTCTTGGGGGTGGCTGGTATCATCACACCGTCTATGTCGGCGCTGCTGCACAACAGCTCGACACTGGCGATCAGCTTAAAGAGCATGACGAACCTGCTGCCGGAGGAAGAGCGGGAAGAGGCATAAAAATGCGCCCTGCTTAGTTGGCTTTTAATAAAATATAATAAAAATAGACGGGCAGAAAGAATGGAGAGGAAATTTTATTCTTTCTGTCTGTTTTTTTTCGTTGAATTGCGAAAAAGTAAAACTAAATACTAGACTATATTCTGTAAAAATCCAACAATGAATCAAATAACATTAGACACATAAATATGTGTTTATAACAGTTATAAATTTTAATATTGACATACAGGAGAAATGTGATATGATCATAGTGTAAATGGACTTACCAATTTACCATTATACCAAAATGACAATCAGAGAAATAAAAAGATAATTGAAGGAGGAACGGATATGTATAAGTTATCACAGTTGACAGAAGATGGTTCTATTATGTTACACGGACAGAAAATTGCAGATACAATCCTTTATGTAAATGGAGATTTTGTTAAAAAATCAGAAGCCGTTATCTCCGTATATGACAGTGGTTTTCAGCATGGAGATGGCGTATATGAAGGAATCCGTGCATATGGACGAAAAGTATACCGTCTGGATGAGCATATCAAACGTCTGTATGAGTCCTGCTACACGCTGGGAATCGATATAGGAAAGACCAAAGATGAGATGAAGGAAATTGTAAAAGAGCTGATTCGTCGAAATCTGGATGCAGGATTTACTGATTTACATATGCGTTTACAGGTGACGCGCGGATTTAAAGCACAGACAGGTATGCATCCGACTTTAAATGTGACGAATGCGTCGATCGTTATCTGTGTGGATCAGAAACCCCCTATTTTCAATAAAGAGGGAATTACGCTGGTAACAACCTGGCTGAAACGCTATTCCCCGTCTTACATGGATCCGAAGATTCATTGCTGTAACCAGCTGAACCAGATTATGGCGGCGTGTGAGGCAATCCGTCAGGGAGCGGATGAAGCAATTATGCTTGACCAGAATGGTTATGTGGCGGAGACAAACTCTACGAACTTACAGATGATTAAAGATGGAGTATTAATACTTCCGACTTTAGATTCACAGCTTCCGGGAATTACGAGAAAAACAATGATTCAGATAGCAAAAGAGATGGGAATGGAAGTACAGGTAAGAAACGTATCTGTTTCAGAGTATTATAATGCGGATGAGGTATTTATCTGTGGTACAGTCGGAGAAGTGGTTCCGGTTAAAATGATCGATGGAAAGAAGATTGGTACACAGATTCCTGGTCCGATAACAGAAAAGTTTTCACAGGAATATAAGAAGATGACAGAAACGCTGGGAGTGTCGATTGATGATTGAACATCATAAAAGAAAGTGCACTCTGTGAGGGAACGGGTAAAACCGTAAGCGTGAGATTCATATAGGGGTTTATAAAGAGGGATGGTAGAAGAGAAACATATGATTCGAGCGAAAGGACGGAATGAATATGAAAGAGAAAAGAAAACCGGGTTTTGGGGCTGCGATGCTTCCAATATTGGTGATGGCGTTCGTGTTGGGAATTGGTTTTGGAAAGTTCAGACTAAGTGTGGAAGTACTCTTACTTGTTTGTTCCTTCTTTACGGTGCTTTTAGGATTGTTTTATGGAACAACCTGGAATGAGATTGCAGATGCGGTTTCGGAAAAGATAGGAAAGTCATTTATGGCGATTTTTATCTTTGTATTTGTTGGAATGATTATCGGAACCTGGATGTTATCAGGAACAATTCCTATGTTGATTTATTATGGCCTGAAGCTCTTAAATCCACAGCTGTTTCTGATATCGGCTTTTGTGATTACAGTAATTGTTTCTGTGTGTACGGGAACCAGTTTTGGCTCAGTTGGAACCGTCGGGCTGGCACTTATCGGAGTAGCTCAGGGATTGGGCGTTAATCTTCCGGCAGCAGCGGGCGCAATTATTTCAGGTGCTTATTTTGGAGATAAAATGTCACCGCTTTCAGATACGACAAATCTGGCTCCGGTAGCAGCCGGAACCACATTGTTTGAACACATCCGGCATATGTTTTATACGACGGTCCCGGCGGCGCTTGTCTGTTTAGTGGTATATTTTATAGCTGGACGTACTGGAATGGTGGTTTCATCGGTCGATGCATCTGCGGCAAATGAGATGACGGAGGGACTCGCTTCTATTTATCATTTTAATGTGTTTTTATTGCTTCCTCTGGTGGTTGTGCTGGTTGGTTCAGCGATGGGAAAACCAACGATTCCGGTTATGTTTACAGCATCGGTTCTGGCAGGAGTGTTAGCGATTGTATTTCAGGGAGCGACGGTTGCAAAGGTAATTTCGGCAGCATATAGCGGATTTTCTTTATCGATGCTGGGGATTGATCCGGAAACAGTGACAGGAAGCATTAAAATGCTGGTAGAGCGGGGCGGAATGACAAGCATGATGGCAACGGTGCTGAAAGTGCTCTGCGCATTTCTATTTGCAGGTGCTATGAGTGCGGCTGGTTTTATGAATGCAATCTTGGAAAAATTGAAAACATTCGTACACAGTGACGGAACTTTGATTCTGGTAACGGTTATTTCAGTCTTGATTATTGCGCTGATTGTTGGAAATGCATATATTCCGATTTTGATGGGCGGAGAATTGTTCAGTGAGTCCTTTAAGGAAAGAAATCTGGCACCGCAGAATCTTTCCAGAACACTGGAAGATGCAGGAACCTGTTCCATTCCTCTGGTTCCGTGGTCAGCGGGCGGCGCGTATATGTCGGGAACGCTGGGAGTCTCTACGTTCGCATATGCTCCGTGGGCAATCTTTTGTTACGCAGGTTTTTGTTTTGCGGTTCTCTGGGGCTTTACCGGGTTTGGAATCAAGAAATTAAACAAGGATAAATAAGACATTTCATTAAGTAAGTCAAACAGATGTAGGATGGGGAGAGAAAAACTGTTCTACATCTGTTTTTCTAATTAAAAGGGTTATTTGAACATTGCAGTGGAAAAAAGAAACAGGAGGAATGATGGGGGCGGAAAAATTAGATAAAAAACGATCGGGAGCTTTGGTGGGAGGAATTTTCCTGATTCTGGCAGTTCCAGTATGCGGAATCCAAGTACCGGTGCAGGCATTCTTTTTTCTTGCATGGATCTACGTGATTCTGTTTTTAGAAGCAAATTCTTATTCTTGGAATGAGCTTCAGGAAGCAATGGTTCATTCTTGCACAAGGGCAGTTTCACCTATCTTTTTTCTTTTATGTGCAGGAGCGATGACAGGAATATGGAATCTGTCAGGTACGATTCCAGGACTGACGTATACAGGAATTTTGTGGATTCGTCCGGAATGGTATCCGGTCACCGCGTATGCAGGATGCTTTCTGTTTAGTTTTCTGACTGGCAGTGTGTTTAGTTCCTGTGGAACCATGGGAATCCTATTTTTAAATATTGGAACAAGTATGGGATATGAAGAGAAAATAGCAGCAGCTGTTATAATAGCCGGAGCATTTTGCGGCTATGGGATTTCTCCGATGTCGGATTTTGTGAATTTACTTTCATCCAGTGTTGAAATAGAACTGGCGAAAACCTTGAAAGCAGAACGAAATAGTATCATTCCAACTATATGCGTTTGTCTGGCAGGCTGTTTTTATGCGGGATGGAAGAATGCAGAACTGGCAGGAATATCGATACAGGAAAGCAGTAAAATGATTCAAATATTCGGGGAAATGTGCCTGGGAATGCCCGTGTATATACCGGCTGCAGTGGTTCTTATATTTATGTTAATGAGAAAAAACGCCATCCATGCGTTGATGGCAGGCTGCGTGTCCGGGATGGCAGTGGCATTTTTTTACCAGAAATATCGATGGCAGACAATTTTGAATGTTTTATGGAATGGACCGGACCAAGGATCCTATTTTCACAGCGGAGGTATCAGCAGCATGGCTGGGACGGTTCTTTTGTTCCTTTTAGCGTTTAGTTTGTTTGGAATGCTTGAAAAAAGCGGGGCGATCCGATGCATGATGCAGCCGTTGTTTAAGTGGGCAGATACAGAGAAAAAAGGAAATATAGCAGCAATTTTATTTGCTTTTGTAGTAAATGTTTTTTCAGCATCGGCGATGTGTTCCCTGGTGATATCCGTCTCCTGCCTGATGCCGGTGTATGATGAAAAAGGCTGTAAACGGGAGAAAATGATTCATTCGCTCTTTCTGGGCGCTTTATACATGAGTCTTCTGGTCCCGTGGCATTCCAATGTTGTAACGCCGATGGGACTGTTGGGAGTAGCACAGGGAGGCGCTTGTATTTTTTGGATTGTGCCGGTGCTGGAGGTTGTCTGCTATCTATTAACATTTGTTTTTTCACATAAATAATGATATAATCGATAGGCGTTAGGGAACGTAAATCAGCAGGAGGGAGACTGAGAATGTTTCAGCCAATCGAAGAAAATGTTTCAGTATATAAGAAGGTAGTCGCACAGATCCAGGAAATGATCATGCACGGCGAATTAAAAAAAGGTGACCGGCTTCCGCCGGAGCGCCAGTTAGCCGAGATGCTCGGAGTTGGGCGACCGGCGCTCAAGCAGGCGATCAGTGCGCTGGAAGTGCTGGGGATTATCCGCAGCCGTCAGGGAGACGGCAATTATATTACGGCGGACACGGTCGAGGTGATCAATCCGCTGGCAATGCAGTTTTACTTAAAAAACGGCAAGATGGATGATATTCTGGAATTCCGCTATATCATGGAGGTGCAGATGGCGTCGCTTGCGGCCGCCAAGATCACGGAAGAGGAGATCGGGGAGTTTCAGGCGCTGATGGATTCGATGAAAGAGGCGATTGCGGGCGGAGCCGATCTGAAGACGCGCCAGTATTACAATAACCTGTTCCATTTCCGGGTGGTGAACCTTTCTGGAAACCAGCTGATCCGCCTGATTTATTCGAGCATCATGGATCTGGTGTCGGATCAGATCCGCCAGACGGACGGCATGTATTTCTATGAGAGCCATCTGAAGATTTTCGAGGCAATCAAGAACCGGAACCCGAAAGAAGCGGCGTACTATATGGCAGAACACTTCCAGAATAAGTTCCCAAATTATCAGTATTATATGGATGTTCATGCGTTGTAGGAAATTGTAGGAAAGAAGAGAACGGAGGACAAGTATTTCATGAAAAATGACTTATTCACAATCGGCAGCATCACGATCCACGGCTACGGTCTGATGATTGGCATCGGCATTATCGCTGCGTATTACCTGGCAGAGTACCGGGCAAACAAGCGGGGGATGGATGTCGATATGATCCTCTCGATCGCGATCTGCGGTGTTGTATGTGGAATTTTAGGTGCAAAACTTCTGTACTATGTCACAATCTTTGACGAAATTCTGGCAAACCCGAAGAAATTGTTAGATATCAGCGATGGATTTGTTGTGTATGGCGGCATCATCGGCGGCGTGCTGGGCGGCTATGTGCTGAGCCGGATCAAGCATATTTCCTTTTTCCAGTACGCAGATCTGGTCATGCCGTCGGTTGCGCTCGCGCAGGGCTTTGGACGGATCGGCTGTTTTCTGGCTGGCTGCTGCTACGGTATGCCGACCCACAGCCATTTTGCGATCGTGTTCCACGATTCGGACTTTGCTCCGAACAACATTCCCCTGGTTCCGACCCAGCTCATCTCAAGCGGTCTGGATTTTCTGCACTGCCTGCTGCTTCTTTATGCGGCGAAAAAGTGCAAAAAACAGGGGCAGGTGGTATCCCTGTATCTGATCTGCTACAGTCTGGGACGCTTCGTGCTGGAATTCTTCCGGGGGGATTTGAACCGGGGATCGGTCGGATCCCTATCAACTTCACAGTTTATCTCACTGTTTATCTTTGCGGCGGGCGTGGCGATGTTTGTGGTTTGTGGGAAGAGGACAGAAGTACCGTTAGAAAAGTAAAAATTTTTAAATGTCAACCCAAATAAAAATCATTCTTGACATTTTGCCAAAATTGCTGTATGATACCTCTGATATGGAAAATCTTAACATTTTAAGAGTCATCCATGCAAATATATCTGACCACCTGTGAAACAGGGAATGGCCATACGGACAGCCGGGTCAAATGCCGATTGGCAGTGCGAACTGCCCTATTGATTGAGTTAAAAGCTCAATTTTATAAGTTGGTTACTTTACAACCAGTGCTCATGCACATCAACTTGTAAAACGGTCAATAAGAGTGGTAAAAGTAGATATTTGCTATATAGACTCTGAATGTGAGATTTCTGTGGATAAAAAGGTTTTGCAGTATATGCGGTAAATAGAGACAAGGGAAGATTTCGTAGCTATACGGCAGATTTGTAAAAATAGAGTGAAGCAGAAAAAGAACGTTTTGCGGATGATGTGGAGACACGTCATCCGCTTTTTTTCATAGGAAATTACGTCCTATGAAAAAAACGCTCCGCGAGGATGCGCACTCGCGCGAAGCAGAAACATGTCGCAAGCGACCGCGCTCGGCGCGAGAATGTGCCAAGGCACATTCTTTTTTATGTGTAATAGGAAATTCCTTGGAATTTCCTATTACATGATCAACACCATTTATATTTCAGGAGAAGGAAGATATGGATCACAGCGAAAAATTAAAATTATACGGCTTTAATAACCTGACAAAGGCGCTTAGCTTTAATATCTATGATGTCTGTTATGCCAAGACACCGAGGGAGCAGAAGGATTATATTGCCTACATTGATCAGCAGTACAATTCGGAACGCCTGACCCGGATCCTAACATCGCTGACGGATATGATCGGGGCGCGGGTATTGAGTATTTCTCAGCAGGACTACGATCCGCAGGGGGCTTCGGTCACGCTTCTGATTGCGGAAGGCTCTATGGTGCCGGTGCAGGGGGAGACGCAGGTGGCGCATCTGGACAAGAGCCATGTGACCGTCCATACCTATCCGGAATACCATCCGGAGACCTGTCTGGCGACCTTCCGGGTGGATATCGACGTGGCGACCTGCGGGGAGATCACGCCGCTTTCGACACTCGATTACCTGATCGGTTCGTTTGATTCGGACATCATCACGATGGACTACCGGGTGCGTGGGTTCACGCGGGATGTGGACGGAAAAAAGTTGTTTATGGATCGTGAGATCCGCTCGATTCAGGATTATATCTCCAAGGAAACGCTGCGGCGCTACGATGTGGTCGATATCAATGTGTACGAGGCAAATCTGTTCCATACCAAGATGATGCTGAAAGAGATCGATCTGCAGAATTATCTGTTTAAGACAGATGTCTATGAACTTCCGCCGACCACCAGACTCAGTATTATGGAGAGCCTGCGGCGGGAGATGATTGAAATTTTCAGCGGAAGAAATGTGTTTTAAAAGAAATGCTTTTTGAGAGGAAAGAGAAGAGTTTGACTGGAAAATACCGCGAAAACCAGGGAAATTCGATAGAAGAAACGAATGAGTGATTTTCAGGAGGGACGGCAGATGGAAGAAGAGAGAAGAAATCTGGAGCCGGGCGTCGGACGGAGTGCACGGCGCAGAAAGGAAGCTTCAGGACCGAAAGAAACGGGGGGAGGCAGTCGAAGAGATGACGCGCTGACCCAGGAGCGCGCGCCGATCTATGAGGCGCTGGAAGCATTTCAGAAGATGCGCGTGGTGCCGTTTGATGTGCCGGGGCACAAGAGGGGGCGCGGCAACCCGGAGCTGACGAAACTTTTAGGAGAGACCTGCATGCGGCTGGACGTCAATTCCATGAAGCCGCTCGATAACCTCTGCCATCCGGTGTCCGTCATCGCGGATGCGGAGCAGCTGGCGGCTGAGGCATTCGGGGCGGCACACGCATTCCTGATGGTCGGCGGTACGACATCGGCGGTCCAGAGCATGGTGCTGACGGCAGTCAAGCGGGGCGAGAAGATTATATTGCCGCGAAATGTCCACCGCAGCGTCATGGGCGCCATGGTGCTTGGAGGCGCGGTTCCGGTCTATGTGAATCCGGCTGGCGATAAGAGACTGGGGATTCCTCTTGGAATGCGTGTGGAAGATGTGCGCCGGGCGATCAAGGAAAATCCAGATGCTAAGGCGGTGTTTGTGAACAATCCGACGTATTACGGCATCTGTTCGGATCTGCGCTCGATTGTAAAGCTGGCACATGAGCATGGGATGTTGTGTTTAGCTGATGAGGCGCATGGAACCCATTTTTATTTCGGGGAAAATATGCCGGTTTCCGCGATGGCAGCTGGGGCGGATATGGCGGCGGTTTCGATGCACAAATCAGGCGGAAGCCTGACGCAGAGCTCGATTCTTCTGACGGGTCCGGGTATGTCCGCCGGGTATGTCCGCCAGATTATCAATCTGACGCAGACGACGAGTGGTTCCTACCTGCTCCTTTCCAGCCTCGATATCTCCAGACGGAACCTGGCGCTTCGCGGGCGTGAGGCATTTAAGCAGGTGGTGGAGCTGGCGGAGTATGCGAGAACAGAAATCAACCGGATTGGCGGTTATTATGCCTATTCGAAGGAGCTGGTAAACGGCGACAGCATTTATGATTTCGATGTGACCAAACTTTCAATTCACACGCGCGATATCGGGCTGGCGGGGATCGAGGTTTATGATCTTCTCCGGGACGAGTACGATATCCAGGCGGAATTTGGTGATCTGGGAAATATTCTGGCATATCTGTCCATCGGTGACCGGCAGCGGGAGGTAGAGCGCCTGGTCAGCGCACTGGCGGAGATCAAGCGCCGGTTCAGCCGGGATAAATCGACGCTGATGGATTTTGACTATATTGACCCGATTGTGGCGATGTCGCCGCAGGAGGCATTTTACGGAGAAAAAGAATCTCTTCCGATCCGCGAGACAGCCGGACGTGTGTGCAGTGAGTTTGTCATGTGCTATCCGCCGGGCATCCCGATTCTGACGCCGGGCGAGCAGATTACGGAAGAGATCATTGACTACATTGCGTATGCGCTGGAAAAAGGATGTTCAATGACTGGACCGGAGGATCCGGGGATTGAGCGCCTGAATGTGCTGAAATAGATAAGCAGTAGATAGAAAGGGGAAAATTATGAATTTCTGGTTTTCAGAGAATCATACGCCAAATGTAAAAATTTCCATCCGGGTGGATCGCCAGCTTTACAGCGGAAAGAGCGAGTTTCAGCGGATCGATGTCTTTGATTCGCCGGAATTTGGGCGGTTTCTGACTTTGGATGGATATATGATGCTGACGGAAAAGGATGAATTTATCTATCACGAAATGATCACGCATGTGCCGATGGCAGTGCATCCGTTGGTCAAAAAGGTACTGGTGATTGGAGCCGGGGATGGAGGCGTGATCCGGGAGCTGACCCGCTATCCGGAGATCGAGCACATCGATATGGTGGAGATCGACCCGCTGGTGGTGGAGGTCTGCCGGAAATATCTGCCGAAGACAGCGTGCCGTCTCGGTGATCCGAGACTCTCGATTCACTATGAGGATGGGCTGAAATATGTCCGCTTTAAGGAAAATGAATACGATCTGATCATCGTGGATTCGACCGATCCGTTTGGACCGGGCGAGGGACTTTTTACCCGGGAATTTTACGGGAACTGCTATAAGGCGTTAAAAGAGGACGGCATCATGGTCAATCAGCATGAAAGCCCGTTTTATGCCGAGGACGCGGAGGCGTGCAAGCGGGCACATAAGCGGATCGTAGAGTCGTTTCCGATCAGCCGCGTCTATCAGGCGCATATCCCGACCTATCCGTCCGGGCACTGGCTGTTTGGATTTGCGTCGAAGAAATACCATCCGTTAAAGAATTTGGATGAGACAAGATGGAACCTGCGGGGGCTGGACTGCCGGTATTATACGACGACCCTGCATAAAGGGGCATTTTACCTGCCGGCATATGTGGAGGAGATGTTAGAAGATGTTGAAGGCAAATATTGAGACGTTTCTGGCGTGTGACGCCAGCTATGAGGAGGCGGGGATCGTGCTCTACGGCGCGCCGTTTGACTCAACCACTTCGTACCGCCCGGGCACCCGGTTCGGCTCACGGGCGATCCGCTCGGAATCCTATGGGCTGGAATCGTATTCGCCGTACCAGGACCGTGATCTGACCGATTACGCCGTGTTTGACGCGGGCGATCAGGAGCTCTGCTTTGGTGACGCATCGTTGGCGTTAAAGGATCTGCGGGAACGGGCGGTGGAGGTTGCCGGGGATGGCAAGATACCATTTATGCTGGGCGGCGAGCACCTGGTGACGCTGGCACCGGTGCAGGCGCTGGCAGAGAAATATCCGGATCTGCATATCATCCATTTTGATGCACATGCCGATCTGCGGGACGATTATCTGGGTGCGAAACTTTCCCACGCCTGTGTGCTGCGCCGCTGCTGGGAAGTCCTGGGAGACGGCAGGATCACGCAGTTTGGTATCCGCTCCGGCGACCGGGAGGAATGGCGCTGGGGAAAAGAACACGTGACGACGCATCCATTTATTGTGGATATGGAAGTCCTTCAGGAAACTCTTCGGAAACTGGAAGGAAAACCGGTGTATTTTACCCTGGATTTGGATGTGCTGGATCCGAGTGTGTTTCCGGGAACAGGAACGCCGGAACCGGGCGGAATCAGTTTTGAGGAACTTCGACGGGCAGTCACGCAGATCTGCAGTGCAGCTTGGATTGTTGGATGTGATGTGAATGAATTATCCCCGGCGCTGGATGCGTCCGGTGCATCGACGGCGGTGGCGTGCAAGATTGTAAGGGAGATGCTGCTGGCGCTGTTGGGAAATCCAAAGATTAAGTAAGAAATGTTTTTGGCGGGTCCCAAGGTCAAAAATTCTCCTGCAAGCAAGCTTGCGTCGAACTTCTGACCTTTTGACCCTGGTATCATCAAATAAAAGTGTGTGTTTGAGACATGAACTGAAAAGTGTTTGAACAAAAGCAAATGTGAAATTTGGATTATAAAATGGAACAAAAACAGAGTACATTTCAGAATACAGGAGGAAAAAAAGATGGGAAAAGCGTTAATTATCGGATGTGGAGGCGTAGCTTCCGTAGCAATTCACAAGTGCTGCCAGAACAGCGAGGCATTTGAGGAGATCTGCATTGCAAGCCGGACGAAGTCCAAATGCGATGCGCTGAAAGAAAAATTAGAGGGAACCACCAAGACAAAGATCCAGACCGCACAGGTGGATGCAAACAACGTGGACGAGTTGATTGCCCTGATTGAGAAATTTAACCCGGATGTGGTGCTGAACCTGGCGCTTCCGTACCAGGATCTGACGATCATGGATGCCTGCCTGGCAACGAAGACCCATTATATCGATACTGCGAACTATGAGCCGGAGGACACGGCAAAATTTGAGTATAAATGGCAGTGGGCATACCGTGAGAAATTTAAAGAGGCGGGCATTACCGCACTGCTGGGAAGCGGCTTTGATCCGGGTGTAACCGGTGTGTTTTCGGCATATGCGCTGAAACATGAATTTGACGAAATCAACTACATCGACATTCTGGACTGCAACGGCGGCGACCACGGCTATCCGTTTGCAACCAATTTTAACCCGGAGATCAATATCCGGGAGGTGTCGGCAAACGGTTCTTACTGGGAAGATGGACACTGGGTAGAGACGAAACCGATGGAGATCAAGAGAGAGTATGATTTTGACGGCGTCGGCATGAAGGATATGTACCTGCTTCACCATGAGGAGATCGAATCGTTGGCGCTCAATATGCCGGGAATCAAGCGGATCCGCTTCTTCATGACCTTCGGTCAGAGTTACCTGACCCATTTAAAGTGTCTGGAGAACGTCGGCATGACTTCGATCGAGCCGATTATGTACGAAGGAAAAGAGATCGTACCGCTGCAGTTCTTAAAGGCAGTGCTTCCGGATCCGGCATCCCTTGGTCCTCGTACTGTTGGAAAAACGAATATCGGATGCATTTTCCAGGGTAAGAAGGATGGAAAAGAGAAGAAGTATTACTTATATAATATCTGTGATCATCAGGAGTGCTACAAAGAGGTTGGTTCCCAGGCGATCTCCTACACAACCGGTGTACCGGCGATGATCGGTGCGATGCTGGTGATGAATGGAACCTGGCAGAAACCGGGCGTTTATAATATTGAAGAATTTGATCCGGATCCATTTATGGATGCGTTAAATAAATGGGGACTTCCGTGGAAGGAATCCTGGGATCCGGCACTGGTGGATTAAGATAAAAATACCTCCATGTAAGAAACTGGTTTTATTTTGCGTTTTTTAGGCGCAGGAAGAGAATGGACAGGGAAGATGGAAGCGAGAAGGAAAGGAAGGAAAACAGATGCAGGAACGGGAGGCGGCTGGGGTTCTCCGGGACACGGCGGCGATCCGCACGCCATTTTATGTGGTGGATGAGACGCTTTTAAAGAAAAATCTGGAAATTTTGAAAGATACGGCAGAGCGGGCTGGATGCCGGATTCTGCTGGCACAGAAAGCATTTTCCATGTATTCGGTCTACCCGCTGATTCGTCAGTATCTGTCGGGAACCGCGGCGAGCGGGCTTTATGAGGCGCGGCTTGGAAAAACGGAGTTTGGTGGGGAGACCCATGTGTTTTCTGCCGCCTACCGCCCGGATGAGTTTGATGAGATTTTAAATTATGCCGACCACATCGTTTTTAATACGCCGGGGCAGGTGCTGAAATATGGTGAAAAAGTAAAAAAAGCCGGAAAACAGGCGGGACTCCGGCTGAACCCGGAGTGTTCCACGCAGGAGGGTCACGCGATCTATGATCCGTGTGCGCCGGGATCACGCATGGGGACGACTCTTCCGATGCTTTCGGAGGCGGGGAACTTTGAAGAAACTATCCTTCCGTATCTGAATGGATTTCATATGCATACGCTCTGCGAGCAGAATTCAGATGACCTGGAGACGACGCTGCGGGCAGCGGAGGAGAAGTTTGGAGCCTGGTTTTCAAAGGTAAAATGGCTGAACCTGGGCGGCGGACACCACATTACGAGAGAAGATTATGACCGGGAACGCCTGATCCGCCTGGTGCGCGGGCTGCGCGAAAAATATGGTGTGGAAGTATACCTGGAACCGGGCGAGGCAGTTGTCTTAAACGCGGGATTTCTTGTAACTTCCGTGCTGGAGACGATGGAAAACGGCATGCAGATTGCGATTCTGGATACCTCGGCAGCCTGCCATATGCCGGATGTGCTGGAAATGCCGTACCGTCCGCCGCTTATCGGAGCGGGAGAAGCGGGCGAAAAGCCGTATACGTTCCGCCTGGGCGGACCAACCTGTCTTTCGGGGGACTGCATCGGGGATTATTCGTTTGATGCACCGCTAAAAGAGGGTGGACGGCTGGTGTTTGGCGATATGGCGCTCTATACGATGGTCAAAAATAATACCTTTAATGGAATGCCGCTTCCGTCGATCGTATACCGGCATGAAGATGGGACAGCGGAAGTGGTGCGGGCGTTTGGATATGAGGATTTTGTGGGACGGTTGTAAGTCTGGGGCGAGCCGAGGGATTGTATTTTTTTAATAAAAAGAGTAAAATGAAGAGACTTGCAGAAAGATTACAAAGAATGTCTGCGAGGACAGCCGTTACACAGTATGGAAATAACGGTTGCACAAGTTTTGGAGAATAAAAGGATAGAGAGATAAAGTTATGATACAGGATATCGCACCACATCGCTATGACAATACATACCACATTCAGAAACCTGGAGCACAGGACTACGTCTTCTGCATCCAGAAAAGCCGGATTCTTCTGCGTGAGACCGTGGAGGAACATGTGCTTACTATCCCGCGCCGGGAGGAAATTGAGGCGGCAGTTCCGGAACTGATGGATCGGGCGGTTTATCTCTTTTCGGTTGATGAGAAGCCGTATTTTCTGGTCAGTGTGCCGGAGAAAGAAGCGGAAGAGATTCTGGCAAAGCTAAAAGAAGGTGTTGGTCAGATGCCTGTTTCAGACAAAAATCATATGGAAGCTGGGAAGATGGCTTCTGGTGCACTGGAAGGGGCAGAAAAAGAGCCGGAGCAGCTTTGCTATGCATGGAAAACGTCAACCGACATCCGTGCGATGGAGCCAATGCACCAGGCATTTGCAGCGATCACGGCGGTGCAGCTGTGGCGCTGGAGACAGAGCCGTCAGTTTTGCGGACGCTGCGGGGCAAAGACGCAGGACAGCAAGAACGAGCGGGCGCTCGTCTGCCCGGTCTGCGGTCAGACGGAATATCCAAAGATTTCCCCGGCAGTCATCGTGGCGATCACGAACGGGAACAAACTTCTTATGTCGCGCTACCGCGTCAACCACAGTACCTACCGTGGGTATGCGCTGATCGCTGGATTTGTCGAGATCGGGGAGACATTTGAAGAGACCGTCCGCCGCGAAGTGATGGAGGAAGTCGGGCTGAAAGTTAAAAATATCCGCTATTTCAAGAGTCAGCCGTGGGCGTTTACTGATACGGAGATGATCGGATTTTTTGCAGAACTGGATGGGGATGATAAGATCCGGCTGCAGGAGGATGAGCTTTCTGAGGCAGGCTGGTATACGCGAGAGGAGATCCCGGACGATGCACGCCTCATCAGTGTCGGAACCGAGATGAAGATGTATTTTAAATACGGTCCGGACTGGGAGAAAAAGTGGCAGGAACACCAGAAATGATGTGTTGATATATCGTTAATGTACACAGGTAGGCACTTTTGGAACCGAAAGTGCCGTAAGAAAACGTGGTGGCAGCAGGAATTTGCCGTATTTAAATGCGGAGCCACGGCAAATTCCGTTACTGGGCACGTATGCGTGAACAGTAATGATATAGCTCTGGGGAATACTAGGCATTCCTTTTAATTAGTTGACAAACTGAGAATTGGTTGCTATCATTAAGGCAATACGAACAAGACAGAAGATCAAGGTGGGAAGATTGCATGAGCAGAATTGTGTTATCACTGCTGGTAGATAATACTGCCGGCGTTTTAAGCCGTGTGGCTGGACTTTTCAGCCGCCGCGGATATAATATCGAAAGCCTTACAGTTGGCGTGACCGCGGATCCGAGATACTCCCGTATGACGGTTGTATCGCTGGGCGATCATCAGGTTCTGGAGCAGATTCAGAAGCAGCTTGGAAAACTGGAAGATGTACACGACATAAAGGAACTGCGGGAAGGTCATTCCGTATACCGTGAGCTGATGCTCGTCAAGGTGAGAGCAAATGCAAACCAGCGGATGGCGATCAATGCAATTTCCGAGATTTTCCGTGCGTCGATTGTCGATGTGGGAAAAGATTCTGTCACTGTTATGCTGACAGGCGACCAGTCCAAACAGGACGCGCTGATTAATCTTCTGGAAGATTATGAGATTCTGGAATTAGCCAGAACGGGTCTTACAGGTCTTTCCAGAGGCGCGGATGATATCCGCTATCTGCCGTAGTACATCAATTGATAGACTGGATACAAGGCATTCAAGAGGTTTACAAAGTTTGGTCCAAAGACGCACAGAGAGGCGCCGGTCTATGCTTTATAATAAATTTATTTTATTTTTGTTAGATCCAAGGAGGAAATGAAAAATGGCAGCAAAGATTTACTATCAGGAAGATTGTAATTTATCCTTATTAGAAGGACAGAAGATTGCTATTATCGGTTACGGCAGCCAGGGTCATGCACATGCCTTGAACTTAAAAGAGTCCGGATGCGATGTTATCATCGGTCTTTACGAGGGCAGCAAGTCTTGGGCAAAAGCAGAGGCACAGGGATTTAAAGTATACACCGCAGCAGAGGCTGCAAAACAGGCTGATATCATCATGATCCTGATCAACGATGAGCTTCAGGCAGATATGTACAAGAAAGACATCGAGCCAAATCTGGAAGAGGGCAACATGCTTATGTTCGCTCATGGCTTTAACATCCACTTCGGATGCATCAAACCGCCGAAGAATGTCGATGTAACCATGATCGCTCCGAAGGCACCGGGTCACACTGTAAGAAGTGAGTATCAGGCTGGTAAGGGTACACCGTGTCTGGTAGCAGTAGAGCAGGATTACACAGGCAAAGCACTTGACCGCGCACTGGCTTATGGTCTTGGCATCGGCGGCGCTAGAGCAGGCCTTCTGGAGACTACATTCCGTACCGAGACTGAGACAGACCTCTTCGGTGAGCAGGCAGTTCTTTGCGGCGGTGTTTGTGCTCTGATGCAGGCTGGTTTCGAGACTCTGTGTGAGGCTGGTTATGACCCGAGAAATGCTTACTTCGAGTGTATCCACGAGATGAAGCTGATCGTAGACCTGATTTATCAGTCTGGTTTCGCTGGTATGAGATACTCCATCTCCAACACAGCTGAGTACGGTGATTATGTAACCGGACCGAAGATCGTTACCGCTGAGACAAAGAAAGCTATGAAGAAAATTCTGTCCGATATCCAGGACGGTACCTTTGCAAAAGAGTTCTTACTGGATATGTCCCCGGCAGGTCGTCAGGTACACTTCCAGGCGATGAGAAAGCTTGCTTCCGAGCATCCGTCTGAGAAAGTCGGCGCAGAGATCCGTAAGCTTTACAGCTGGAACAACGAGAACGATAAGCTGATCAACAACTAATCATTTTTCGAATATAGGAAATCTTATACAGGGCTGCTGCAGGTTTGCAGCGGTCCTGTTTTTTGTGTAATAGGAAATTTCTTGGAATTCCCTATTAGACAAAAAGGCACTAACGTGCCAATGATGGGCACCCACGCGAAGATGCAGGTTGTCGCAAGCGACCGCGCTCGGCGCGAGAATGTGCCAGGGCACATTTTTTTTACATGAATGGGAAAGGAAACGCGGATGAAACGCTATGATGACGTAAATATAATCAAGGCATACGCCTGTCTGGCGGTCTTTGGAAGTCACTGGTTCGGTACATTCGGGAGTTGGGGCAGCAATAAGGTAAATGCGCTGATGGAAATAGGACCGCTTCCCCTGTTCCGCTATGGAACTTTCGGGGTTAGTCTTTTTTTGATGATCAGTGGAATGCTGATAGCCGATAAGGTATATTCCGGGCGGTTTACTTCGTGGAGCTTAGAGATCCTGCGCCGCTATCTGAAACTGACCTGCCCGTTGACGGTCACATTTCTGCTGGCATATCTATTTTACCGGAGCGGTCTCTTCTACACAGTGCGGGTTGCGCCGCGTCTGGAAAATGAGTGGTTGAGCAACTTTTACAGCTATCTGCCAGGCGGTCTGAAGGCGATCCGCTATGCCTGGTTTGATACAATCTTCAAGGCGGATTCAACGTACTATGGTCCATCCTGGATGCTGACCTACACTTTCATGGGAAGTATTCTGACTCTTGTACTTTCATCCGCCCTCCGGGAAGTAGGAACCCGCCAGAAAATCCTGATTCTGGCAGGTGTCGCGGCAGTGCTGATCGGATTGAATAGCTTTTATATCTGCCTGCTTCTGGGAAATGGGATCTGTCTGCTGATGCGGGCAGTTGAGAAGTCCATGAAAGAAAGAGAGCGAAAAGAGAATCTGCTTAAAGATGGAGAAGGAAAATATGGCATCTTTGGTGCTGCCCTCTGGATTTTCAGCATCTGGTTCGTTCGAAAATCTTTCTGGATCGGAACCACATTGGGAGCGCATGGATTTCCAGGCGGACTCGGAACCATGGAATTCTATGGTCATGTTGCTGCATTCCTGATGATTTTAGGCTTCCGTCTCTTCTGGCTCGGCGGTCTGGAGACCTGGCTCCCGGAGACCCTCAAAAAAATTATTCTGTGGATCGGCGAGTATAGCATGGGAATCTTCCTGACACACTGGCTTGTGATTGCCAGCTTTTCCTGTTGGTTTTACAGCATTTATTCTGAGGCGGGAGAGAAGCTGGCGATCGGGGTGAATCTGGTACTGAGCTACATTTTAATAGGAATTTGTTCGAAAGTGTATGTCTGGCTGGTAGATGGGAAAATATTTCCATGTGTGTGGAAATGTGCGAAGAATATTTTAAAAGAAAATCGGTAACTGCTCAGTAGGTCTGCGCATTTACTGCGCTGACCGTACGAAAACATGGGCCAGCAGGCAAAAATTCCATTGCCGCAGGCAATTTTTAATGAATTTTTGCGCGTGACTGTGAAGGTACTGAACAGTTACGAAAATTGATAAAAATAGGAACTAAACAGAAAAAGTCCGGCATATGGCAGCTTGACCGCCATGCGCCGGACTTTTTCGTTTCATAGGAAATGGCGTCCGTGTTGCCAATTATTTCATCATTCTGAACAAAACTGCACAAAATCATTCATCGTCCGCGTCATCGCCGTCGGATGATAAGCAAATCCAATCGTTCGGTTTCGGATTGGCACTTCCAGCGGGAGTTCGATCAGCGAACCATCCTTTAATTCTTCCCGCACGAACTCGCGGATCACACATCCGATTCCGAGTCCCGTTTTGGCAAATTCAATCAGAAGATCCATCGTCGTCGCCTCTAAAATCTGCTTCGGTTCAATTCCGTGCTCTGCAAAGTACGCATCAATGTGGGTGCGCGTCATATTGCTGCGGTCGAGCAGCAGGATTGTCCCGGATTCGAACGGATCGACATCGGCACCTTCGCGGATCCGCAGATTTTCCAGATACGACCGGGTACAGACAAAGGTGTCCTCGATTCGCATGACTGGGAGAAATGAAAGGCTGCGGCGGTTTTTCGGCTCGGCGATCAGACCGATGTCGAGTTTCTGCTGTTCCAGCATCGAGATTGTGCGTGCAGTGTCCTGACTTTCAATCAAAATGCGGACATGCGGGTACTGCGCGATAAATCCCTTTAAATAAGGAAGAAGAATATATTTGCACAGCGTGTTGCTGACGCCGATCTTGAGCTGTCCGATGTGGAGGTTCTGGATCTGTTTTAGCTCATTTTCACCGCGATCCAGTGCTTCAAAGGCGGCTTCCACATGCTGAAATAAGACCTGTCCCTCTGCGGTCAGGGAGACGCCGCGGGAATTGCGGATAAAAAGTGCCATGCCGAGGCTTTCTTCCAGCTTGCTGATTGATTTGCTGATCGCGGGCTGGCTGATAAAAAGTTCCTTGGCGGCGCGGGAAATATTGCCGGCGCGTGCAACGGCGTAGAAAATACGGTACTGGGTTAAATGTTGTTCCATAATACTCCTTTATATCTATAAAGTTACTGTTCACGCATACGTGTCCAGTAACGGAATTTGCCGCGGCTTCGCATTTAAATACGGCAAATTCCTGCTGCCACCACGTTTTTTTACGGCACTTTCGGTTCCCAAAGTGCCTACTCGTGAACAGTGACAATATAACTTCGACTCATAGTATCTATCAACAATATATATTTGTATTATAACAGAACCGGTGCTATAATACAAACATAAAAAAGCAAAAGATGGCAGCGGCACCGTTGGAACAGAGTTTTTTCCTACAACAGTAAGGGCATCGGAGCCGTTACCAAGTATGTATATGCAGGAGGAAATAAATCATGGGAATGACAATGACACAGAAGATCCTGGCAGCGCACGCGGGTCTTGCAGAGGTAAAAGCAGGACAGTTGATCGAAGCAGATCTGGATCTGGTTCTTGGAAATGATATCACAACACCGGTAGCGGTCAATGAGATGAAGAAGATGGACAACCAGACGGTATTCAATCATGACAAAATTGCGCTGGTTATGGATCATTTTATCCCGAATAAGGATATCAAGTCGGCGGAAAACTGCAAATGCTGTCGTGAATTTGCCTGTCGTCATGATATCACCAACTATTTTGACGTAGGAGAGATGGGAATCGAGCATGCACTCCTTCCGGAAAAAGGTCTGGTTGTAGCAGGTGATGCAGTCATCGGTGCGGATTCCCATACCTGTACATACGGCGCACTTGGCGCATTCTCTACAGGTGTCGGCAGTACCGATATGGCAGCTGGCATGGTAACCGGTAAGGCTTGGTTCAAGGTACCGTCCGCGATCAAGTTCAACCTGATCGGCAAACCGGCAAAATGGGTCAGTGGTAAAGATGTCATTCTTCACATTATCGGTATGATCGGCGTAGATGGCGCGCTGTACCGTTCCATGGAGTTTGTCGGCGAGGGCATCAAGAACCTTTCCATGGATGACCGTTTCACGATCTGCAACATGGCGATCGAGGCAGGCGGCAAGAACGGTATCTTTCCGGTTGATGAGAAGACCATCGAGTACTTAAAAGAGCATTCTAAACGTGATTTCAAGGTATATGAGGCAGATCCGGATGCAGAGTATGACGAAGAGTACACCATAGACTTATCTGAGTTAAAGCCGACCGTATCCTTCCCACACCTTCCGGAGAATACGAGAACGATCGATGAAGTGGGTGACATTGCGATCGATCAGGTTGTCATTGGCTCCTGTACGAACGGACGTATCGAGGATATGCGTATCGCAGCTGAGATCTTAAAGGGCAGAAAAGTGAAAAAAGGTCTGCGCTGCATCGTGATTCCGGCGACACAGGCGATCTATTTACAGTCCATGAAAGAGGGACTTTTAGAGACCTTCATCGAGGCTGGTGCCGTTGTCAGCACTCCGACCTGCGGTCCGTGCCTGGGCGGTTATATGGGTATCCTGGCAGAAGGCGAGAGATGTGTATCCACGACCAACCGTAACTTCGTTGGACGTATGGGACACGTGGATTCTGAGATTTATCTGGCAAGCCCGGCAGTGGCAGCAGCCAGCGCCATTACCGGAAAAGTGAGCGGACCGGCGGAACTGGGACTGTAATAGGCATAAAAGTTTAGGAATAAGTAAAACGGATGTAACTGTTCAGTAGATCTGCGGGTGACTGTGAAGGTGCTGAACAGTTACAAACGGATATTACGGTTCGGGGAAAGGTTTCCTGCAACCGCAGATGCCGTTTCGTGAATTGGAATAAAATAACAGGATAAATCGCAGGAGGATATAGAAATGAAAGCAAATGGACATGTGTTTAAATATGGAGACAATGTAGATACAGACGTTATCATCCCGGCAAGATACTTAAACTCTCCGGATGGCAACGAGCTGGCAAAACATTGTATGGAAGATATTGATAAAGAGTTTGTAAATAAAGTACAGAAGGGTGATATCATCGTAGCAAATAAGAACTTTGGCTGCGGTTCTTCCCGCGAGCATGCGCCGCTGGCAATCAAGTGTGCAGGTGTAAGCTGTGTTATTGCTGAGACGTTTGCACGTATTTTCTACCGCAACTCTATTAATATCGGTCTGCCGATCATCGAGTGCCCGGAGGCTGCAAAAGCAATCGCGGCTGGTGATGAGGTAGAGGTTGATTTTGACAGCGGTGTGATTACCGATAAAACCACCGGCCAGAGCTTCCAGGGGCAGGCGTTCCCGGAGTTCATGCAGAAGATCATCACAGCCGGTGGACTGGTAAACTATATCAACCAGAAATAAGAGGAGTGCACTAAATTTGTCTCCAGAAAGGATTTAGCTTATGACAAAAACAAACGTAATGCGTCTTTTAGACGCGGCTGGAATCGATTATGAAGCAGGCGAGTATGAAGTAGATGAGGACGACTTATCCGGCAGCCATGCGGCGGATATGATGGGGATGGACCATGACACGATGTTCAAAACGCTCGTTTTAAAGGGCGATAAGAACGGCTATCTGGTCTGCTGTATCCCGGTCGATGAGGAGCTGGACCTGAAAAAGGTGGCAAAGGCTTCCAAGGACAAGAAAGTGGAGATGATCCATATGAAGGAACTTCTTCCGCTGACCGGCTATATGCGAGGTGGTTGTTCCCCGATCGGCATGAAAAAGAAGTTCCCTACTTATATAGAAGAAACAGCGCAGATTTTCGACAAAATCAGCATCAGCGCGGGTCAGAGAGGTGTTCAGGTCATTCTGAATCCGGAGGAACTTGCAAAATATGTGGATGCACAGTTTGTAGCGCTGATCTAGAGTGGTAAAGAGTTTGGGTGGCAGTGATCGGACACCGGACAGTGGATTATATGTGTTGGTTTCACATAATCGGAGTTTGTCTGACACCTTTACAGATACCATGATTGTTCTATTACAGTTGACATAAAAAACAGGCGACTTGATTCGCCTGTTTTTTTGACGGGCAGAATTTAACAGAATTGTAAAAAATTAAAAATTTTATACCAGCCAAAGTTTATAAAAATTGGGAAGAAAAAGCAAAAAAGTTTATAAAATGCTCACATAAATATTAAGGAAAAGTTAAATGAGAACGTGATTTGTCACAAAAATGTAAAAAAGACGTTGACTTTGAAGCCGGAAACCACATATAATGTCTCCCGTCACTTGAAGGAAGCGGCACAGGCAGAGAGGATCTGTCGTAACTGTTCACAGGTAGGAATTTTCTGAACTGAAAATTCCGTACGATACAGTTCTGGCAGCAGATTTTGCCGATTTGGAATGCGCAGCATCGGCAAAATCCCGTTGCTGGGCACACGTGTGTGAACAGTAACGATCTGTCCTTAGCTGTCAGAAAAAATCAGACAGCCAAAGAAGATGCCGCAGATGTTAAATGGCAGTCAGACCGGTTTTGGGAGGACTGCACTGATAGAAAGAGGAGAGTGTATGCCAAGCATTGACACATTTCTTCAGACTGCTTATCAGTTTATAAAGGCATTATTTGTCCGTGTGACAAAAAGGATGTACCGGACCGCAGCCGTATTGATGACGGGGGCAGCGGTTGTGACGGTGATAGCATTTAATTCGGTCAGTTTTGGCGGCGTTGGCAAAAATGCAGCCTCGGCACACCGGGAATATCCGGATGATGTGGAACTGACAGAAATGCTGCAGTCAGAAGAAACGACAGAGACAGAGAGCTTATCAGAATTTACGATTCTCGCCTCCAACGAGGAAAGTCAGCATCTACTTGGACAGAGACTGGAGCAGGGGATTCAGGATGAACTTGCGAAGGAAGCTCTGGAAGTAGAGGTAATCGAACGAGAAGTACGAATGCAGACCCAGCAGGCGGCGCAGGAAGCAGAAGAACGGGAGCGCCGGGAACGCGCAGTCATCTCTTACAGCGATGAAGATTACAGTGTTCTGCAGAAAATTGTGCAGGCGGAGGCGGGTGTGTGCGACGACAGGGGAAAGATACTGGTTGCAAATGTAATCATCAACCGGGTGAAAAACAAGAAATTCCCGAACAGCGTTAAAGCCGTTGTGTACGAACCATCCCAGTTCTCACCGGTACTGGATGGAACGATCAACAGCTGTAAGGTAACGCAGCAGACAATTGACTGCGTCAACCGTGCACTGGAAGGCGAGGATTACTCGGGCGGCGCCCTGTACTTCATGAACCGCGGAATCTCTGCTTCCTCCAATGTACGCTGGTTCGATGGCAAGCTGACCTATGTCATGCAGCATGGTGGACATGAATTTTACAAATAAAGAGTGAAACACGTTACTGTTCACGGGTAGGCACTTTTGGAACCGAAAGTGCCGTAAGAAAACGTGGTGGCAGCAGAAATTTGCCGTATTTAAATGCGAAGCCACGGCAAATTCCGTTGCTGGGCACGTATGCGTGAACAGTAACTGAAACGCAGAAAAGAAAGATGGCTGGAGAAAAGTTGTCTTTCTTTTTTGCGTAAAATGTATTAGAATGGTCGTAAGCAATGAAAACGTAGTTTTTTCAAGCTGGTGTGCTGCGGAGTAATGCACCGCGGACTACAATAAGGAGAACGAACCATATGAACCATATCATACTATTTGACCTCGACGGAACCCTTACAGATCCAAAGGAAGGCATCACAAAGTCTGTCCAGCATGCGCTGCAGGCGTACGGGATCGATGAGCCGGATCTGGATAAACTGTGTCCGTTCATCGGACCGCCGCTGTCGGACAGTTTTAAAGAATATTACGGATTCAGCGAAGCGCAGGCGCGCGAAGCGATCGGCTATTTCCACGAATATTTTACGAAACAGGGAATGTTTGAAAATAAAGTTTATCCGGGAATTCGGGAGATGCTGACACGTTTAAAGGATGCCGGTCTTACGCTGGCGGTGGCAACTTCAAAGCCGGAACCGTTTGCTATTCAGATTCTGGAGCATTTTGATCTGCTTTCCTACTTTACCCTGGTTGGCGGGGCGGATATGGAGGAGATCCGGGTTCGCAAAGGCGATGTGATTGCCTACACGCTGGACCGTCTGGGAACAACACCGGAGGAATCGAAGGTTATCATGGTGGGCGACCGGAAACACGATATTATCGGGGCGCATGAAAATCAGCTCCCATGTGCGGCAGTGCTGTATGGATATGGTTCCCGGGAAGAATTTACGGAAAATGGGGCAGACTACCAGATTGAGACGGTGGAAGAGCTGGGAGATTTCCTGATGAAGTGGGGAGAAGTATAAAAGACAAAAAAGAGCTTCTTAAAAGAGATAGAGAGATGGATAACCTGAACAGTAACAACCTGACCGCATTATCAGAAAATGGAACTTGAAAAAACATCCGACTTGCGGTATAATAGCCGTATCAAAAGAGAATATTTGTAATTCCTGGGATGCTCGACAACTCTTGCTTTTTTTGAACCTACATTTTGACTAACGGGATTCCGATATTTTTAGATGGATGTCAGGCCTCCTCTCGAGTGGAAGACAGAAATCTAAGTGAGGTTGCCCACCTAGCAGCGCTAGGCGTCAATATGGTAAGAGCCGGCATTTTGGGGTTACAAAGGATAAAAGCAGCGAGCAATCGCTGCTTTCTCTGTAAAAGAAAGTGTGTAAAGAAAATGTAACATTTTCCAGAAGCACATTGTAAAATCAGAAAAGAGGAACGGATAAGAACATAAGTATGGAAAAAAGAGATTTCAAAGAATACATTTATATGGGGATGACGGCAGTTTCGGTGATTGCGGTCTGCATACTGCTCTGGTTCAGCATCCAACACTGGGATGTGGTGTCGGCGGGCACCCGCAAGGTTGTGAAAATCCTCGCGCCGATTCTCTGCGGTGCGGTGCTGACGTATCTGACCGCCCCGGCATATAACTGGGTAGCAGGGATCGTGGAAAAGACCCTTGGCTCTGTCACTAAGAATTCCAAATACGTTCGTGGTGCAGCCCGGATGCTTGCGACGGCAGCCTGTCTGGGGCTGGTTATTGTGCTTGTGGTAGGGATGTTCCAGCTTATGATCCCGCAGCTGATCGAGAGTTTGATCGGCATTCAGGATTCATTTCCGCTGTATGTGCAGAATGTGTATGAATGGATTCAGCGTATTTTGAAAAATAATCCGGAGATCGAAAATATGGTTCTGAGCAGTTTTGAAAATAATCTGGCAGTTTTTCAGAACTGGGCGGAGAAATCGTTTACCAACATTGATATGCACCGGATTGGACAGATCGTGACAGGCCTTTCCAGCAGCGTGCTGGGTGTCCTGGAATTTATCAAAAACTGGCTGATCGGTCTGATCGTCATGGTGTATCTGCTAAATATCAAAGATACACTGGCAGCACAGGGAAAGAAGATTGTTTATGGTTGCCTGAATCTAAGACAGGCGAATCTGGTAATCGAGGAGCTCCGGTTTATCAATCAGATGTTCGGCGGCTTCATCATCGGCAAGCTGGTGGATTCCCTCATTATCGGTATTATCTGTTTCATCGGTGTGACGATCTTAAATATGCCGTTCCCGATGCTTTTGAGCGTCATTATCGGTGTGACGAATGTGATACCTTTTTTTGGACCGTTCATCGGTGCGATACCTGCAGCGTTCCTGGTATTCTTAGTCAGTCCGCTCCAGTGTGTGTATTTCCTCATCTGGATTCTGCTTCTGCAGCAGTTTGACGGCAATATTCTGGGACCGAAGATCCTGGGCAATTCGACAGGACTTTCGAGTTTCTGGGTACTGTTTTCGATTCTCTTCTTTGGCGGACTCTTTGGTTTCGTCGGCATGATTATCGCAGTACCGGCATTTGCGGTTATTTATGACTTGATCTCCCGCGCGGTGCACCGGTCGCTGCGGCTTCGGAAATTGCCGATGGAGACAGACGAATACCGGAAGTTAGACCACATTGATGAGAAAACAGGAACGTTTATGGAGTTAAATAAAAAGTGACTGTGAATGAGAAAGGACAGTTAAAAAATAAAGGCGGCTGGAGAAATATGGAAAAGAAAACAGGCAGATCGCGAAAGGCAGTACAGTCTCTGAAACCTAAAAAGCTGGTTTACTGGGCAGTGGCGATTCCGGCTTTTCTGGCACTCCTGCTCTTTGCAATTGTATTTTTGGATCACTCGGATAATGATATTTCACGCGCCATGGCATCGAAAGCTATGGCGTTATCATTTGCAGACCGGGACGACATCGTTGCGTCGCAGGGAGAACACGGAAGCCATTTTGGAACGCCGGATCAGGATGAATGGTATGCCAAATATATTGACTATATGATTGAGGAAGGCTATCTGGAGCCGGGAGACGAGAAGATAAGTAAAAGCTACGCGATGGGCGCACTGACCTATGGCGAAGCGGCATATGCGGCAGATCGCGTTTCAAAAGGGCTTTCGAGCGCCCTGAATGTATCTAAAAATAAATATAAAAAGGCAATGCCGAAGGAAGAATGGTGGCGGTTTTATGAGTCATTCTTAAAAAAGGCAGATTCGGAAAACGCGGTCAAAAAACAGAAGCTGGTGCTTTATGGAACACCGAAAAATGTGAAGGAAGCAGCGGCATGGACGGCATATACGGATCAGGGAACGATGAATTTTGAGGGCGTGTCGCTGGATGCCTGCATCGATCGGAAGATCGAGGTCTATGAGCGTGATGGTTCGATCATCACGCTGTGCGGCGTACAGTCTGAAAAAGTTATATATAAGAATGTCTGGATCGTTCCGGGAGAATCGGGTGGGATGGATGTGTATATTGGCACGATCGTCCGGACATTTCCAGAGGAAGAAAAGCTCAAGGATCGTACCGATGGCGTGCTGGCGGATGTCGAGCTGGATAAGGGCAAGATCCGCAAGCTGTCGCTCAAGGAAGATATGATCGAAGGAAAGGTACTTTCGGTCAAGGATGATACGATCGAGATTGACGGGTACGGAACGCTGAAACTGGACGATGATTTTAAAGTATATAAAACATATGGAGTCGTCAAGGAGCAGAAAAAGCGGGATGTGCTGGTCGGCTATGATCTGGGAAAATTTGTCGTGGCTGGCAAAAAGGTTTGCGCAGCACTCTTAAATCATGATTTTTCAGCGACGAACATCCGCGTGCTGATCATGAATGATGATTATTCCTCCTTGTTTCACACGAAGGTGGTACTCCAGTCGGACAGCACGATGCATGTGACCTGGGGCGAATCAGAGGAGACTTTGAGCCCGGGAACGAAATTGTCCGTGAGTCCTGGCGATGACCGTCTGAAAGAAGGGCGCATGACGATCACGCTGGAAGACCCGCAGAAGGAGATCCGCATCCTGAGTACCAAGCGGGCGCAGGGAACGCCGTCGTATTTCGGCAGCTTCGAGTTGAGCGAGGAGTCGGATGGGCTGCTTCTGATCAATGAGCTGGACGTCGAAGATTACCTGACACGCGTAGTGCCGAGCGAGATGCCATCTAATTATGAGCTGGAGGCGCTCAAGGCGCAGGCAGTTTGCGCACGGACGTATGCCTACCGGCAGATCAAGGCGAATGCATACAGCCGTTACGGCGCACACGTTGATGACAGCACGAACTATCAGGTGTACAATAATACAGAGAGCAGTGAGCGGACGAATCTGGCAGTCAAGGAGACGGACGGGAAGATTGTATATTACAACGATACCCCGGCGGAAACGTATTATTTTTCAACTTCCTGCGGATATTCTACCGATGGAACGATCTGGGGCGCCAGCAAAGACGAGGTTCCGTATCTGAAAGGGATCGGTTTGACGGAAAAGAAGAAGATTCCGGATTTGACGGACAACGACACATTTCTCAAGTTTATCCAGGGACAGGGTGAGCAGAATTATGATTCCTCGTTCCCGATGTACCGCTGGAAAACAACGATCACGAATAAGAAGCTGCAGCAGAAGGTAGATACCATCGGCGAGATTCAGGGTATTTTTGTGACTTCCCGCGGTACGGGTGGCATCGCCCAGACGGTGCAGATCGTCGGAAGCGAGGGAACCAAGACACTGAAAGGTCAGAGTCAGATCCGGAGTGTCCTCGGCTCGGAATCACTCGTTTATAAGAAAAATGACGGAACCGAACTGACAGGATGGAGTACGCTACCGAGTGCCTTTTTCTCGGTGGATGAAACTGCCAGGGATGAGGAAAAAGACATCCGCACATTTACCATCTGGGGCGGCGGCTACGGTCACGGAGTCGGCATGAGCCAGAACGGCGCACAGGAGATGGCGCGCGAAGGCAAGAATTATGAAGAGATTCTGATGTTCTTTTATGATGGGGTTGAAATTCGGGATTGTGAGGAAGATTAGATTTAGAAGATGGCTGCGCTGAAAGGGCACGGTCAGGATTCCTCCCCAAATGATAAGAGTGTGTGATTGGGGTAAATTAGAAAAAATTCAGGTATTATGTATTATTAAGTAGAAAAGAGACGCATTCGTAAAATGAAAGAAGCGTCTCTTTTTCTGTTGCTTGTATGGATTTCAAGGATGAAGCAGTTATACTGTGTGACGGACTATTTGCGGTACAAATATTTTGGAAGTCCGTTTTCCATAATATGGGAAACGTCCCCTTGGATCAGCGGCTGCGAGTAAGCCAGGAAATCATCGCTGACATCGGTACCGTTTTTCGTGATCCACTCAGCAGGTACTTTCTTTTCCTGATTGCAGATCAGATTGACATCCTTGAGAACTGGATGAATTTTATATACAGTGTTACGATGTTTTACGCATGAAGCGGATGCTGCGCCTAAGTCTGCAGCGTTTGAAACGGCAGCAGCTGCATGAACAGGTTCAGAAGCAGCTGTATCAGTCTCACGCTCAAATGCCACCATCTGCCCAGTATGGCCGTCCAGAGCTGCCTGGACACCGAAACGGCCTGCCATCTCGGCCTCATTCAGATCAGTAGCGGAAACGGTGAGACCGGAGCAGCGCTGGTTGACGTTGAGCTCGACCGAGCGCACCTTGACGCCGAACTGGTTGCGGACATAATTTTCCAGAATTTTTCCGCATCCGGCTAACATTTTGTGACCGAAGGTGTCGACCTGGGCTTCGGTTGAATATTCGCAGATAAAACGACCGCCGTGGTCGCGGATGCCCTCGGAGACGCAGACGATGACATTCGCTGTCTTTTCAAACGCTTTCTTTAAGTCGTCATTAAATTGTGCCAGCTCAAATGGAGCTTCCGGCAGATAGATTAAGAGCGGATTGTCACCGGCTTCCTTGCGTGCTAAGGCAGAGGCAGCCGTCAGCCATCCGGCATGGCGTCCCATGATCTCAACGATGGTGACCGATTTCTGCTGATAGACAGAGGCGTCCAGCGCAATTTCACGGACGGATGCAGCGACATAGCGGGCAGCGCTGCCGTATCCCGGCGTGTGATCGGTCAGGACGAGATCGTTGTCGATCGTCTTGGGAATGCCGATAAAGCGGATCGGGCTTTTGATCTGCGCCGCATAGCGGGAAAGCTTGCTGACGGTGTCCATCGAGTCGTTGCCGCCGATGTAAAAGAAATAGCCGATGTCCAGCCGCTCCAGTTTTTCAAAGAGGACGCGGTAGAAGCTGTCGGAGAGGTTCTCAGGGAGTTTAAAACGGCAGGAACCCAGATACGCCGCCGGAGTCAGGCGAAGAAGTTCCAGATCGTCATCGGAGAGTGTTTCTGAAAGGTTCATATAAGAATCCGCGAGAAAGCCCTCGATTCCATTGATCATACCGTAGACGCAGCCAACCGCATCGCTGTGGCGCGCACCTTCGCAGATAACACCGTAAAGGCTCCCGTTGATAACCGCGGTCGGTCCGCCGGACTGTCCGACTAAGATGTTTTTCTTGTTCATAAGGTAAATCTCCTTTTTGTGAGGTAAGTACAAGGTTTATGATATAAAAAGTTTCAAATCAATATAAAAATGTACATAAAATGATTTGCTGGAGTTGTATTTTTCATAGAGGTAAAAATAAATTAAAAAGTACAACTCAAAACGTATCTATTGTAACGGAAAGAGAGGAAGAAAGCAAGGGAAAAAGGTATGTATGATAAATAATATGAAAACCGGATACTCGGAAGCAGATAAAAGGCGTATAAAAATTTGGAGATTGATGTATAGAATAACAGAAACGGGTCATACTGTTAGTATCACAAAAGAGAAATTTTTGAATACTTATCCTCCCCTTTTTAATACCCTGTTCGTTGGCTTTGTGCAGCGGACGGGGTGTTTTTTTGTTTCATAGGAAATTACCGAAAAGCCTTTTTTAACAGGAAAACCGCGAATTTTAACCCAGATTAGCGGGCAGAGAAATGGAAGCTGCCGCTCAATCATCTATTTTTGGTAATGATTTTGCAACAGCCTCTTTGTTCTTGTGATTAAAAGTATTTCCGATTCCCCCACAAATTTGCCTTTTTCAGATCCAGATATTCATTGTAGGCTTTTTCCAGGATCTGTTTTTCGTTGGAAAATTTCAGAAGGTGGTAGGCTTCGTAAAATTTGTAGTAGCCGGAATCGACGAAGTATTCTTCGCGCTGCGGCTTGCTGTAGTAGCTGTCCGCCATCATCAGATACCAGTGCACGGTCTTTTCGATGGTATCCTGAGGGGTGTTGAAGGTGTACTGGCTTTTGCCAATGTACTTGATGATGGAGGCGGCGACGCCAGTCTCCTCATGAACCTCCCGGAGGGCGGTCTGCTTGAAGTCTTCGCCCGGTTCTACGGTTCCTTTGGGAAGAACCCAGCCTTCGTATTTGTTCCGGTAGTTTTTGTAAAGAACGAGTAATTTTCCCCGAAATATAACCACACCGCCGCAGCTCGTTGCTTCGATCATCTGCAATCCCTCCTGTCCTGGTGTGTGCATGGAAGTTGATTCGTGGCGTATATCCGTGTGCCGGGAACCAGCTTTATGCATATGATTTAAACTGGTTTTAGTATACCGCGTTTTGCATGATTATGCAAGATTGGAAAGTCACATAAGGCATCATGAGAAAATCCTGTTACAGTTTGCACAATGTGTGAACTGTAAAAAATCATAAGAAAGATATAAGAAACAGAAGAAAGAAAATCTGGTATGATGAAGATGGAAATGGATCATATTACAAAAGAATGCAGGCATATGTGCAGCGGAACCTAAAAATACACAGAATTTGGATGATAGAATTACGAAAAAAAGACAGGAGGCAGGAAAATGGCACAGACAGAACAGAAGAATCAGAATGTAAAAAAACAGTTTGAGGAGCTGCAGTCTCTTTTGGAGCGGGCGATGGCGCTTCAGACGTCGATGGTTTTGTTTGAGTGGGATGATGAGACGCTGGCGCCGAAGGGTGCAGCGGAGCATACCGCGCGGGTGATAGGTTCACTTTCGGAGCAGTATCAGGAGATTCTGGCGTCAATGCGTTTTAAGGAGCTGCTGGATGTCTGCCAGAAGGCAGAAAAAGAGAATGCGGGCGTATTTGATGAGGTGCAGTCGGCAATTCTCCGGGAAGCAGCCGAGGAGCAGGAGCGGCTTTCCTGCATTCCGCCGGAGGAATACCGTGCGTATGCAGAACTTACGGCGCGTGCGACGGGAATCTGGACGCGTGCGCGAGAGAAAAATGATTTTGCTTCATTTGCCCCTGTTTTGAAGGAGATTATTTCCTATCAGAAGAAATTTGCGGCGTACCGGGCAAAGCCGGGACAGAAGCTTTACGATGTGATGCTGGATACCTACGAAAAAGGTTTTAATATGGAGATGTTAGATCCATTTTTTGAGCTGATGAAAGGGAAAATCGTGCCGCTTTTGAAAGAATCGGCAGATCGCTCGAAGACGGTTCCGGACGCCTTTTTATCCGCAGATTATCCGGAGGCGGCGCAGGCAGAGGCGGCGCGTTTCCTAGCAGAGTATGAGGGCTTTGATTTTGACCGGGGAGTACTGGCACTCAGCGCCCATCCGTTTACGACGAATCTGCACAATCATGATGTACGGATCACGACGCATTATCAGAAACGGATTGATTCTTCGATTTTTTCCGTGCTGCATGAGACGGGACATGCTATCTATGAATTTGGCATCCGGGATGACCTGACACAGACGCTGGTGGGGCAGGGAACTTCGATGGGAATGCATGAATGCCAGTCCCGTTTCTTTGAAAATATCGTGGGGCGCAGCCATGCATTCTGGAAACCGATTTATGGAAAAGTGGCGCAGATGTTTGGAAGCCCGCTGACGGAGACGAGTCTGGAGGATTTTCTGGCGGCGGTTAATAGAACCGTTCGGGGGCTGATCCGGACGGAAGCGGATGAGCTTTCTTATCCGCTGCATGTGCTGGTGCGATATGAAATTGAGAAAATGCTGATTGAGGAGGATCTGGAGGTGGAGAAACTGCCGCAGATCTGGAATGATAAGTATGAAGAATACCTGGGAGTACGCCCGTCCACGGATCGGGAGGGCGTACTGCAGGATATTCACTGGTCACAGGGATCGATCGGCTATTTTCCGTCCTATGCATTAGGAAATGCCTTTGGCGCGCAGATTTATCACCAGATGAAGAAGGAATTGCCGGTAGAAAAACTACTGGAGGCTGGAAACCTGGGAGAAATCCGCGAATATCTGCGGAAAAATATTCACCAGTATGGCAAATTGAAGGACAGCCGTCAGATCCTGCGCGATATGACGGGGGAAGATTTTAATCCGTCATATTATGTGGCATATCTGGAAGAGAAGTATGGACGGCCGGAAAAAGAGCAGTAAGGCGGTCGATCTGTTCTTTCTTGAATTCCAGAGAGGAATGAAAATAGTATTCAAGCGTGACTTTCAAATCGGAGTGTCCCAGAATTTCGCTGAGCGTTTTGGGATCCATGCCATTTGTGATACAGCGGGTGGCAAACGTGTGCCGGATTGCATGAAAATTCAGATAGCGCAGTCCGGCTTGTGATAGAATGCGCTGGTAGTGATTCTGGAAGGTTCGCGGATCCATCGGGGAGCTGGCAGATTGTGACAGCAGAAAATAATCCGGGTGTTCCGGATGAGAATATGGCTGTAGGATCGGCAGAAGGAAAGCGGGCAGGGGAACCAAACGGTTGGAGGAGATGCTTTTGGGACCGGATAAAATGAGTTCTGATTTATGGGTTGTGTCAAGGCGCGTCAGGCGCTGTACCGTGTGTCGGACATGGAGATAGCGATCGGAAAAATGAATATTTTCCCAACGCAGGGCGCAGAGTTCTCCAACCCGCAGCCCTGTATAGAGTCCCAGATAGATGACGGCTTCGGAGATTCCTGTATGGGCAGTTAGATAGTGTTCGAGCTGTTCCTGTTCCTGAAGGGTAAAAACAGGTACTTCAGGGCGCTTTTTTGGAAGACGGGGCGGGAGATAGAGAATGCCGTTTGTCTGCCCGGTTTCATAGGAAAGACGCAGAATGGAGTTGACGAGCAGAAGAATACAGCGGATAGTTCCGTTCCCAAGCGGATGCAGGGAATCCGGGGATAAAAGGGAATTGCGGAATGTCTGAAGCATAGGCAGATCGACCTCTGAAAGCTGGATGGCTCTAAAATAAGGGGAGATATAACGGTCTGCCAGATGCCGGTATTTCACATAGGTAGACAGGGCTCGCGCCTGTTTCTGCTTTTCCAGCCAGATGGAAAGAAGATCGTTAAAGTACATTGTTTCGTTTTTCATGATGAAACCTCCTGTATAAAAAATAGTTGTCGTGGACAATCGTTATTTTACAGGTAGATATGCAGAAGAAATATGTGACTGCTTATGGCGGATGGTTTTGAAAAGAGATGTGTTTATATGATGACTGACGAAAATATTACAGCAAATGCTGACAAGAAGATTCTTTTTTGGTATAATGAGACAGAATATGTACATGACTGAGAAGAAAGTCTATATCGAAGGTGCCGGTCAGGCGCTATTTAGGGATAAACGACATATTTTATAGAAGATTCTATTTTGAAGAATCAATAGATTTATCATATTCTTGAGATAGAGATACGAAGGCGGGAGTGTCTGAGGCGGTATGATGGCAGCGGCTCGCCTGGTTGGAAAAAGGAGGAATAATTGTATGTGTGGTATCGTAGGATATACAGGAGACCAGCAGGCGGCTCCGATCTTATTAGCGGGTCTGGAGAAGCTTGAATATCGTGGATACGATTCAGCAGGTCTGGCAGTCAGAGACGGAGAACGTGTACCGGAGGTTGTAAAGGCGAAGGGACGTCTGCGCGCGCTGGCAGAGAAAACAGACAATGGACGCGCAATGCGGGGCAACTGCGGTATCGGTCATACCCGCTGGGCGACACACGGGGAGCCGTCTGAGAACAATGCACATCCGCACTGCACGGATGACCGCAGCGTGGTAGCGGTTCACAATGGTATTATCGAAAACTATCAGGAAATTCGCGAAAAACTGATTAAAAATGGATATACGTTTTATTCAGATACTGATACAGAGGTGGCTGTAAAGCTGATCGATCATTATTATAAGAAATACAACGAGGGACCGCTCGATGCGATGGCGCGTGCGATGATGCGTATCCGTGGCACGTATGCACTGGCGGTTATGTTTAAGGATTATCCGGAGGAGATCTTTGTAGCCCGTCAGGATAACCCGATGATCATCGGAGTAGGCGAGGGTGAATCCTTTATCGCGTCGGATGTTCCGCCCCTGCTTCCATATACCCGCAAGGTATACTATATCGGCAATCAGGAATTGGGACGCTTACATAAGGGAGAGGTTACTTTCTATAATATTGATCAGGAAGAGATTCAGAAAGAACTTGTGACGATTGAGTGGGATGCAGAAGCTGCTGAAAAGGGAGGTTATGAGCATTTCATGATTAAGGAGATCCATGAACAGCCGCGTGCGGTTCGGGATACATTAAATTCAGTCATTCGCGATGGTCATATTGACCTGACCGAGGCGGGACTTTCCGATGATGTCATTCGTTCGTTAAAGCGTATTTATATCGTAGCGTGTGGTTCTGCTTACCATGCAGGCGTGGCAGCGCAGTATGTGATCGAAGATCTGGCGCGTATTCCGGTCCGCGTCGAGCTGGCTTCCGAGTTCCGTTACCGGAACCCGATTCTGGAAGAGAACAGTCTGGTTATCATCATCAGCCAGTCGGGCGAGACAGCCGACAGCCTGGCAGCCCTGCGTCTGGCAAAGAGCCAGGGCGTTCCTACGATGGCGATTGTCAATGTAGTAGGTTCCACGATTGCGCGTGAGGCAGATCATATTTTCTACACATTGGCAGGTCCGGAGATTGCGGTGGCGACCACCAAGGCATATAGCACACAGCTGGTTGCCGGATATCTTCTGGGCGTGCAGTTTGCCCATGTGCGCGGTACGATCACAGAAGAAAAATATGAAGAACTCCTTGCAGCCCTGCAGGAACTGCCGGATCAGATCGCGAAGCTGCTCGAAGATGACAAAGAACGCATCCAGTGGTTCGCAGCGAAATATGCCAATGCAAAAGACGTGTTCTTCATCGGCCGCGGCATCGACTACGCAGTCAGCATGGAAGGTAGCCTGAAATTAAAAGAGATCAGCTACATCCATTCCGAAGCGTATGCAGCCGGAGAATTAAAACACGGAACCATCAGCCTGATTGAGGATGGTATCCTCGTAGTCAGCATCCTGACCCAGGAAGCCCTGTATGAGAAGATGATCAGCAACATGGTAGAAGTAAAATGCCGCGGCGCCTACCTCATGGGACTCACAACTGCAGGCAACTACAATATTGAAGACACCGTCGATTTCGCAGTCTATATACCGAAGACTGACGAGCACTTCACACCGAGCTTAGCGGTTGTGCCGCTGCAGCTGCTGGGATATTATGTAAGTGTTTCGAAGGGACTGGATGTAGATAAGCCTAGAAACCTGGCGAAGAGTGTTACGGTAGAGTAAGATGGTTTTTTAATTATTTATAGCATAGCAAGAAAAAAACTGGAATTAATACAGAAAAAAGAAGCCCCCATCAAGATGCAGAACAGGTTTTCCCTGAATCAGTTGTACGCATCTTGATGGGGCTTCTTTTTTCGTCTCTATCGCTAATATTGCTATTTCTTTTCCACCCCATGCTCACTCATCAAAGATTTCATCACATAAGCATAAATCTCTTGGCTTCGATCCTTCCAGTGATTGCACATGATTTCCGCCTGCTCCTTATCCGGAACGGAGATATCGAGATTGACAAGAACGGCTTTTCCTTCCCGCACCTCGCAGTGAACGATGTAGTCCTGATTGGTCGATTTATAGAAATCGGAGATCAGTCCTACCTCGTTTCGCATGCGGAAGCGGTTCTGTTTCAGGTATTCATCCATGTCGCTGACGATGGCAGGAGAGATGTTTTTGCCGAAAAATTCCAGCGTTTCCTCGCCCTCCTTAGTGATCTCATAGCGGGAGCTGTTCCGCATCGTCTCCTTTTTTACCAGACCTGCATCCAGAAGCTCGTTCAAGGCCTGCTGGAGTGTGAAATACGTGGTGTACTCACGATCCAGGAAAAAATTGGAGAGCTGCGCGTTGGTCAGCGGAAAATTGACCTGGTGCAGCATATAGAGATTCATCAGTTTGTAAAGTGTCATCGGTTCAGCCAGCATGGAAAAACTCCTTTATTATTATTTCGTAACTGTGTAAATTTTGTGCGGTTCTTACGGTAAATGCGAGAATCGCTTGAATTGTTACGTTTATTTCTTAATGTGTTCCTTCACAGCCTTGGAAACAGCGTCAGCTACACGCGGATCAAATGCTGCCGGAAGAATGTTCTCGTCGCTCAATTCGCTGTCATCAACCAGAGCAGCAATTGCGTTGGCAGCAGCCAGTTTCATTTCTTCGGTGATAGCGGTTGCGCGTCCTTCCAGAGCGCCGCGGAAGATGCCTGGGAAGATGAGAACGTTGTTGACCTGGTTCGGGAAATCGGAACGTCCGGTTCCTACGACTCTTGCACCAGCAGCTTTTGCCAGATCCGGCATGATCTCCGGTACCGGGTTTGCCATTGCGAAGAGAATGGAATCCTTATTCATGGAAGCAACCATCTCCTGGGAAACGATGCCCGGAGCAGACACGCCTACGAAGATGTCAGCGCCTTTTAATGCATCGGCAAGTGTGCCCGTCTTGTGCTCTAAGTTGGTAACTTCGACCATCTTTTCCTGCATCCAGTTAAGCCCTTCCATGCCCTTGCAGAGCATACCGGTCTTATCACACATGGTGATATGCGGGAATCCGTAGTTTAAGAGCAGTTTGGTGATGGCAACGCCTGCGCTTCCGGCGCCGTTGACAACGACGCGGCAGTCTTCCTTCTTCTTGCCGGTTACTTTCAGGGCGTTGATGATGCCTGCCAGTACGACGATGGCGGTTCCGTGCTGATCATCGTGGAAAACCGGAATGTTTAACAGTTTCTTTAAACGTTCCTCGATCTCAAAGCAGCGCGGTGCGGAGATGTCCTCCAGGTTGATACCGCCGAATGCCGGGGCAATGCGGACAACTGTCTCGATGATCTCCTCGGTGTCCTGTGTGTCGAGGCAGATCGGGAATGCATTGATGCCGCCGAACTCTTTAAACAGAACGGCTTTTCCTTCCATAACCGGCATAGCTGCTAACGGTCCGATATTGCCAAGTCCCAGAACGGCGCTTCCGTCGGAGACAACGGCTACAGTATTGGACTTGATGGTGTAGCGGTATGTAGCTTCCGGATCTTCTGCAATTACCTTACATGGTTCTGCAACGCCCGGTGTGTATGCCAGAGCCAGATCCTCTCTGGTTTTTACCTGTACTTTGGAGACGGTATCGAGCTTGCCGTTCCATTTTTCATGAAGTTCGAGTGCTTTTTCATTGATCGTCATGGTTTTTATCCTTTCGAATGCTTTCATTTTATTCTTACATTATAATAGCAATTTTGACATTTTAAATCAAGATGCATATTTTAGAATGCAGGAAGGGCAGTACCATGTTACTGTACACACACAGTACCACTTATTTATAATACTTATACCTATCATGTAGCATAGCATATAAATGAAGTCCGTAAATGTTATTTTTATGCATAAAACACATGAAAAATGCATAAAACACGTTTTTATACAAAAATTATTCATAAAAATGCAAAAAAAGTATTGCATAATTAGGATCAAGGAGGTATAATCTGGGTAATTTCACGTGAGGCATATAAATCTGCCGGTCTTAGTTGACTGGATGGACAAAGAAAAAAGCATCACGCAGGCAAATGATTGGAGGAAATGAAAAATGGCTAAGAAATATAATAAAATTGTTCTTGCATATTCAGGCGGTCTGGACACATCGGTTTTAATCCCGTGGCTGAAAGAAAACTATGGCTGTGAGGTTATTGCAGTTTCCGCTGACGTAGGTCAGGGTGCGGAGCTGGATGGTCTGGAAGAGAAGGCATTAAAGACAGGTGCTTCCAAGCTGTACATCGAGGATCTGAAGAAAGAGTTCGTAGATGAGTACATCATCCCGACCATGAAGGCTGGCGCTACTTATGAGCATTACCTGTTAGGTACTTCCTTCGCTCGTCCGATTATCGCTAAGAGAATCGTTGAAATTGCGAAGAAAGAGGGCGCAGACGCTATCTGCCACGGCTGTACCGGTAAAGGAAACGATCAGGTTCGTTTCGAACTGGCTATCAAGGCATTTGCTCCGCAGATGGATGTTATCGCTCCGTGGCGTTTCTGGGAACTGAATTCCCGTGAAAAAGAGATCGAGTACGCAGAGGCTCACAACATTCCGTTAAAGATTACGAAAGAGACCAACTACTCCAAGGATAAGAACCTGTGGCATCTGTCCCATGAGGGTCTGGATCTGGAGGATCCGGCAAACGAGGCTCCGATCAACAAACCTGGATTCCTTGAGTTAGGCGTATCTCCGGAGAATGCACCGGATAAAGCTACTTATGTAACCATCCACTTCGAGAAAGGTGTTCCGACCAGTGTAAACGGCGAGGAGATGGATGCAGAGAAGGTAATCGAGGTTCTGAACAAGGTAGGCGGTGAGAACGGCTGCGGACTTCTGGATATTGTAGAGAACCGTCTGGTTGGCATGAAGAGCCGTGGTGTATATGAGACTCCTGGTGGAGCTATCCTTTACAAAGCTCATGAGAAACTGGAAGAAATCACTCTGGACAAAGAGACACAGCACTACAAACAGCAGCTGGCTCTCAAGTTCGCTGAGTTAGTATACAATGGTCAGTGGTACACACCGCTGCGCAAAGCAATGAGCGCGTTTGTTGATTCCACACAGGAGACCGTAACCGGTGATGTAAAACTGAAACTTTACAAGGGCAACATCATTCCGGCATCTGTTACATCTCCATACACCCTGTATTCCGCAGGCATGGCTACATTTGATGAGGATGACTGCTACAACCAGGCAGATTCCGCTGGATTCATCAACCTGTTCGGACTTCCGATCAAGGTTCGCGCCCTGAACGACGAAGTTCTGGCAGCAAAGACCGGCGAGCATTTTCCGAGCGTAGAATAATTTAGGAAAATAATAAATAATCTGCAGGTGACAAGCCCGCAGCCGATGGTGACCATTGGTTTTCCGGTATCTGCCGGTTCCAATGGTCGCATTGGTTCTAAATCAGAGAATAAAAAGGAGTTTACACTTATGGCAAAGTTATGGGCAGGACGATTCGGAAAAGAGACAGATCTGGAGGTAAATGATTTTAACTCATCGATTTCCTTTGACTGTCGTCTTTATAAGGAAGATATCACAGGCTCCATGGCCCATGCGGCTATGCTGGGCAAGCAGGGCATCATTGCGAAGGAAGAATCAGACAAGATTATCGAAGGACTGAAAGGTATCTTAGCGGATATTGAGGCAGGTAAGATTCATTTCTCACAGGATTATGAGGATATTCATATGAATGTAGAGCAGATTCTGACCGAGCGCATCGGCGATGCCGGAAAACGTCTTCACACGGCGAGATCCAGAAATGATCAGGTTGCACTGGATATGCGTCTTTACGTGAAGAAAGAGATCGTGGCGATCAAAAAGGAAATTCTCGATTTCATGGAAGCACTCTGCGAGAGCGCAAAGAACAATCTGGAAACTGTTATGCCGGGTTATACACATCTGCAGCGTGCACAGCCGGTTACATTTGGACATTATATGATGGCATATGCCAATATGATGCGCCGTGATGTAATCCGTCTGGAAAACTGCTTAGAGGGCATGGATGATATGCCGCTCGGATCTGGCGCGCTGGCTTCCACGACTTATCCGATCGACCGTGATTTTGTACGCCAGCAGCTTGGATTTGCCAGAGTGACCAACAACTCCTTAGACGGTGTTTCCGACCGTGATTACTGCGTAGAGCTGACGGCAGCGTTATCCATTCTGATGATGCATCTGTCCCGTTTCTCTGAGGAGATTATTTCCTGGTGTTCCTGGGAGTTCAAGTTTGTAGAGCTGGATGACGCATTTTCAACCGGTTCCTCCATCATGCCGCAGAAGAAGAATCCGGATGTCTGCGAGCTGGTCCGCGGCAAGACCGGTCGCGTGTACGGCGATCTGTTTACCCTTCTTACCATGTTAAAGGGTATTCCGCTGGCATACAACAAGGATATGCAGGAAGACAAAGAGGCAGTCTTTGATGCGATTGACACCGTAAAACAGTGCCTGCGCGTGCTGACTCCAATGTTCTCCACGATGCAGATCCTGAAAGACAATATGAAGAAAGCGGCTCTGAAAGGCTTTATCAACGCAACGGACTGTGCAGATTACCTGACCAAGAAGGGAATGCCGTTCCGTGACGCATACAAGACCGTCGGACAGCTGGTAGCCCAGTGTGTACGCGAGGACAAGTCCTTAGCCGATCTGACACTGGAAGAGTACAAGACACATTCCGATGTCTTTGAAAATGATGTATATGAAGCGATTGATTTGAAGACCTGTGTACGTGGACGTAAGGTAATCGGCGGACCGGCTCCGGAAGAAGTAACCCGCCAGATTTCTGTGATTGAGAAATTTGTAAGCGAACACAAGGTTCAGGAGTAGGACAGGAAACGGGGGACGAACAATGGCGAAACCGAAGATTTATATAGACGGAAAAGAAGGAACAACCGGGCTGCAGATTTACGATCGTCTGGAGAAAAGAGAGGACATCGAGCTGCTTCTGATCGATGAGGCAAAGCGCAAGGACACGGAAGAGCGAAGAAAGCTGATTCATGCGGCGGATATCGTATTCCTGTGCCTGCCGGATGCGGCAGCGGTTGAGGCAGTTGCACTGGCGGAAGGTTCTGGGGCGCGCATCATTGATGCATCTACCGCGCACCGGACAGCCAAAGGATGGGCGTACGGCATGGCGGAACTTTCAAAGGAGCACCGCGAGGCGATCAAAACGTCCAGCCGGGTGGCGAATCCAGGCTGCCATGCAACTGGATTTATCACTTCTGTTTATCCGCTGGTGGCGCAGGGGATCATCCCGAAGGATTATCCGATGACAGTCTTTTCCCTGACCGGCTATTCCGGCGGCGGCAAAAAGATGATTGCCGAGTATGAATCGCCGGAGAAGCCGCAGAGCTATTTCGCACCCCGTATTTATGGTCTGACGCTGAAACATAAGCATCTACCGGAGATGCAGAAGGTCTGCGGACTTGATTATCCGCCGGTCTTTAGTCCGATCGTGGATGACTACTATAAAGGAATGGCGGTCACGATCCAGCTTCAGAACCGCCTCTTAAACGGCGGGCCGACCGCGGAAGATATCTATGAGAAGCTGGCTGGCTGGTATGACGGACAGAAGCTCATTAAGGTACATCCGTTTGGATATGACGGTATGATCGCGGCGGCAGATATGGCAGGCCGAGACAGTCTGGAGCTGATTGTCAATGGTCACGGGGAACAGACCATGGTGACGGCGCTCTTTGATAATCTTGGAAAGGGTGCTTCAGGCGCAGCCGTTCAGAACATGAACCTGATGCTCGGATTTGAGGAGACAGCTGGACTGGCACTATAGAGGGGTTGAGAGATAAAATCATAAAATAGCTGCGGGGGACTATAGACATGAAGTTATATAAAAATGTACTCTCGGAGTCTTTCTGCACTTGCTTTTGTGGCTGATTTTCCGCCAGCCGCACCCGAATTTCATCAACGTACGCACCGCGTACGCCTCAGAAATTTGGGCACAACTGACAAAAAAACATCTCACAAAATCAAGCACAGAAAGATTCCGAGAGTACATTAAAAATGACAGGAGGAATGTCATATGAAGATAATCGAAGGCGGTGTTTGTGCTGCAAAAGGATTTAAAGCGGGCGCGATGCGCTGTGGAATCCGTAAATCTCATACAAAAAAGGATCTGGCGATGATCCTTTCGGACTGTGTCTGCAACGCATCGGCGGTTTATACGACCAACCGCGTCAAGGCATCACCGATTTTACTGACAAAGGAACATCTGGCCGACGGAAAGGCACAGGCGGTTATTGTCAATTCCGGAAATGCGAACGCGTGCGCTCCGTTTGGCATGGAGAATGCAAGAAGACAGGCAAAGGCAGGCGCGCGAGCGCTGGGCGTTTCGGAGGAAAATGTAATCGTAGCATCGACCGGCGTCATCGGTCAGACGCTTCCGGTTGAGGCGATCGAGGCTCATGCAGGCGAGATGGAGATGAAATATGACAACTCCCTGGTAGCTGCAGAAGCGATCATGACGACCGATACAAAAGTGAAGACGATCGCTGTTGAATTTGATGTAGATGGAACAACCTGCCACATCGGCGGTATCTGTAAGGGTTCCGGCATGATTCACCCGAATATGGGAACGATGCTGTGCTTCATCACAACCGATTGTGCAGTCAGCAGCGAGATGATCCGCAAGGCGCTGTTATTCAATGTAAAACGTACCTTCAACCGTGTGACTGTTGACGGCGATACTTCCACCAACGATATGTGTACCGTTCTGGCAAATGGTATGGCTGGCAATGCGGAGATTACTGCAGAAGATCCGGCATACGAGGCATTCCGCGAGGCATTGCAGGCAGTCATGCAGGATCTGGCTCGTAAGATTGCGGCAGACGGCGAGGGCGCAAGCAAGCTGATGACCTGTACCGTGAAGGGAGCGAAGGACGAGGAGACAGCCGAGGTACTGGCAAAATCCATCGCCGGTTCTTCCCTGACCAAAGCAGCAATGTTCGGTTCCGATGCGAACTGGGGACGCGTTCTCTGCGCGATGGGCTATTCCGGAGCTGAGTTTAACACGGAGAAAGTGTTAGTCGAGTTTGCTTCCAAAGAGGGCAGCATTGCGGTCTGTGAGGACGGCAGAGGACTTGATTTTGATGAAGATCTGGCAAAGAAAATCTTAAGCCAGGATGAAGTGGAGATCAATGTAACACTTCAGGAAGGCAGCGGAAGCGCTACCTGCTGGGGATGCGATTTGACCTATGATTATGTGAAGATTAATGGAGATTATCGGACATGATGAAAACAGGATCAAAAATGAGCGCAGAAGTCCTGGTAGAGGCACTGCCTTATATTCAGGAATATGCAGGTAAAATTATCGTTGTAAAATACGGCGGAAACGCCATGATTAATGAAGATTTAAAGCAGGCGGTGATCGAGGATATCGTCCTTTTAAATCTGGTAGGAATCAAGGTTGTGCTGGTACACGGCGGCGGTCCGGAGATTTCGGAGATGCTCAAAAAAACCGGAAAAGAGTCTAAATTTGTCAAAGGTCTGCGCTACACAGACCGCGAGACGATGGATATTGTCCAGATGATTCTCTGCGGCAAGGTTAACAAAAACCTTGTTTCCATGTTTGAGAAAGCAGGCGGACATGCCGTTGGTCTGGGCGGCATGGACGGCGGACTCTTCAAGGCGATCCAGTTGGTCGATCCGGATGGAACGGAATACGGCTATGTGGGAGATATTAAAGAAGTCAATGAGAAAGTCGTTCTCGACGTTTTAAATGAGGGCTTTATCCCGGTTGTTTCCTCCGTGGCAGCAGGCATGGACGAGGAGACAAACTATAATATCAATGCAGATACGGCAGCGGAGAAGCTGGCGGTGGCACTGAAAGCGAAAAAACTGATTCTTCTGACGGATGTATGCGGTCTGATGCGCGATCCGAAAGACGATTCGACATTGATTCCGAGACTGAAAGTTTCCGAGGTTCCGGCACTCATCAAAGAGGGCGTGATCTCCGGCGGCATGATTCCGAAGGTAGATTGCTGCGTTGAGGCAGTGCGCCAGGGCGTAGAACGTGCCAATATCCAGGATGGTCGTGTGCCGCACTCGATTCTGGTCGAGCTTTTGAGCGATGACGGTGTAGGAACCATGTTCTCGTAAACAGCAGATGAACTAGATTCTGCACGAATCCGGGCTGTTTTAGCTGAAATGCAGGACGGATGCTGGAAGCTTTGCGGGCAGATGTGGGCGTTAGGAGGTTTTTTATGACATTTGAAGAAATCAAGCAGGGCGAAGAAACATATATCATGCATACATACGGCCGCTTTCCGATTGCGCTGGATCACGGAAAAGGCGCGACGCTGTGGGATACGGAGGGAAAGAAATACATTGATCTGACCTCCGGCATCGGTGTCAACAGTCTTGGTCATGATAACGATGCGCTGACGACTGCGGTATCGGAGCAGGCACATAAGCTGATGCACGCCTGCAACCTGTATTACACCGAGCCTATGGTGCAGGCAGCAAAGAAGTTGGTCGATGCAGCCGGAATGGGAAAAATCTTTTTTGCAAACTCCGGTGCGGAAGCCAACGAGGGTATGATCAAGCTGGCAAGAAAGTATTCCTTTGACAAATACGGCGAGGGAAGAAATAAGATTATCACGCTGAAACAGTCCTTTCACGGACGTACCGTGACGACATTAAAGGCAACCGGACAGGACAAGTTTCATCAGTATTTCTTCCCATTTACGGAAGGATTTGATTATGCAGCAGCCAATGATATCGAAGACATGAAGCGCAAGATCGATGGTACGACCTGCGCTGTCATGATGGAGATGATTCAGGGCGAGGGCGGCGTCCTTCCGCTTGATAAGGAATTTGTACAGGCAACTGCCGAGTTCTGCAAGGAGAAGGACATCCTGCTTCTGATTGACGAGGTTCAGACGGGCATCGGACGTACCGGAAGCCTGTTCTGCTATGAGCAGTACGGCGTTCAGCCGAATATCATCAGTATGGCCAAGGGACTCGGCGGCGGTGTTCCGATCGGTGCTGTCATGGCGGATAAGAAATGCCAGGATGTACTGGGCGCCGGTACGCACGGTACAACCTTCGGCGGCAATCCGCTCTGCTGTGCGGCTGCCAATACCGTATTAGATATCGTAAATAAGCCGGAATTCCTGAAATCGGTTCAGGAAAAGGGCGAGTACCTGAAAAAGGAGATTTTAGCGATCGGTTCTCCAAAGGTAAAGACTGTTCGCGGCATGGGATTGATGTTAGGCATCGTAGTGGACAAAGATGAGAGAGCTGCGATGGTCAGTCAGTTGATGGAAAAAGGCGTCCTGGTCCTGACAGCCGGTACAGAGGCGATCCGTCTGCTTCCGCCGCTTGTTATCACGAAAGAGGAGATGGACGAGGCAATCGCTGCTATGAGGGAGGTATTTTAGACATGAAGCATTTATTAAAGCTGTTGGACTGCACACCGGAGGAGATTACCTCGATTCTGGATCTGGCAGATCAGTTAAAATATGAGCGGAAACATCACATTTCACATCGTCTTCTGGAGGGCAAATCTATCGGCCTGATTTTCCAGAAGTCATCCACCCGTACCAGAGTTTCCTTTGAGACAGGTATGTTCCAGCTCGGCGGACAGGCACTGTTCCTTTCCTCCCGCGACTTACAGATCGGACGCGGTGAGCCGGTACAGGATACCGCACGCGTACTGTCCCGTTATCTGGACGGCATCATGATCCGTACCTATGAGCAGAAAGAAGTGGAGGATCTGGCAAAATACGGTTCTATCCCGATCATCAACGGTCTGACTGATTTCTGCCATCCGTGCCAGGTACTGGCTGACCTGATGACGATCCGTGAGAAATACGGCGTACTGAAAGGGCTCAAGATGTGTTACATCGGCGACGGCAACAACATGGCGAACTCCCTGATCGTAGGCGGTCTGAAATCGGATATGCAGGTATCTATCGCAACTCCGGATAATTACCGTCCGGCGAAGGAAGTGCTGGATTTCGCAGCTGGCAATGACGCATTTACACTGGTAAATGATCCGATCAAGGCAGTGGAAAATGCAGACGTTGTCATCACAGATACATGGACTTCCATGGGTCAGGAAGAAGAGAAGAAGATCCGCCAGCAGGCATTCCAGGGATATCAGATCAATGATGAACTGATGGCTGCGGCAAAACCGGGGGCGATGGTAATGCACTGTCTGCCGGCTTACCGTGGACAGGAGATTACCGAGAAGATCTTTGAAGAACATGCGTCTGAGATCTTTGAAGAGGCGGAAAACCGGTTGCATGCCCAGAAGGCGGTTATGGTTACGCTGATGAAATAGAAATATATAGAAATGCATAAAAATGGCAAGGTGACGCGCCAGAAGCCAAATGCCCTCCGTTGCGGTTTCGGAGCCGGTAACACTAGGCTTGCATAGATTTGTTAAAAGCAGAGTCCAAAATACAAACTCGCTTCGCTCAGACAGGTGTATTTTGAACTCTAACACAAATCTCTGCGAGCCAAGAGTTACCAAGACTCCTGCAAATGCAACGGAGGGCATTTGGCTTCTGGCGCTGTATGTTGTATGCTTTTTGGGGTGTTTAAAAAGTGGAAATGTATGTTATAATTGGCATAAATAGTACAATGTAAAAAATTTAGCAGATTAAGAAAATTTTAGGAGGTATCAGTATGACAAAAGAGGAGATTTCAGCGCGTCAGCAGCAGGCGGCTCAGTTTCATGGAATGGGGTATAATTGTGCCCAGTCGGTGGCGTGTGCGTTTGCGGATAAGGTGGATTTGGACAAGGTGGCGCTGTTTAAGGTGACGGAGGGGCTTGGTCTTGGCATGGGCGGCATGAATGGTACCTGTGGGGCCATTTCGGTGGCGGCTGTGCTGGCGGGGCTGAAGGATAGTACCGGGGATCTGGAGCTGGCGAATTCGAAGGCGGTTTCTTATAAGGATGCCAGAGAGTGCATCGCGCGTTTCCTTGAGAAGAACCAGAGCGTGGTCTGTAGGGATTTGAAGGGTGTGGAAACGGGAAAGGTGCTGCGTGCCTGTCCGGACTGCATCAGCGATGCGGTGGAGATTATCGGAGAAGTATTGTTCTAATATATCCTCACAAATTGGCACGTTTGAAACTGCAAGTGCCGTACAGCAACGCGCGGGCAGCCGATTTTGTTACTGTTCACGCATACGTGCCCAGTAACGGAATTTGCCGTGGCTTCGCATTTAAATACGGCAAATTCCTGCTGCCACCACGTTTTCTTACGGCACTTTCGGTTCCAAAAGTGCCTACCTGTGAACAGTAACCCGATTTTGCCGATGATAAAGAAAAATTCGAAAATAGGATTGACAACTTAAAAACATAGTGGTAAACTATGAAAAAATTAAATACGACACTATAAAGTCAATGAACAAAACGAGTACATACAGAGGTACATCACAGAGAGCCGGGCTTGGTGGAAACCGGTATGAAGGGCTGTATGGAATGGATTTGGGAGATGCGAGGTGAAAGAGTGATTCGAGTAGCTGCAGCCGTAGCTCTGCGTTAAAGGGTAGGGTATCGAGAGCATATCTGATTTCGCATTATCAATCACGTCTATGTTTTCCGTACCGTAGAATGAGTCAGACTGGATGGCAGATATTTTCCATTGTGTGAGAATATCTGCTTTTTATATATAAAGTTTGAAGGTCTGAGAACAGGGGTGGCACCACGATATTTGTTTATTCGTCCCCGGCGCAGGAGTTTGTCTGCGCCGGGGATTTTATATTTCGTTGGGAATCAAAATCAGCGAGAGCCAGGATGGCGGAAAGGGAGAGCATTATGAGAAAAATGAATGGATTTGGAATGATGGCAAAAAGAGGCACAGCAGCAGCGATGGCAGCGGCAATGGCACTGACGATGGCAGGCTGTGGCGGCTCGAATGCGGCAGAGACGACAGCAGCGGCTGATTCTGAGGCGGCTTCTGAAAATGGAGATGCATCGGAGACAGCAGCCAGCGAGGCAAAGGGCGATATCAAGGTTGGAGTGATCCAGATGATTGATAACGGTGCATTTGCAGATATGCGCGATGGTTTCTCGGAGGAGCTGACTGAAAAATATACAGGTGGTAAAGTCGATATTGTTTACAAAAATGCACAGGGCGATGCGGCAGCGCTGAATACCATCTGCCAGGAGATGGCAGACAGCGGTGTTGACCTGATTGCAACGATTGCGACTCCGGCGACCCAGGCGATGGTAAACCTGGAGACGGATATTCCGGTATTCTTTATCGCTGTTTCCAATCCGGTCGGCGCGGGTGTCATTACCGATATGGAAAAGCCGGATAAGAATGCAACCGGTACTTCCAATGCGATTCCGGTTGAGGATATTTTCGCACTGAGCGATAAGCTGACACCAGATTGTAAGACCTACGGAATGTTGTATAATACAAGCGAGATTAATTCCGTCAGCACCGTGGAGAATGCAAAAAAATATTTAGACGATCAGGGACTTTCTTATAAAGAGGCGGTTGTTACGAACTCATCTGAAGTACAGCAGGCGGCACAGTCTTTAGCGGGTGAGGTTGACGCGATTTTCGTACCGAATGACAGTGTCATCCAGAGTGCAATGCCGATGGTAACGGAAGTGGCAAGAGATGCGAAGATTCCGGTATATGGAAGCTCCGCTGTTATGGTTGATTCCGGTGCATTTGCAACGATTGCGATCAGCGATACCGAGATCGGCGCACAGACCGCAGATATGGCACTGGAATACTTAAACGGAACTGCGATTGAGGATATTGCAGCTGTTGTGGTACCGGCTTCCAATATGGTAATCAATCAGGATACAGCGGATGCACTGGAAATCACATTCTCGGATGAGGTGCAGAAAGAGGCAGCCTTTGTAAAGGATGCGGAGTAAGATATAGAGCAGTCTGGCTGGTACACACATTCATTGATTGTGGAAATTTGCGGAGTAATTACAAACGAACTTGAAAATAGGAGGAAGCACACATGACACTGGTGATCGGATCCCTGCAGTTGGGATTTTTATATGGAATACTGGCGCTTGGAATATACGTCACATTCCGCATTTTAAATATTCCGGATCTGACGGCGGAGGGGAGTTTTACGCTGGGACTGGCAGCCTCGGCGGTCTGCACGCTGGCGGGGCATCCGGTTGCCGGGATCGTGGCAGCAGCTGTGGCCGGGGCGCTGGCAGGCTGTGTGACAGGCGTACTCCAGACGAAGATGGGAATTCATGCGGTATTAGCTGGCATCCTCACAATGTGCGGGCTTTACACCATCAACCTGATTGTGATGGGAAGCAGCCCGAATATTTCCCTCATCAATGTTCCGACCATATTTAAAGCGGCAGAAAGCCTGGGACTTTCAAAAGAGGCGGCAAGACTTGTGATTGCGATCGCGGCAGCAGCAGTCTGCCTGGTGCTGCTGATTCTTTTCTTCCGGACGCATCTGGGACTCTGCATCCGGGCGACGGGCGATAATGAGGCGATGGTGAGCGCGTCCTCCATCAATGTAGACGCGATGAAAATCACGGCGCTGGCATTCAGCAATGCACTGGTAGCGGTCAGCGGCGGTCTGATTGCCCAGTATCAGGGATTTGCGGATGTAAACTCCGGTTCCGGTATGCTGGTCGTAGGTCTGGCATCGGTCATCATTGGCGAGGTGATTGTTGGAAAAAGAGGTCTGGAAATCGGATTTTTTTCCTCGATTTTCGGTTCGATCATCTACCGTTATATCATCGCAGCGGCAACCAAGAGCCAGATTTTTCCGGCATATGCGTTAAAACTGGTATCAGCGTGCATCGTAGCGGCGGCGCTGGCGCTTCCGGCGATCCGTTATCAGATGGGGCTTTCAAAGATGAAGCGGACGAGAGAAAAAGATATGTGTAAATAATAACCTGGAAAGCAGTTACAAACAGGGATAAAAGATGGAGATGTACTATGTTAGATGTAAAACAGGCAACCAAAGTATTTTCCGCTGGTACGGCGAGCGAGCACCCCGCTTTGAACGGACTGGACCTGCATCTGGATGATGGGGAGTTCGTGACGATCATCGGTTCCAACGGAGCGGGAAAATCGACGCTTTTTAATGCGATCTGCGGCAATTACTGGCTGGATCAGGGACAGATTTTCCTGGATGGTCAGGATATCACTTTTCTGTCGGAGCATCGTAGGGCGCGTCAGATCGGGCGCGTGTTCCAGGATCCGATGAAAGGAACGGCGCCACATCTGACGATCGAGGAAAATCTGGCGCTGGCATATACCCGGAAGGATCGGAAGCCATTTCGAAGTGCGGTCCGCAAACAGGAAAAGGATCTATTCCGGACAGAGCTTGAGAAGTACCATATGGATCTGGAAAACCGTATGAAGACGAAGGTAGGGCTTCTGTCAGGTGGTCAGAGACAGGTTGTGACGCTTCTCATGTGTACGCTTGTCATGCCAAAGCTCCTTCTTCTGGATGAGCACACAGCGGCGCTTGACCCGGCGACGGCGGATAAGGTCATGGAGATCACGCGGTCGATTGTGTCGGAAAACCACCTGACGACGCTGATGATCACCCACAATCTGTCGCAGGCGCTCACGACCGGAAATCGGACGATCATGCTCGATGAAGGGCGGATCATCCTGGATCTGGGCGGTGAGGAGAGAGCAAAAATGGGGGTGAATGACCTTTTAGACTGTTATGCGGAGAAAAAGAAGAAGGCATTTGATAATGACCGGATGATGCTGGCGTAGAAGATAAAACGAAATGGGGATGTAAAAAAATTCGATTGAGTTTTTACATCCCCATTTTGTTTAGGGACTTATTTCACAGCCCCTTAAATTTTTCTTAGAATACATCTAAATCCTGTCCATTTACAACGGCACCTTCATATCCGGCATCACGGATTTCCTGCAAAATGGCGGTGTTTCTGCGCGCCATCTCAGCCTCGACATCGCGGGTGTTGTCCTGGATTTCCATGTGATAGATACGGTGGTAGGTAACCAGAAGCCGCGGGTGCGCTTTGGCGGCAATCTTTGCCAGATCAACGCTGAGAGTGTGAACTTCCTGGTGGTATTTCTGCCATTTTGGCTCTCTGGCGGAGAGTCCGGCGGTGTACTCGACCTCATGGAGGAGAATATCGCAGCCTTCCGCTTTCTGCGCCACGATCTCAAGCGGAGCCGTGTCACCGCTGATCACGATTACCTTATCCGGCGTTGTAAACTTAAATCCGTAGCTTTCAAGCGTACCGTGGCTGACTGGAAATGCCTCAACCGTCACGCGGTCATCCTGATAAATGATACCAGGCTGGATATCGGTAGTTTCGACTTTGTAGCCATTTTCGTTGGCTTTTTCAAAGCCGTGGATACGGAAGTTGATGTCCGTCTCATATGCTTTTAAAATATGTTCGGTCATGTTCTGGATGCCTTTTGGACCGAATACTTTCAGCGGCTTCGGGCGTTCCAGCACCCACGGGGTAAAAATGAGATCCGGATAGCCGGCCGTGTGGTCGGTGTGCAGATGTGTGCAGAATGCGATCATCAGCCGGTCCGGGCGCAGGGCATCAATTCCCTGTTGGTATGCTTTCGCCGCCTGACGAACAACGCCAGGACCAAAATCTACAAGATAAGCGCGGTCGCCTACGACAACTGCGGAAGAAGGACCGCTGGCATTCGGGCAGGCGTTCGGGGTGCCGGTTCCGAGAAGTACAAGCTTTGTTTCCATCATAAATATTCATCTCCTAAATTCATATGTAATATATTTTGCGCGAAATCATGAAAATAGTTCGGGCAAATTAGATGTGTTCAGCCTTTGCACAGGTAAACACCGTGTCAAAGGCTGAATATATGTTTCGATCCTTTTGTTTTCATCAAGAGAAAGGTTTAATTTTGAGCGCCGTCTGTATGCCGGATGGAGATTCCCGTAAATCCATAGAAAATACTGAACAAAGGTGTTAAGTACAGTAAGAACAGGTATGGGAAGAATATTGACCAGGCAACGCCGAGGGTTCCAGACATGTATACACAGTAACCGTGCCACGGAATCATCGGACCGGATAAAGTACCTGCGTCCTCAAGGGTACGAGAAAGGATTTCTGGTGCGATTTTTCTGGATTTGAACAGCGGTTTCATCATATTTCCAGTCAGGACGTGGGACATCGGCTGGGAACAGCTGATTAAGCTGGTTACATAGCCGACTAAAAGGCTTGCTGCAATCAGGCTGCCATCGCTGTTGATGTGATTTACGATGGCGTTTAAGAGATTGCCGAGAACGCCGAGGCGATCCAGCATACCGCCCATACCAACTGCAAAGCAGATGATTGCCACATACTGAAGCATGCTGCTCATACCGCCGCGGTTTAAGATGGTCTGTAAAATACCTTCCTCAATGCTGGTACTGTATCCGTTGTAAGCAACACGGATGATACTCTGCAAAGTTGCGCCCTGATAGAAGAAAGAGACAGCTCCGGCGCAGATGGCGGAAAGACCAAGGGAGACAACCGCGTTTACTTTGCATAAAAGCAGAATAATGATTGCGATGGCTGGCAGCAGAGTGATGAAGCCAAGTTTAAACTCACCTTGCAGGGCATCGATGTATGTCAGAAGATTTCCAGTTTCATAGTTTCCTGAAGTCTGGCTGATGCCAAGAATTACAAAGAGAACCAGGCTGATGACAAAGGTCGGAAGCGTGGTCCAGAGCATGGAACGCACGTGGTCGTTTAATTTAGAGCCAGCAACCGCTGGAGCCAGGTTGGTTGTGTCGGAAAGCGGGCTTAATTTGTCACCGAACATCGCGCCGCAGATGACAGCACCTGCCACCATGCCAGGATGGATGCCCATCGCGTTGCCGATTGCCATCATGGCAACACCGGCACTGCCGACGGAACCGTAGGAGGTTCCGGTCACAAGGCTTAATACGGCACAGAAAATCAGGGTCAGAGGCAGCAGCCAGGTCGGGTTGATCAGTTTTAAACCGCCGACAATGATGGTTGCAATCGTGCCGCTTTGCAGCCAGGTACCGATCATGACGCCAATTGCCATGAGCAGGCACAGGGTAGGAACGACAACCCGGATCGCGTCGTAAGCGCCGTTTACAACATGCTCATAATTTATGCGTAATACCTTACAAAACAGATAGATGATGATCCAGCTCATAAATAGTCCAATCATCGGTCCGCCCGTTTTCAGCCGGATGCAGACTGCAACCGCTCCGATGATCAGGAGCAGAAGCAGAAGCGACTGAGGCATGTTTAATTTTTTGTCTTCGCTCATAACATAGTTCCTCCCTAATGTGAAAGTCGTGCTTTTTTGAATTTAATGCGTTGAGGTTTAACGCGTTAAATTGTAAATTTATTTTCATTATACAGAATAATTCCGAAAAAATCAACCGTAGGAATAATATTTATTTGGCTCAAGGGAGAGTATTCACGGGTAGGCACTTTTGGAACCGAAAGTGCCGTAAGAAAACGTGGTGGCAGCAGGAATTTGCCGTATTTAAATGCGAAGCCACGGCAAATTCCGTTACTGGGCACGTATGCGTGAACAGTAACGGAGAAGAGGTGCAGGTGATGTTCCGTGATGTGAAGAATTATGATATAATGAGCGCAAGTGAGCCAGAAAGCTGCTTGCAGATTTATGGCGAACGGCGAATCGTGATATAATGGCAGAATTACTTAAAAATTTGACAGGAGAATGTTATGGAACAGAGGATTCAGTTATCGGATCATTTCGGTTTTGGGAGATTGATCCGGTTTACAATTCCATCTATTTTAATGATGATTTTTACCTCCATTTACGGAGTGGTAGATGGATATTTTGTATCGAATTTTGTAGGAAAAACGCCGTTTGCGGCGGTCAATTTCATTATGCCGTTTCTGATGGTCGTAGGTGCCATGGGATTTATGTTCGGCACGGGTGGAAGTGCCCTGATCGCCCGGATTATGGGCGAGGGCAGGCGTGAGAAGGCGCAGGAGATTTTTTCCCTTCTGATCGCTGCGACCTTTGTTTCTGGTCTGGTAATTGCGGTTATCAGTATTCTGTTTTTACCGCAGATCGCTGCCTTTCTTGGCGCGAAGGGAGAGATGCTGGCGGACTGCATCCGGTATGGACGGATCATTCTGGTGGCGCTTCCGTTTTTAATGTTGCAGTATGCGTTTGGCAGCCTTTCCGTGACGGCGGAGAAGCCGAAGCTGGGGCTGATTGTAACGATCATTTCGGGTGTGCTCAATATGACGGGAGATGTTCTGTTCATGGGAGTGTTCCATTGGGGAATTGCCGGAGCGGCGATGGCGACTGCGATGGGACAGATCATAGGCGGAACGATACCGCTGGTTTATTTCCTGCGGAAGAACAGCAGCAGCCTGCGCCTTCGCAGACCAAAGTGGGATGGAGGAGCGCTCAGACGTGCCTGCACCAACGGTGTATCGGAATTGATGAGCAGTATTTCCATGTCCATTGTCGGCATGCTGTATAACGCGCAGCTGATGCGCTACGCGGGAGAAAACGGAGTCGCAGCTTACGGAACCATCATGTATGTGGATTTTATTTTCCTTGCGATTTTCATCGGTTATGCGACCGGCGTAGCTCCAGTTATCAGCTATCACTACGGCGCAGGAAATAAAAAGGAGTTAAATAACCTGTTAAAGCGCAGTGTGCTTCTGATCGCGGCGGCGTCTCTGAGCATGCTGCTGCTGTCTGAGGTGATGGCGGCACCGTTGGCAGCTATTTTCGTAGGATATGATGCCGGGCTTCTGGACATGACGGTACATGCGTATTCCATTTATGCGGTTTCGTTCTTATTCTGCGGTTTCTCCATTTTCAGTTCCGCCTTTTTTACGGCGCTGGGAGATGGACTGACCTCGGCGCTGATAGCATTTTTGCGTACTCTTGTGTTTGAAAGTGCATCGGTTATCATTCTGCCGCTGCTCCTGGGCTTGAACGGAATCTGGGGTGCAATTATCGTGGCGGAATGTATGTCCGTGACGGTGTCAGTTATCTTTTTGGTGGCGAAGAGAAGGAGGTATCAATATTTTTAGGACAATAAGCGGGAATCCTCGGCAATTCAATTACCGAGATGAAAGCG
>NZ_QUEG01000020.1:0-1752 GCF_003477925.1 Clostridium sp. AF32-7AC
AAAACAAGCAATTATTAATTGTAAACACCATAAGCCAAAGATGCAACGCTATGCATCTGAGAGGAACACCGTACCCGCGGTGTGAATCAATTGGTTAAGCTAATAAGAGCGCAGGGTGGATGCCTTGGCACTAAGAGCCGATGAAAGACGTGATAAGCTGCGAAAAGCTTCGGGGAGGAGCAAATATCCATTGATCCGGAGATATCTGAATGGGGAAACCCGGCTGAGAAGACCTCAGTCATCCATACGCCAATACATAACGTATGGAAGGGAACCCGCTGAACTGAAACATCTAAGTAGGCGGAGGAAGAGAAAGAAACATCGATTCCCAAAGTAGCGGCGAGCGAAATGGGAAGAGCCCAAACCAGAGTGCGTGCACTCTGGGGTTACGGACTGCATAAGTGAGCTGATTCGTTAATGGAACGGTCCTGGAAAGACCGGCCAGAGAGAGTGAAAGCCTCGTACATGAAAACGATAGGCAGCGGCAGGATCCAGAGTACCGCGAGACACGTGGAACCTTGCGGGAATTCGGGGGGACCACCCCCCAAGGCTAAATACTCCTTAGTGACCGATAGCGCATAGTACTGTGAAGGAAAGGTGAAAAGGACCCCGGGAGGGGAGTGAAAGAGAACCTGAAACCCTGTGTTTACAAGCTGTGGAAGCACGTTAAGGTGCAACCGCGTACTTTTTGTAGAACGGTCCGGCGAGTTGCGGATGCTGGCGAGGTTAAGGAGTAAAGCTCCGGAGCCGAAGCGAGAGCGAGTCTTAATAGGGCGTAAAGTCAGCATGTGCAGACCCGAAACCGGGTGACCTATCCATGTCCAGGTTGAAGTTCCCGTAAAAGGGAATGGAGGACCGAACGCACATCCGTTGAAAAGGGTGGCGATGAGGTGTGGATAGGGGAGAAATTCCAATCGAACCCGGAGATAGCTGGTTCTCCTCGAAATAGCTTTAGGGCTAGCCTCGTATTAGTTTAGCGGAGGTAGAGCACTGAATTTCCTAGGGGGCGTCAAAGTCTACCGAAGAATATCAAACTCCGAATGCCGCATAAATGATGTACGGGAGTCAGACTGCACGAGATAAGTTGGGTAGTCAAAAGGGAAAGAGCCCAGACCTACAGCTAAGGTCCCAAAGTGTGTGTTAAGTGGAAAAGGATGTGGGATTTCGAAGACAACTAGGATGTTGGCTCAGAAGCAGCCACACATTCAAAGAGTGCGTAATAGCTCACTAGTCGAGAGGTCCTGCGCCGAAAATGTCCGGGGCTAAAACACAACACCGAAGCTTAGGAATGTAATTATACATTGGTAGAGGAGCATTCTTAAAGAGACGAAGCAGTACCGATAAGGAGCTGTGGATTTTTAAGAAGAGAGAATGCCGGAATGAGTAGCGAGATGGAGGTGGGAATCCTCCAGGCCGAATATCTAAGGTTTCCAGAGTAAAGCTGATCTGCTCTGGGTAAGTCGGGGCCTAAGGCGAGGTCGAAAGACGTAGTCGATGGATAACAGGTTGAAATTCCTGTACTGCATATCATCAGAACTGTGGGGACACAGAGAGATACCGGAACCTGGGAGTGAAGATACCAGGGCAAGCGAGGTAGGTGCTAAGCTGGCAAATCCGCTTAGTAAGCCGAAGACGTGATGCGGAGCGAATTAAAGTAGTGAAGTCCGGGATTCGAGCTGTCGAGAAAAGCCGCTATTGCGTGATATGTACCCGTACCGTAAACCGACACAGGTGGATGAGGAGAGAATCCTA
>NZ_QUEG01000021.1:0-1015 GCF_003477925.1 Clostridium sp. AF32-7AC
ATTTATACTATCATAAGCAATTGACTTTGTCAACAACTTTTTTATTTTATTTTCAATCTTTCTCAGAAACCCGTTTGCGTTTCCGCTCTTATTTCCTCGATTGATTTGCCCTTGTCTCAAGGACGTATGTTATGATACCAGAGTTTCCAAGGATTGTCAACGATTTTTCTATATTTGTTATTCTTTTTATTTTGTTGTGATTTTTTAGAATATTTTGTCATTTCTATTTATTTCACACATACTAAATTAAAAAATCAATAGCATTCCCACCAGCTTATTTTGATCCTTCTTGCGGAAATGCCGCTGATTTATTTTGCGCCATTTTCTTCTATTATCATATATACAACTATTTGCTCTCTTCTCTTTCCAAACACTACAGTAACGAGATTGCGGTGTGCCATTTTTCAAAACTGTACATAATATATAATTTTAATAATGGGTATGGAAGAAAGCGACTGAAAAATCCAGATACCGCCTGTTTGAGAAGCTCACTTCCCTGTTTCAGGAAATTAATCTTGAGCTTCAATACACGGGGATAAAGTTCAGTATTAATATAGAATACTCGCCAGAATACTTAAAGGAAGCCGCATCGAAATACGCAGAAATCTGGCAGTTGGATGAAACAACGTTTGTCGCCGGTAAAGGACATCGAAAGTCAGTCCAGCAGCGCCATTATGAAAAACTTAAGGAATATCTGTCAAATTGGAATTCCCTATTACACAAAAAAACCGCCATACATTTCTGTACAACGGTCTTCTTTATATACCTTCAAAACTGCACATTGAATTTCTTCTACTCTCTATCTTCCATCCTTCAGGAAATAACTTCCTCTTTCCTATCCAATCCTTAACCATATCCTTTTGGTTAAGCCCTCGACCGATTAGTAACAGTCAGCTTCATGTATTACTACACTTCCACCTCTGCCCTATCTACCTCGTCGTCTTCAAGGGGTCTTACTACTTGCGTATGGGATATCTCATCTTGAGGGGGGCTTCACGCTTAGATGCCTTCAGCG
>NZ_QUEG01000022.1:0-649 GCF_003477925.1 Clostridium sp. AF32-7AC
CAGAGAATTTTCTTTTACCTGAATGCAGATATAAGTAATTCCGGAAATATCGGATGCAAAAAACTGACGCTTTGCAGCAGGAGCGATTTTTAGCCAGTCTCCAGTTGAAAGGCTAATTTCTTCTCCATCAATTATGGCTTTGCCGTTACCTGAAAGAATTCCATAGATTTCTTCATTTTCTTTATGAGAATGAACAAATGGGACATTTGCTCCTGCAGGCAGTTCGTTTAAACTGATTTCTGCACCTGTTAAAGACAACTTTTCATGCAGCTCAATTCGGTTTTCCTTTCCAATAGTTGTTTTTGTGTAATTTGCCATAATAATACCTCCATAGTTAATTTGTAGTTTCTGGTTGATTGGTATTAGTATAGTGTGAGACACATACAAAAACAAGTACGCACCTTTTTGTAACTGTACACTCAAAATTGAATGTGTTACAATAGACTCGGAGGTGAGAATTATGCGAGCAAAAGAAGAATTACCGGAATGCCCAGTTGCAACAGCAGTATCTCTCATCGGAGGAAAATGGAAACTGCTGATTTTGCGTAACTTGAAAGAGCGTCCATGGAGATTCAATGAGCTACAACGAAGTATAGATGGTATTTCACAAAAGGTTTTGACAGATAGTTTAAGACAAATGATGAGTGAT
>NZ_QUEG01000023.1:0-626 GCF_003477925.1 Clostridium sp. AF32-7AC
GGAAGGTGCGGCTGGATCACCTCCTTTCTAAGGAAGAAGAAGTAAGGGTTTTACGTACTGTTGAGTCTTTAAGGATTCAAAATCTTTCCGGTGTCGATGCGCTTAGGGGACACACCCGTTCCCATCCCGAACACGATGGTTAAGACCTAAGCGGCCGATGATACTATGCTGGAGACGGCATGGGAAAGCAGGTGGATGCCGGATTCCATTAAAAACAATTCGCTGAATGCGATTTGAGATAGAACGGACACATCGGAATGGATGAACTATCTGTGATGAGGATGTGTTAACCTACACCAGCAGGGAAGTGCTGTTCCATATAACTGGTTTTTACCAGTGATTCATAAGTTCGAGCTTATCGAGGTTGTGAATGACTGATAAATGGTCAGTCAAGTGGCTGTACATTGCAGTTCGGAAACAAAGTTTCCTCACTCACGTGCAGGCACGTTAACTGTACATTGCAGTTCGGAAACAAAGTTTCCTCACTCACGTACAGGCACGTTATGAAAACAAAACATTACGAAGGCTTATGAAAGCAAGCTTTCAACGCATTCGAAACATTTTGTTTTCGCAATGTACCTTGAAAACTGCATATTGAAAATCTGATACAAAGTTCAAACCGAGAG
>NZ_QUEG01000003.1:0-78244 GCF_003477925.1 Clostridium sp. AF32-7AC
TAGAATTTTCAGGGTTTTACATACTGTTCAGTTTTCAAGGTTCTTTGTTGTTGCCTCAGCAGCAACTTTTATAGTTTATCAAAAGTTTTTGCTTTTGTCAACACTTTTTTATTTTTTTACAAATCCACGTTTTTTTGAAATTTTTCTGAGTTCATCAAGAATCTTCAAATCATTTCTTTCGTTTCGTGTTTTGTTTTTGTCCTTGTCTCGAGGACGTATGTTATGATACCAGAGCATTCCCGGAAAGTCAAGCATTTTTCTAAATTTGCTATTTTATATGTTTTTTTGTGATTTTCAAGAATATTCTGGCATCATTTAAACAGAGCTATTTCTATATTGCTGTTCTTTCTTCTACAATTTTATTTTCTAATCAGCAGCTGGAACAGTTCTGACAGGTTCTGCAATCGCGTGCTGTCTGGTTCTATTGATTTTCATTGCCTTCCCGGGTTTTCTACGCAATGTTTTCCTTCTTTCCCATCCGTTCTGCTATCTTTCTGGCGCTCTCGGTCACTGCCAGACCGCCTTCACTCGTCTCGCGTAAAGCAGCCGGAAGCGCATTGCCGATCCGGCGCATGGAATCGACGACCTCGTCTGCCGGGATCGCGCTCTTGATTCCCGCCATTGCCATCTGCGCGCTGACCGCCGCATTGACGGCGCCGGCGGAATTCCGCTTGATACACGGAACTTCAACCAGACCACAGACCGGATCACAGGTTAGTCCCAACATATTTTTGAGGGCAAATGCCGCTGCATTCGCGATACACTCCGCATCGCCGCCCTGCAGATATGCCAGCCCCCCTGCTGCCATCGCACTTGCTGAACCAATCTCCGCCTGGCATCCACCCGATGCACCGGCGATGCTCGCATTTTCTGCAATAACCGCACCGATTCCTGCACTGACAAAGAGTGCCTCGACCATCCGGTTCTCCGTTTCCTTACAATATTCCTCATACGACAAAAATACCGCCGGAATCACCCCGCATGCGCCCGCCGTCGGAGCCGCCACGATTCGTTTCATACAGGCGTTGGACTCTCCCATTTTCACCGCTTTTTCCATCACAAGCCCCATGTATCCGCCCGCCAGGCTGCGACCGGAGGCATTGTATGCGTGCAGTTTTTCTCCGTCGCCGCCCGCCATTCCACTTGCCGAGACGATCGAGCCGTCGTATTCCTGATCTGCCTGGCGCATCGCCTGATACATCTGCCGCATTGTTTCAAACGATTCTTCCACCGTCACCTGGCGTTCCTGCACATCTGCCAGAAGAACCACCTTCCAGAGCGGAATTTGATGTTCGTTCGCTAAGCGGACCAGATCACTCACTGAATGATATAACATTTCCATTTTCCCGTTCCATTCCTTTTCTTATATGAACCTTTCCTATCGAAGACTTAAATATGTTACCTTTCGGATACCCTCCTGACGGCGCAGCCACACAAGCCCTTCTTCCGGAATCTCTTGATCGCACTCAATAACCATCACTGCCATGCCGCCGCGCGCCGCACGGTAGAGCTGCATCGTCGCAATATTGATCGATTTGTGCGCCAGCATCGCCGTCACATCCGCCACATGTCCCGGCTGATCGTCGTTGTGGACAACCAAGGTTGGATAACTGCCGGAAAAATTGGCTTCAATCCCATCGACCTTCGCAATATTGATCCGGGAACCGCCCAGTGATTCACCTACTACCGTCAGACTGCGTCCAGAAATACCCTCAAGCTCCAGTTCCGCCGAATTTGGATGCGCCTCTTTTAAATTAGCTTCCTCAAAGGAAAACTCAATCCCTTTCTCCTCTGCCAGGTGAAAGCTGTCCGGAATCCGCATGTCGTCCGGCACCATTCCTAAAAGTCCCGCAATCAGCGCTTTCTGGGTTCCGTGTCCGGTTCCCGTTGCCAGAAATGAGCCGTACAGACCAATCCTTGCCCGCTTAACCGGTTCCCCAAGAAGCTTCTGCGCCACAAATCCAATCCGAACCGCGCCCGCTGTGTGGGAACTGGACGGTCCGACCATCACCGGACCTACTATATCAAATAGATTCATATTTCTTTCCTTTTCTCTCGTTTACTTCGCCAGGTAGCCGCCATCCACCGGGATTACCGCTCCCGTTATATATTCTGCCGCGTCACTCGCTAAAAACACGGTAATTCCTGCCAGATCCTCCGCCTTCCCCCAGCGGTACATCGGGATCCGCGCCGTTACCTCTTCATACTGATCCGGATTTTTGGCTTTCATATCCGATGTGAGCTTTGTCTCCATATAACCAGGTGCGATCGCATTGACGGTCACACCACGCGATGACCATTCATTGGAGCAGGCTTTCGTGAGCTGCGCCACACCGCCCTTACTTGCCGCGTATGCCGGTATCATCACACTTCCGAAGAAGGAGGTCATCGATGCCACATTAATAATTCTGCCGTATCCATGCTGCAGCATATCCCGCGCCGCCAGCTGAGACATCTGGAACATAGCACCTAAATTTACTCGCAGAATCCGATTCCACTCTTCCATCGGAAAATCTTCTGCCACGCACCGGTGCTGAACTCCCGCACAGTTTACCAGTATATCCGCCTGACCATCAAGGCTTTCCACCAGACGCTTATAGATATTCGGAACCTCCTCTTCTCTTACCAGATCTCCCACTATTCCGTGAACCACCACACCGGTTGTCCGTGCAAGCGCATCAGCGCTCTCCCGCACCTTCTCACTTGTTCCCAAAATAGCAACCTCCGCCCCAGCTCTGCACAGTCCCTCTGCCATGCCATAGCCGAGTCCTCTGGTTCCGCCCGTGACGATCGCTTTTTTCCCCTTTAAGCTAAATAAATCCATGAAATCGCGCATCTTTTATTTTCCCTTTCAAAAGCACACATCTGTAAACAGCCCCTCTGCTGCAGATTACGAACTAGCGATATATTTGTTTTTTATTTCCATATATAAAAGCTGCCGCGAAACAAGAATTTCATTCTTTTCACAGCAGCTTTTTGACTTTTATTCAATGCATTTTCTTCCGCTGCCTGACTGGCTGCATCGAGTAATCCGCTTATGCCAACTTTTCGCCGGTCAGCATCTCATAACTCTGAAGATATTTTTCAATGGTCTTGTCCACAATCTCCTGCGGGAGTGTCCAGTCATTGCCCGGATGAGCGGTCAGCCAATCGCGTGCAAACTGCTTGTCGAAGGACGGCTGGGAATGTCCTGCCTCGTAGCCCTGTGCCGGCCAGAAACGGGAGCTGTCCGGAGTCAGCATCTCATCACCAAGAACGATGTTGCCATTCTCATCCAGACCGAACTCAAACTTGGTATCTGCGATAATGATACCTTTTTCCAGTGCGTACTCCGCACATTTTTTGTAAAGTGCAATCGTGTATTCACGCAGCTTATCTGCATACTCTTTTCCCTTGCCCGGGAAGTATTTTTCCAGATGATCTACGCTCTGCTCATAGGAGATGTTTTCATCATGATCGCCAATCTCTGCCTTAGTGGACGGTGTGTAGATCGGCTCCGGCAGTTTGTCAGACTCTTTTAAGCCTTCCGGCAGTTCAATTCCACAAACCTTTCCGGTCTTCTGGTAGCTTGCCCAGCCGCTTCCTGTGATATAACCGCGGACGATGCACTCAATCGGAAGCATCTCAAGCTTACGGCACATCATGCTCTTTCCTTCGAATTTCTCCTGCTGGAAGAATTCCGGCATGTCTTTTACATCTACGGAAATCATGTGATTCGGGATAATGTCTTTCGTCAGGTCAAACCAGAACTTGGACATCTGTGTCAGTACTTTGCCTTTGTTTGTCACTTCATTATGTAATATAACATCAAAGCAACTGATACGATCCGTTGCAACCATAATCAGGCTGTCTCCATTGTCATAAATTTCACGGACTTTTCCTTCTTTAATCGGTTTCATCTCCTGCATTTTTTGCACCTCATTCTTAAATTTTATGGTGGAATCCAGAGCCCCCCTATATCACAAATGTACAGCTCTGTATCCTTCTATCTGATAAATTACCACTTACCCGCCCTTATTGTCAAGACTCGCCTCCCCGTTTCCTCCTTAAATCCCAACAATTCAGCATTTTACCCTGTAAAAGGCGGTTTGGTATGAATTTTTCTACGCCGTTTTCTTCCAAAATGGAATAGTAAAAATGCAGCGTTATCTGCCGTTCTTCCCTGCTTAAAGAAGAGTTGGCAGATGACACCGCATTTTATCAATTTACCATTTATTATGTATATGCTTCGGATTCTCAGACCGACACACTCTTACTTATTTCAGAGCTGCAAATCCACGCTCCAGATCCTCGATGATATCGTCGATATGCTCAGTACCGATGGAAAGACGGATGGTGTTCTGCTTAATGCCCTGATCTGCCAGCTCCTCGTCAGTCAGCTGGGAGTGGGTTGTTGTTGCTGGATGGATAACCAGGCTCTTTACATCTGCTACGTTTGCTAACAGGGAGAAGAGCTGCAGATTGTCGATGAACTTATGAGCTTCTGCCTGTCCGCCCTTGATCTCAAAGGTGAATATAGAAGCGCCGCCGTTCGGGAAATATTTCTCATACAGTGCATGATCCGGATGATTCGGCAGAGACGGATGATTTACATGCTCTACTAACGGATGTTTGGACAGGTACTCAACAACCTTCTTGGTATTTTCTACATGACGGTCGATACGCAGAGACAATGTCTCAGTTCCCTGAAGAAGCAGGAATGCGTTGAACGGGGAAATCGTAGCGCCCATATCACGCAGAAGGATCGCACGGATGTAGGTAACGAATGCTGCCGGACCTGCTGCCTCTACGAAAGATACGCCGTGGTAGCTCGGATTCGGATCTGCGATTGCCGGATATTTGCCGCTTGCTTTCCAGTCAAATTTACCGGAATCTACGATGATGCCGCCCAGAGTGGTTCCGTGTCCGCCGATGAACTTGGTAGCGGAATGTACGACAATGTCTGCGCCATGCTCGATCGGGCGAATCAGGTACGGTGTACCGAATGTATTGTCAATGACTAACGGAAGTCCGTGTTTGTGTGCAATCTCAGCAATCGCGTCGATGTCCGGGATATCACTATTCGGATTTCCGAGAGTCTCCAGATAGATAGCACGGGTATTTTCCTGAATTGCACTTTCTACCGCTTCAAGATTATGAGCGTCTACGAAAGTTGTAGATACACCGAAATGGGAAAGTGTATGCTCTAAAAGGTTGTAGCTGCCGCCGTAGATGGTCTTCTGTGCTACAATGTGACCGCCGTCCGCTGCCAGTGCCTCGATTGTATATGTAATAGCAGCTGCGCCGGATGCGGTTGCCAGTGCTGCAACGCCGCCCTCCAGTGCTGCGATCCTCTTCTCAAAAACATCCTGTGTGGAGTTGGTCAGACGTCCGTAAATGTTACCGGCATCTGCCAGACCAAAACGTGCTGCCGCATGTGCTGAATTTTTAAATACATAAGAAGTGGTCTGATAAATCGGAACGGCTCTGGAATCGGTTGCCGGATCCGGCTGCTCCTGACCTACGTGTAACTGAAGAGTCTCAAATCTATAGTTTCCCATCTCAAAATACCTCTCTTTCTATTTCTGAAAGTTTATTTCCTAGTATGTAAATTTGTTTTTATTTTATATTCATTTTTTATTTGAGCAAGCGTTTTTCCATTTATTTTCAAGTTTTATATAAAATAATTGCTTTTTCCGCAATATTATATTTGCTTATGCAAATGTATATTTAGCTTTTTGGGTAAACAAAAAGCCGGACCGCTTAATTTTCTTTAAGCTCCCGGGCAAATGGCTTGCATCTTAAATCGTTGTCATTCTCTTAAATGGCAGATATGCAAATTTACCTGACCATATAAAATGCCCGGGAATTACACATTCGACAACAACACATCAGATTTCCGTTCCATATAATATTCTGTCTTGCCATTGTATCTGCCTCCTTTTTATTTTCATGTTCTTTCTGAACTCGATGGCTTAATGATACTCTTATAAACCAACTTTGTCAATAGGTATTAGAAAAAAACTTTTTTCTATGTTTTCCACGCTTTTCTCCTTGAAAGTCCTATTACCTTGCGTTATAATTGGTTAATAGTAAGGAGGTTACCGAATGATATCGACAAAAGGAAGATACGCTCTGCGCGTTATGATCGATCTGGCGGAACAAAATTCTGCTGGATATATACCACTGAATGAAATTGCCACCCGTCAGCAGATTTCTGAAAAGTATCTGGAAATCATCTTGAAGGTTCTGGTCAAAAATAAATTACTGGAAGGACAGCGCGGCAAAGGCGGCGGTTACCGTCTGACCCGTCCGATTAATGAATATACCGCCGGAGAGATTCTGGAACTGACCGAAGGCTCTCTCTCTTCCGTTGCCTGCCTTGCACCGGATGCGCCGCCGTGCGAACGTCAGACAAGCTGTGTGACCCTGCCGATGTGGAAACGCTTTGATCAGGTTGTACACAATTTCTTCTATAATATTACTTTAGAAGATCTGGTAAAGGAAAGTCAGTCTTTGCCGAAAAGTACGAATTAGCATTTATAAATGAACGAAGGCATTCCATTTTGACCGAATGCCTTTTTATATATAGATTTTTCTATTTATTTCAGTATTGAAGCATCTCAAACGTTATTTTTTGATGCCTTTCCGCTCCTCTGCCCGCTCGAGCAGTTTCTCCGCCTCTTCCAGAGCTCCTGGAAGATACGCTTCCGTCCACTCTTTTCCGGCTTTTTCCTGCTTCTTGATTGCATCCCAATCTGTGATCGGTTCCCCCTGTTCGGACAGCATAGGCTTACCAAACACGTGCGGATGGCGGCGGATCATCTTTTCGCTGGCGCCATCCATGACCTCCCGTATCGTAAACAGTCCTTCTTCCTCCGCGATCTGCGCGTGAAGAAGAATCTGCAGCATTAAATCCCCCAGTTCTTCTTTCAGGTTCTCCGCATCGCCGGTCACCTCCCAGATATTGATACCGCCAATCACCTCTGCCGCTTCTTCAATGCAGTACGGTTTCAGCGATGTATGCGTCTGCGCCCGATCCCACGGACAGCCGTCCTCGGCACGGAGATGGCGGACTACCTCGCAGAAGCGCATGAACGATGCGGCGCGGTCATTTTCTTTTTTTATCTCATTTGATTCTCGTTTCATTCTCTCTATCCATTTTCTTGTCTGCTTTTATTTCTGAGCTTGTTTATATGCCTATTTTGTAGCTGTTCAGTACCTTCACAGCCACAAGCAAAAATCCATTAAAAATTGCCTACGGCAATGGGATTTTTGCCTGCTGACCCATATTTTCGTACGGTCAGCGCAGTAAATGCGCTGACCTACTGAACAGTTACCCCATTTTTTATTATATTCCAAATTTTGCTTTCTGTCAGCCGTAAAATAAATTTGGAATTGACAGTCTGATATTTTTCATTTACAATATAATTATAACAAAACAGATTCTTTTATTTATCGGGACTCCTGCCCGGATGCTCCCTTCGTAAATAAGAGCCATGAATCTTACAGGATACGTGGGTCTTTTTTTATTGCACATGATTCCGATACAGCTACCATACCGGACTGCTTCCAATCTTTTTTGATTTGGAAATTATCCAGTAAATAAGCGCTCGGATCATCCAGATAGAAAATCCCCTGTCAATTTCTGCACAATGCAGTATACCTGGAGGATTGATACCATGACTTTTTATGAAACTTTAGATTTAATTATGAAACAGGATTTTGGCGGTCGCGGACTTTTAGCATCTCTGCCTGCTTCCCCACTTGCGGCTGTGTCTGCTTCTCTCGCCCATGCGAAAAGAGCCGTTCTTCTGACCGGTTTCCCGGTTCGAATGCCAGACGGTTCTATTACCGGCGAGACGGATGGACCTTCCGGAACTGCCAACCTCGCAGCAGCGCTGACGGCAGCTGGCTGCGGCGTGTCAGTCGTAACCGACTGGTCTTCTTATCCGCATCTGGAAGCGGCTCTCCGCTTCCGCGCTCCGCAGGCAACCTTGATCCGTCTGCCGGAACAGAATACGGATAACTTTATCCGCACCTTTATCCGTGATGCAAAACCGACCCATCTGATCAGCCTGGAGCGCCCAGGTAAAGCTGAAAACGGACATTATCACAGCATGCGCGGTGAACAGCTCGACGACATGATCACGGATTCGGCTCTTTTCCTGTCTGCTGCCAGAGAAGCTGGTGCCACGGTCATTTCCATCGGAGATGGCGGCAACGAGATGGGAATGGGGACCTTCCGCCGTGAAATTCTCGCAGGTGTTCCACACGGCGAACTTATCTGCACCGCAGAAGCAGCAGACCTGACGCTGGCAAGCGGCGTTTCCAACTGGTGGGGCTGGGGCATTGCCTCCCTGCTCTCCCTGGAATTAGGACGGAATCTTCTCCCCTCTGACCGCACCGAGACAGAATTGCTCCGCCGGGTTGTGGCAGCAGGCGGTGTGGATGGATGCACGAAAAAAGCGGAACTGACCGTTGATGCACTCCCTCTGGAGACGCATCTGAGGATTTTGCAGTCTGTCCGCAAATTGACCGATGAAACACTTAAAAAGCAGACAGCAAAGAGAGAAACTCCTTATTTTTACAGAGAGCGGAAGGTAATGGCAGCTATTTAGGGATTTTTGGTTTTTTATTTGTTTTCATTTTCATAAAAAAGACCTGCTTATGTATTTCACTACATAAGCAGGTCTTTTTTGAATGATTGTTTAATGCTTGCTTTTTACGCTTACAGTTACCTTTTATCTTCTCTTTATTTGCTCTTACTTTTCTTCTGCAGCCCGATATGCCTGTGTCACATTTTTCGTGATCGCTTCCGCTTTCCGATCAGCCGCCACAACCACATGACTCAATGCAAGTAATGCCAAAACGTTCGGAATAACCATCAGCGCGTTGAAGAAATCTGCCAGAGCCCATACTAAATTTACCTTTAACATAGAACCAATGACAATACAAATCACTACGATGAAGGAATAAACCTTTGCCGCCCCCTCGCCGAACAGATATTTCGCATTCGTCAGGCCAAAGAAATGCCATCCCAGAATCGTCGAAAATGCGAAGAACAGCAGGCAGATCGCAATAAAAATAGAACCAAAGTTTCCAAAACTCTGCATGAATGCCGCCTGCGTCAGCGCTGTACCATCCTTGCCGGAGCTCATCGCATCCGTTGTCAGGACTGCAAATACGGTCAGATTTAAAATAACAAATGTATCAATAAAGACACTGATCATCGCACAAAGCCCCTGATGATGCGGGCTTTCTGCTTTCGCACGTGCGTGAGCATGCGGTGTGGAACCCATACCTGCCTCATTGGAGAAAAGTCCTCTCGCTACACCAAAACGGATTGCTTCGCGGACGGTGATACCAGCACCAGCGCCCATTACCGCTTTCGGATCAAACGCGCCCTTGATGATCATCATAAATGCTGTCGGCACGTGATTGATATGAAGACCAATCAGAATCAGGCTTCCTACAATGTAAACGCCTGCCATAACTGGCACAACCTTCTCTACCACAGCTGCCAGACGTTTGGTTCCACCAATGAAAATGAATCCTGCCAGTACTGCCAGCACAAGACCGATCGTGATCGGCGGAATATTGATTCCATATACCTGAAATACCTCTGTAAACGCAGCACCGATCGAGTTGGACTGTACCATATTGCCCATAAACCCAAGTGCTAAAACAATAAAGATAGCAAACAGAGTGGATAATACCTTTCCAAAATTACCTTTAAATGCCGCCTTGATGTAGTAGACAGGTCCGCCTGTCACCTCACCATTTACCTCTGTCTTGTAGGTCTGTGCCAGAACCGCCTCGGAGTAGATGGTCGCCATTCCGAAGAACGCGCTCAGCCACATCCAGAAGATTGCCCCCGGACCGCCGCCAAACAGCGCTGTCGCCGCACCTGCCAGGTTACCAGTACCAACCTGTGCTGCGATCGCCGTCATGATCGACTGAAACGGGCTCATTTCCCCTTTTTCATGTTTTTCTCCGTTCAGGCTGAAATGTCCAAACACATGCTTGCAGCCCTCTCCAAATTTTCTTACCTGAATGAATTTGAGACGAATCGTGTAATAGATGCCCGTTCCACACAGCAGAATCAGCAGAAGAAAACTCCACAGAAAATCATTGCCTTTGTTTACCAGTGTCAAAATCGTGTCCATTTTTTATCCTCCTCTATGTTTTCGTTACGATTCCGGCTCTTTTATAAATCCGGGATCGAGTAATAAAATAAGAGCTGATACAAATCAGCTCTCCAAAGAGTAGAACATATGCATACAATAGAACTCATCCCCTGGTTCCATTGTGATTGGTTGTATGCCCTGTCCTTTTGCCTGAGAGATCAACGAATACCATGGACGTGCATCCGTCTTACACCTTCGGCGCTCCTTCTTGGAGACTCTCCAGAGTGTCCCTGCCTGACTGACCTTCGATCACTCGTCAGGACGGTTCAGTAAACAGGAACGAACTTATGTGAGGTATGCTATCACATTTCTTCTGCTTTTTCAACTGATTTTTATAAATTATACGAAAATCCTCAAAATATTACGGTTCGCGACACGTTTTCCCCCTTTTCATTAAACTGCTCATACTTTTCCCCAATCAAAAGAGAATCCATCTGCGGGTATGCACCATCTTTTAAAATATACGATGGAATTTCCCCTTCTGGCTGCCATCCCGGCTTTTTCCCTCCCCATTCTTCCCGGTTTTGAGCTGCCTCTGCCTCCGTCACTTTCCTCCATGCCGATTCTGCTGCCTGACCACGCTTTCCCTGCTTTGTCAGAGGAATCACTTTAAAATGATATACACCCGCAGTCTGCATCAACGGTACAAAATCGTACTGTTCAGCACTCGTCCGATGCGGATGTCCGACACGCTTCGCATCCCGGTAAAGCATCACCAAATATGCCGAAGCCCCCGGCGCTTTCTTCCACCTGCCAATTCCTCTTTCCGCCCAGCCTGCTGCATCCACCGTTCCTATTATCTCTCCGGCATCCTGTAATTCGATCGTCAAAAGCAACGTAGTGCCATTATCTTTCCGAACTGCCTTGCTGCATACCGCGCCAAGCCCTGAAAACTGGATGTCCTCCTGGCGAAGGACGGAAAAAGAATCATCTGCGTCGGATTCCAGTTCTATTTCGTATAGAATTTCCGGAGCAGGTTCTTCTGCATGGATTTCTTCTATCTTTCGTTCTTCTAAAGAAACTTCTTTGGTACCTATATTTTCAGAGTCGGCTTGTATGCTCCCTTTATATTGTTCATTTTCTTTTTTTCCCACCTCTGCCCCATCCATCGCCGGTCCGCTTGCCGGATCACCGGAGATTCGTTCCACACCAGTGACGCTATATGCCCTGTCCCGGCTTTCTGCCTCCAAAACAGGCATTCCCATTTCATCCAGCTCTTCTGCTGCCAGCCGAATCCTGACCCGATCGATGGATGCTGCGGCAGCGGAGAAACATCCCGCAGCCGTCTGGCTCAGTACGGCTGCTCCGAAGAGCAGCCCTTTCGCCATCTGATTCATAAAATTCCTCCTCTCCCACTTTATGTGCTCTCGAAATCTTTCTGTGCTTGATTTTGTGAAATGTTTTTTGTTAGCCGCAAAAGCAAGTGCAGAAAAGACTCCGAGAGTACATCTTTCTTCTGTTCATTTTTCTCTTATTTTTTTACTCCTCCTTGCCCTTATCATTCCTCTCCATATTCTTTTTTATATTTTCCTCCTTTCTTCGCCGCTCTGCGAGCGCCAGTCCTGTCCCAACGCTCATACATATCAGTCCAATCACCAGTTTCCACTTCCAAATCAGTGAAATCACTTCATTCAGACGTTCTTTTTCGTCCTCAATCTGATAAGCGCCTTCCACTCCCCAGGTGGCTGATTCTCCATATCCCATCCTCGGAAGCGGCTTCATCTGTCTGCTGTCGAGAACAATTTTCCCCTCTCCACAGATCGACTCTGGCACGTGAACTGTTAAATAGCCCTCTTTCAGCTCTTCTATCACTTTCTTTGGATATTCCGGCTGACCATGTCCCGGTCGCCCTGGCTTCTCCGGCTTCAAACGGTCATACATCCGCACAACCGTCACCGTTCCGTCCTCTGAAACCGTAAATGAAACTGGTTCGGCTTTTTCGTAGCCCTCCGGCGCTTCCAGCTCTTCCAGAATATAGCGGCAGCCCTCCTTTAAAATGCCCTGTATACATTTCTCCTTTTCTTCAGAAATCCATTCCAATATTACCTTTCCAGCCTCATCGGAAATCCTCAGGAGGGCACCTTTTACAAATTCGCTATCTCCTTTCTGCTCCCTCCATTTCCGCTTCTCCACCTGCACTTCCGTCGGTCTGTCATACATCTTCACCTGATCGACTCGACCGTCCAGTGATACCGTAAATGTCACTTTTTCTGCTTTCCAGTACCCATCCGGCGCTATTTTTTCTACCAGCACATAGTTTTTTCCAGCGTTTAACTTTCCTTTTATCACATGGGCGCCCCGATCAGATACCCACGAATCAACCAAGGTTCCGCCTTCCTTCTCCTCCCAGAGTTCCATCCGCGCCCCCGGCAGTTCCTTTTCTCCCGTCACACTGTATTTTGTGATTTCCACGTGCGTCGGCTTGTCCTGCATGGAAATCCGCTCGACCGTTCCATCCTCGGAAACAGTAAACGGAATCTCTTCCGCATACGCAAATCCATCCGGCGCTCCCGTCTCGCGCATTATATAACTCTTTCCCGGTGTCAACGTTCCAATTATCTCATGAGGATGATCCGCAGAAATCCATGATTCGATTACATTTCCAGACTGATCCAGAATCTCTATCTGAGCACCCGGAAGCTCCGTTCCGACCAGATCTGTCTTTGAAAAGACCAGCTTTGTCGGGGAATCTATCATTCCAATTCCGTCTATCTGTGCATCGTCCCCCAGAGAAAAAATCATCTGATTCGACTCCACCTCTTCCGTTTTTCCACCGTCCAGTTCCAGCAGTTCAACTAGGCGGTATCTATTCCCACGTTTGAGCACTTCGCGCACCGACCGATCATTCTGATGAAATTCCCAGAGCACTGTATTTCCCTGCCGGGAGGTCCGTCCCGTGCTTCCTGTACTCTTCCACTCGATCGGCAGTCCATCCGGAGTCTGTGCCGGAACTTGTGCCCGAACCTCATAGTTTGTTCCCCACGGCATTCCTGTCAAAACAACCGATTCGCCACAAGAAAGCGTCAGGCTTCCTCCACTTCGCAGCGTTCCCGATTTAGAACCTGTGTACGAAATCAAGCCTGGAAGCTCTTTTCCCTCCGCATTCTTTAAGTATAACGTATATGTTATATCTACCTGCCTTAACAACGCCGCAGCAGTTCCCGTCACCCGCCCGGCGATAGCAATTGCGCCCGGAGATAGAATTGGATGGAAGGATTCATAGCTTTTGCCCGTTTTTCCCCATATCGTTGCCGTTACCGTCATACCAGAATGATTTTCCTGTCCGTTTTCATTTATATGATCTCCAACCAGAACAGCCACCCGCAAAATGCCTCCTGATCCGGCTGCCACATTCTCTATATTCCAATACCAGGATTCACCTATTTGTTCCGCTCCGCCCATCGAAGCCGCTGTCATTAGTTCACACCCAGCTGGAATTTCCAGTCCAATCTTCATATTTTCTTTTTTATCTGACTGGTTCCGATATGTAATTTCATATACAATTACACTTCCCGGCAGCACCGCTGCTCCGTCTTTTCCAATCGGGGAAACGGCGCGGATGCCACATGGATCGCTGTATTCCGGATTTCGTATTTCATGGATATATCCCAGGCCATCTCTGTTTTCCGGGATCCAGCTTTCCACTTCCCTGCCATCTGTCTCTTTCTGATGATATTCTTCCAGACGATACCTCGTTCCTTTTAATGTTCGAAGCGTCAGCGGATAATGTCCGTTCTCATCCCAATTCAGACGGAATGTATTTTTTCCTATCGTCCGACGGCTGCCGTCACTGAACTCAATGATCTCCCGCAGTTCGAAACGATGTCCTTCCGCCACCCCCTCTTTTTCACATTTTTCTCGTTCCAGATAAGGCACAGAAGCTTCCATCAGTGACGAAAGTACAAATTCTTCCCCACTGTCCAAATCCCACAGAGTTCTCACCAGACGAAGCGCTTTTCTTCCCTGCACCTGCAGAGACGTTATGCTGTCAAATAAACCGTCTGCTGTCTCTGTCTCCAGCGCATTTGCACCATCTCTGGCTGCGTTAATCCCCCTGCCTGTATCTGACACCGTGAAAATCATCGGTTTCTGCACAGTGTATCCATCCGGCGCTTCCAGTTCTTTCAGAAGATACGTGTGCCCGGCAATCAGCTTTCCTTCTATCACGTGTGTTTTCCCATCGCAGATCCAGGTTTCCAATGCCTCACCCGCTTCAGTGTACACACCATCCAAAAATCCGGCTTCATACACTGCCAGCTTTGCTCCTGACACAAAGAGACCCGTATCGAAATCCAGCTTGGAAATTTTGATTTTCGTTGTTTCATTCGGCACCGTCAGATCATACGTTAGCACCTCGCATTCCTTCTGATCTTCTATCAGCACCTCGTACACGCGCGGAATAAGTTGATATCCATCCGGCGGCATCGTCTCACGGACTTCGTAATGGTACGGAATCCAGCTTCCATTCTCCCCTATCGTTCCGATTGGCAGCAATGGGCTTTCCGCCTGACCGCTCTCGTCTGTCTCCATCTGAACCTTTTCTCCCGTCTCTCTGTTTTTCACTTCAAACACCGCACCTGCCAGTTTTTCCTCTGGCTTTCTCTCATCCACCTTTTCAACCCGAACCCGTCCCTGTTTCAACGTATTAACCGCTTCGATTGTCTCCCCCGAAGCAGCCGCCACCGTAAATTTCTTAGGTTCCATGAGGCGATAACCTGCCGGTGCCGAAAGTTCCACCAGATAATACACTCCATAGGCAATCGGAGAAATCCGATGCGGCTTCCAGTCCCCTACCTTCCAGCCTGCCGGAATCTCCTGTTTTTCTGCTTCTTCCTCTGTAAATTTTCCATCCGATCCAGAAATCCAGCGTTCCACTAAATATTCTTTTTCCTGCATCAGGCTTCCATCCTGTGCCGCCCGGAAAACAGCAAGTTCTGCGCCTGCCAGATAAATTGCCTCTTCGGATGCCTCTCCTGAGCTTCCCAGCTTGGAAATATAGACAGACTTTGCCCTGTTTTCCAGCCCGTAAAGCTGAATTTCAGCAGTTTCTTCGACAATCACCGGCTTCGGTGCTGCTTTCTGATAGCCGCTTGGTGTTTTCGTCTCCACCAGAACGTAATAGCCTTTCTTTCTGTTCGAAGCCAAATCATTTTTCGTCGGATTCAGCGGTAAATAATCAATCCGGTGAATCCCATCGGAGGTATCATAACTGACCAGAGTCCCCTCCGTCTGGTAATTCCAGCGGAAATCATAGCTGTAGCCTGCTTTTCCATCCGGCTGCAGATTTTTCGTTACCTGAACAAGCACCTGCGAACCATTTCCCAGATTCCAGAGCTGACGCACTGATTCGCCCTGTTCTGTCGCTGTTTCTTCCTGTTTTTCAGCGGTATATCCACACCATGTAACCGTGTTGAACCTTGTATGATATTCTGCATACAGCTTCTGATAGCGGGTTGCAAAGCTGTCGCTTCCTTGGCTGTAGGCTTTCGCATCTTCGGTCTTCCAGCTCTTCACCCGTTTTTCCCGGTCATAGCGCGGTGTTCCATCCGCTTCCATGACAATTCCATTTTCATCTGTCACTGCCTCGTACAGGGTCAGCTCCGCCGCATATGCATTCGGCAGACATTCTTTTTTTCCATCCTTCTTCTCATATTTGAAAAAGGCGGTTTTTATATGATCTTCCTGCATCGTGATGAGCTGCAGCTTAGAAGTTTCCTGGATTTCCACCTCCATTTGATTTGTCAGATATCCCGGAGGCGTCTCTATCTCCCCGAGAATATAATCGCCTGCCGGAATCCCCTCCCATGCCATTGGCGTCTTTCCGACGGTCCATTTGGCAGTCACTGTCTTTTTCTGGTTTCTCTCATCCAGTACCGTCCAGTTCGCCGGAAGTTCCCCTTTCTTTTCCAGATAATACCCGGACGGATGTGTTTCCAAATCACCACTCGCAACTCTTTTTGCTGGATAGAGCGCTAACACGGCTCCTTCCACACTTGAAAACGTATAACCTCCTTTTCCTTCCTCCCAGGTCTTAGAATCCGATTCGTTCAAAATGCGATCATAGTCCCGGACTGGCTGCTGATATTGTTCTGGCGCGTCGATCTTTTCAATCTGCACCGTGATCGGGCGGTTAGTAAGGCGCAGCTCCTGTACTTCACCGGTTTCCTCTACCGTAAGACCTGTCGGCATCCGTTTCGCATAGCCGGATGGGGCACGCGTCTCCTCTAAAATATACACTCCCACCGGAACGCGTTTTAAAACGTCCACCTGCCCATCTCTGATCCGTGTATGGAACGGATCGTTTGGCGTTTCATCCCCGGTTATCCAGCTGTTTTCCATCAGATACGCCTCCCCCTGACGGTGGTACAGCGGTCGATCGTCTTCCCGGTTTTCCGGATCATTTCCAATATCATAGAGCGCTGCCTTCAACTGCAGATCCCATGCATTGGCATTGTAAGCTCTGAGAAGATCGCTGTATCGGTAACGCACATAATCGCCATCCCGATCATAAACGGGATATCCTTTGATATAGGTCTGATCGGAACGCTGGTAATAAACCGGCAGCCCATTTTCATTCAAAACCGGATTGACATGGGGCTGCAGCAGACCTCCGTCATATGTTCCAATCGTGTACTCCTGTTCCGTATCAGCATACATCGTTGCCACGCGGCCGGTCTTTACCTTATCCCTGGCAATCACATTTCCATAGTGATCCTTAGATACCTGGATCACCCACACCAATGTTTTACCGGTTTTCTCCTCCGTCACATATGCCATTCCCGTGTACGGTTCTACCTCGCTGTCCCGGCTTCCGTCTGATGCCAGATGATAGAATTTCGTCCCGGACGGAACGTATTCAAACCGCCTTTCTTTCCGGCTGTACGCCAGTTCTTCATAGCTTGGGCTTACAATTTCCAGAAATGGAACGCCATCTTTCATCGCATAGATCGGTTCGCTGTCTTTTGGACGCACTGGTTCGCCTTTTTCGTTATAGGCATACCGCACGCCCCGGAGTGTCGTAAATACCTCCAGAGCCCCGAGATCATAATATAAAATGTCTGTATCTTCGCGTTCAATCCGCTTGAGAATCCATCTGCCTTTTCCCTGGTCGTTGAACCGGTCATCCTGCGTATATCGTGTATAATTGTTATTTTCTCCTTTGCTATCTTCCCCCTCTTGATCTTTATCCCTCACATACAGAAGCCGGTTTCCCGCATAGCCTTTCTGCACATACATCCGGGTCACATTTCCAAACGAATCGCGCACCACATTGACACCGGCATACGCCCGGTCCTCACTGTCCCCGTTCTTCTTTACCTCGATCGCATCATACAGGCGCATTGATGCACCTGGAAGATATCGGTTGAATGCGTGCGCTGTATCTGGAACCCGATGCCAGATCGCCTTTCCAGTAAAAACCTGATCCTCATAAATCAGGTCAATCCATTCCCCGGCTTCCTGTTTTGCCCTCAGACTGTCCAGCCAGCCTTTTGACCACCCGTACCCAAGGAACGTTCCCGACGCATTGTACGCCAGTTCCAGATTTTCAAGACCATAACGGTTCGAAAGCTCGGTCAAAGTTCCCTCTCGCCGATCGCTCAACTCAAACAAAATCTCCGTTTCCTCCTGTTTTACTTTCGCGATTTCCAGCCGGATCGGCGTATTTCCTACATAAATCCGCGCCACATCCCCCCGGTCCTGCGGCTTATTGCCATTTGGCTTCGTTCCATCCGGGTTCTGTACTGCTTCTCCGTTGCTACTTATCCGGGTTACCATTTCTCCATACACGGCAGCTGCCACCCGCTGACCGCGCTCTCCGTCCCGATAATACGTCACTTCATCCGAATACACTTCCACCGCTATCGGTTTCGTTCTCACATATCCTTCCGGTGCAGATAATTCACACAACACATAGGCTCCTGCTCCCAGCGGCTGCGGCGTAATCAGATATCCTGTATTCTGGTTGGACGGCAGAGTTTCCCCCAAACCACCAAAATCCTGCAGCGTCGAATAAACCCGGAATGTGCCCGTCCGCGTCCCAAAGGCATCCTGCATCACCACCTGATCGGTTTCACTGCAAATCGGAGTTCCTGCCGGGATTATGCCTGTATATTTTCCTGTATAAGGTGCTTTCCAGGGGTATTTTGACGGAATTAGCGTTTTCAAATCAACCGGCGCGATTTTCTTTGCCCCCATTGCCTCCAAAAATTCCCGGCTGGCTGTCACCTGTGTATCTTTTTCATAAAACTGCACCTCCCCCTCGCTGTACTTCGACGTGTCCCGGCTGGCGGCATAAATAGCGAACACCGCATCATCATGCAGAATATTCTCTCCCGTCTCCGAATCTAGTTTTTCAATCCGAAGCTTTGCAGCATAAAACGTATTCCGGTATTTTCCATCCGCGTAGCCGGTAAATCCCAACGCATCATAGGCTGACTCCGCCGCTGGTTCTGTCACACTGTAAGGCACCAATCCCTGAAAATACCGCCCGTCAAACCCGGTCAGCGCCCCGGTGATTGTCCTGACATGATCTTTCAGATAAAATCCCGCCGGATTGTTATCATCCGTCTTCTCTCCATACGGATATTCCACTGAATCTGCCCACCCTGCCTGCTCTGAGATCGAACCATAACGGTAATAGCTTTCTACCTTCTCGTTGCTACGGTACCGGCTGTTTTCATTTTCAGACCGATAAATGTCCTTGTACGGCGCCATTTCCCTCTGAGCGGGCGAAAATCCGCTGTAGTCATAGCTTCCGCCTGGATAGGAAATCGTTCCCTGCCGTTTATCCGCATCCAGACCATACTTATAAATCTCATAATTTCCATCCTGTCCATGTGCGCGGATCACATATTTCCTCAAATCCGCCTGATTTGTATCTCCCCACTCTTCATTCATCCGGATCTGATAGTTCGCCGCCAGCGTTTCCGGCGATGCCGAGGCGTCATATTGATAATCCGCTGACTTTTTTTCCGGAGATACGAGGTTTCCACCTGCCTCATAAACCGACGGGACTTCTATTTCTTTCGGCTGGTCGATCCGATAATGCTGGTTTTTGAAATCTTCCAGTGCTCCCGAATACGGCTGCTGCTCGACTGCCACATAGGTTCCGTAAGGAAGGTATTTCGAAACGCCATAATAATAACCTTCCTCGGATTTTTTTAATTTTTCTGCTGACAACGTTGTTTTGTCCCGATCGGAACCTCCATTTTCCGCGCTGTCCCACTCAATCGCGTATAAATCGTCCAAATCATAGGAGAAAAACGGCTTCAAATATTCCTCTGCTTTTAAAATTGCCTGATATAATGCTTCATCATAGATATAATCCGGATAGCTTTCCTGTTCTCCCGATGCTTGAATGTTCTGCTTCTTTACCTCATTCTTCAAATACCAGTCAATCGCAAACTGACGGACAGCATCCGACCGTTTTGCATTTTCTATGGCTGCTTCTGACGTACGGCTCTGATTCTGTATCGCCGCATTGTTATGATGCACCGGATCTTTTGTTTCTCCGCCGCTGCTTCCAAAAATACCCGTACGGATCCACGCAAACGGCTTAAAGGATGTATCTGCTGCATCTGCCCGCTGCCATTTATCCCGGTTCGCCACCGCCATCGCATCGAAAAATTTCTCATACTGATAGCCTGGAACTTCCCGTACCGCTCCCGCTCCATCTTCCTTGATCCGCATGACTGTCTCAAGAAGTCTTGTATACCCCTGATTGACCTCTTTCGAATCCGCGATCTGCCCGTCTTTTCCATATTCGTACAGACGATCATTTGCCGTCACTGCGCTGTCCCAGACATTGTTATTGACGGAACCAGCCGTCTGGGAATCTTTTTTATGAGTTACCTGCGTGAAAATTTTCTGAACCGGAGCAAAGGATTCTATAAGCAGCGGAAAATTCTTTTTTACCTCCGGCAACGAGACAACTTCTCCATCCCGATTCATCCACACGATTTCGCCATCCGTATTCCGGTACAGACGTTCCAGATTGGATTTCAAATAGAGCTTAAAACGGAATTTTGGCAGTGCCGAAGCGACATTTTCCTTCCCTCCCTCTTTTTCCGTAAACAGATCGGTATGTCCACTTTCCGCATAAGTGTTATGTGCATAGGTGTTCTCCGGGGTCGTCGCTATATCTTTGATGATTTTTATCTTTTGGCGGATCACACGCTCCAGTACACCCAGCGGTTCTTTTCTTGTCCCGGCATCCTGATAGGTAGTCTCCTGCCCAGGGTATGCCAGTGCCACCGGGATCACATAGGAATCATCCCCTATCAAGCCGGAACGTCCAGAATCGATATATGCCTTTGCCCGCGCCTGTTTTACCCACGTGTAATAGCTGGAACTGTTCATCTGGTGGCCGGCAAAGAAACCATTTCCCAGCATTGCGGCTTCTTCCTCGTTCAGTGTAACCTTCTTCTCTTTCAATACCGCCTTAAATCCCAGCTCTTCCAGCACACCCGCATTTGTTTTTTTTACACCAAAACTGTCGGTAAAATTCGCGTTGATCTGCAGTATGTATTTTCCGTCTGCATTCCGCTCTGCTGCCTGATGAACCCATTTTGTCTCCGTCACCTCCCGCTGCTGTGTTTCTGTCTTTTCCTGGTAAATAAATACCCGAAGCGGCTGCCCATCCGCATCGTGCGGAATTTCCCCGGTTTTGTAATAGACATTTACCTCATTTTCCTTCGGAACAATCGTACCATCTCCCTCAATCACAGCATCGGTCTGCAAAAGTGCCGACGCCATCACCTGATTTCCAGCGGTAGTTTCCCTATAATCAGTATACGTTCCAAATGCGTCCCGACCTCGATTATTTGAATATGGTATATACACATAACGCGGACACATTTCCATATTCTCCGGCAGCCACTCTGCCCGGTGAAAAATCAGGCTGTCTTTCTCCGGATCACTTCCCAGTACCATGAAATTCTCCGGTATTCCTAAAATTCCTGCATATACCGTAAATTCAAACGAATCCGAAGACTCTTGCACCGCGTCCAGACCGCCATAGCTGATATATGGATGGGTATGATAAAAATCCAGAATGGAAGTGATCACATCTCCCACTGTCATTGAAATTCCATCTTTTGTTTTCGGCACCGCAATCGTCTGAACCGGAGAACCATACACTGTTTTTTCTGCCTTTTCTCCCGGCGTCACACCGCTGACGCCGTACACGTCCCGCTCTCCTTCCCGGAGGCCCCGGTCAAATACGCCGGTATAGATACTGGAATATGCATTTCCTCCTGCTCCCGGTGTCCTCGGTGTTATTTTCGCATGTCTGCGGAGTACCCGCTCGGCTTTCCCTTTCAGATAACAAAAGTCATCCACATCAAATATCTTTGCCAGCTTGTCCGCATTTTCTTCCTCGGTCATTCCCGTTTCAGCCTGCAAAAGAACTGATTCCACTGTCTCCGGCACAAGTTCCTGCACCCGGACCTGGCGCATCCACCCCGCCGCATACTCAATCGGAACTTTTTTATTCATCGGCGTGCCATCCGCATTGTACTTTGGATACTGATAGTCGTTCTCTGCCACTGCCAGTTCCCCGGTATAAACTTTTTCATACTCACCTGTCCCAGCTTCCACCGAAACCGTTCCTTTTCCCTCGTCTTTTCGATAAAAGCTCACGCCCTCCGGCAGCCCTGACACCACAATCTCATAAACTCCATCTTTCGTGTTCTTCGACTCTGCCGAAAAGAAAATTTCATTCGTATCAGCGCCGCCATCGCCTGCCTGCTCTTCCCCATACATCTGCATGGAAATATGGGCATATCCTTCTCCCGGTTCCAGGGCCGCTGCCTCCAGATCCTGTCCCAGGTTTGTAACTGCGTGAAGTTTATTTCCAATCGAAAGTTCAAAGCCCTCGGATCGGCTTAATTCCTTGACATAATATTCCCCCATCAGAAGCGGGCGTCCAATCCAGGCATTTCCATTCTTTGACGTATTGTTATAATAAATCCGCTCCCAGGCTTTATCTGCCGTATAATCATCGATCGCCGCATCTTGTGTATACAGATTTCCCGGCGCTTTCTTTCGCCATCCATCCGCTGCATCCGCAATTGTCCCCTTCGAATAATCATAGGTTCGCCCCGGCGCCTCTGTACATGCCAGAAACGAGGCATCGCCATTTTTGTCTGTCGTCGCCACCGCCACCAGATGATTTGCCCGGTAAACTACCCCTGTTTTCCCATCCGGATGCAGCAGATCTTCTGCTGCAAACAAGCCATACACTGCGCCTTCCAGCGTCGCATCCCCCTGTGCGTCTCCAAGAGCATTGTAAGACTCATTTTCGCCCCTTTTCAGATCCAGATCCTTTTTATTGATATGTACCTCGCCCTCTGTCCGGTGATCGTAGATCCTCCAGGCATCTTTCCCGCCGTCTGCCCCATTGCAATGGCTGAAATTGCCAGCACTTCCCGGCTCTATCGCTGAACCCACACTCGCGGAGACAAGCGCCGATTCATAGGCAGGGAAAAATAGTGACTCTTCTGCCGCCCCCGCCAATGTTTCCGTTCTTTGTGACAACTGAGGATTTTGATACAACAAAGAAGGTGAATGCCAGCTTGTATAAAAATCCGCCTCGGTTGTCAATAAATCTGAGCCGGTTGCCGTATATCGCCGAATACTTTCACGTTCCGCTTTTTCTGCTTCTTCTAAATCATCATCCGCTTCATCAATAAACACAAAACCTTTCTGGACACGATTTACCAGATGGTCCGAAATAGATACTTTCAGCTCCGAGGCAGTTGCTTCCTCCTCCGACGGTGTCGCTTCCCTCAGAAGCGCTGCATCCAATGCTGTAAACAAAACGATCCGCTGCGGCAAAACACGCATTTTTAAAGACTCTGGAAATACCGCCTCCTCGCCTGGTAAAGTCGTTAGATTCTCCCAAATCGTCCCACCAGGCGCACTTTGATCGTCTAAGCCAATTTTCCCAAAAAATCCTGTCTTCCCCGCACTTTCTTCATTCCGATTTTCTAAAGCATCTCCGATGCCCTGACTCCTTCTCACACTCTTCGTTCCCAGCGCTACATCACGCGAATGCCCGCCTCCAAATGACGCATTTGCCCCATGTTCAGATGCATCGGTTGTGATAATCTCAATCGGCAGATCATCTGCATGTCTATCATGCAGAATATATCCATCCCGCGCTTTAAATTCTTTCCAGGTATAACTGTACTTCATGGAAATGAACTTCTCATACGTCTGCCCACAGTCCTCCTGGCAGCCAGACTTTGCATACGAAGTTTCCCCGTCTGCCCCTGTCATCGGTCCCGCATCGGGTGTTTCTCCCTCGGAGCCGCCGTCTGACGCGATACCTTCTATCTCCCCTGCATCGACCTCCTCCATTATCCAGTGGAAATGGACGCCCTCAAAGTCTCCGCCCGCCTTTCTTTCACATTCCTCTTCGCACAAAAGCCAGCTATTTGCCAGGCGGATATTTTCTGCCTGCGCCGCCTCAATCTCATCCTCATTGATGACTTCTCCCTCTTCGTCCTCCTCTTCCTCTGGAACAGGTACAAAGGCCGGCGCCGGATGACCGTCACAGAATGTCTTATCATAGTGATAACCGTGTTCCACTGTCTGGGAGGCGTAGCCATCGCCATCTGTTACCGCCGAACCCACTTGTCTGAAACCATCCCAGAGAACCGGCTCATCCTGATAATGACTGGCATATGGTTCTCCGCCCTCATACAATTCGGCAGCTCCGTCCCGCTCAGTATTTACCCTGTTCTTATCGTCAAAGCGCTCAAAGAAGCCAAACCGCGCCCCTTCCAGCGCTTTCCCTGTCTCATGATCGTATTTATACATCTGTAGATTATAGGTGGAAGCAAAATCCTCTTCATGCCTAAATACCTCAAACTGAATGCCTCCCTGCTCCGGTACCGGGGTTGGATCGCCCGCCAATGCAGCAAAATAATTGACCGGAACCATTCCGAGCTCCATCCATGCCATCCGCTGATGAATCCACGGATCACTTTTGGCAGGCGTTCCGCCTCCGTGTGTCCCCGAACAGGTCACACACTCCCAGATTTGAAGCGACTGGTCAATCGCCTCCTCCGCCGAAGCATATCCCCCGCCGCCCGAAGCGTATGGGGTTCCTTCCACCCGGAAACGAATCAGGGCTTTCGACGGTTTTGGATTTGGATTTTTAAATACAATCTGCGAGTCGGTTTTTGTATACGTCCATCCATCGGTCGGAACCGGGCTGAATGAAACACCGTCATTGTTTGAAAATTCAAGCGGTACAGAACGGATAAAATCCCAATCCGAGCCATCCGGCGCAAACGACAGCGTCAGAGTCGCCGCATCTACCTGTTTTGCCGTTCCCAGCGAGGTGCTGGAAGCTATCACATTTGGAATCTTTCCGCCGCCGACACCGGTATTTTCCTTTCTGCTGCCTCCGCCAGACAGCATTCCTCCCATTTGCATGTACGCCTCACTATTTGACGCAGCTGCCTCCAGCCACGGATATTTTGCCCGCACAGCCGGAACATAGAGGATTGTTTTCAGATCTTCCTCGGACACCATCTTGATAATTTCCGGTTTTCCCTGTGCTTTTGCTGCCACATTGATCGCCCGGATAAATGTATTTGCCTTTTCATCCCCCAGCGCTGCTCTGAGCGAGAGCATCGCCCAAAATACATATTTCTGTTCCTGACTGCTCAGCGGAACGGATGCCTGGGAGGGACGGTGTGCTTCATAGAGATCCCCTTTTTCTGCAATTCCCCAGATCGCATAACCGCCCTTATCGATACAATAAAGCTTGTGTCCCAGCAGCGTATCGCCATGGGCTGTCGTCAGTGTTGTCTGCTGACCGCTCGCAGGTGCCGCTTTCGCCGGAAAAACCGGGAATCCTGGCAAAAAAGCCATTCCTCCCAATATAATTGCCAACGCAAACGCCATCCCCCGTTTCACATTCTCTCTGTACCGATACTCCCCCATAAACTTCCTCCTCGTTTTTACTGCCCCGCGCCCCTTAACACCGGCAGTCCCTCGTTTTCTTTATTTTTCAGTTCCCCAAACTGATTTCAGCAGCGAGATAATCCCCTTTTCATACTCCTGTCTTGATATTTCCTGTCGTCCCCACTGTTCTTCTATCTGCCCCATCGGTGCCTGTATTTTCTCCCAGGCAGACTCGGAAATCGTCCCTTCTCCCCGCATACTCAAGGTCAGCGCCAGCACATTGGCAAGACTGTCTGGATCCGCTTCATACTCCTTTCTTCTCTGCTCCCGCTCCTTATTCTCATAGCGGTAAAACTCCGTCTCAAAGTCAACCGGATATGTTTTCGCATTTGAAAATAGCGGCAGGCTGGAGGTCGGATCCGTCGCATACCACTGCGTGCCGATCCGCACCAGGCACGCATCATGGAGATATTCCGGCGTGTAGGTCACACACTCCAGCCCTACGATCTGGCATAGGAACTGAAATTCTTCCGCGAAATCCCGGCAGACGCCAACGCCTCCTTCCAAAACCGGGAAATCCTTTGCTTCCTCCGGCGAACCGTAATGATTCTGGTTAAAACCTCCCTCTCCGTTTGCAATCCGGTTATGCACATACAGAAGACGCGTTTTTTCATCCAAATGAATCCAGTCAAAACTATTGACAAATTTCTGCAGTTCTTCGACCGAAGCCCAGCTATAATTTGCTTTCGGTTCTCCCTTCGTATTCCACCCTGGATTTGCTTCCCCCGGATAACGGACTGCCTCTTTCAGGTAATATTCCGGATCGCTGATCTCTGGGTGCTGCTCTGAAAAAATACTTCCATTTCCATAAAAACTCATCTCTCCATTCTGCCACTCCCATCTCAGACTCTCTGTGTCCTTCCATTCACCGCCATGCGTCCCCTGATTGCCCGCATAAGCGCTGAAACCTCCGGCTGCGATCATGGCTGCTGCCAGTACGGCTGTACATCCAGATTTATTGGTTGTTTTCTTATCCTGTTTCATTTTTTTTACCCCCATTTTTATTCTTTCCGTGTCATTCCACTTCATTTTCCTGTTTGTCTCTGTTTTCTTCTCTCCTCCTCTCTCAGCTTCTCGTCTGTACTATTCCGTCCAGCACCCAGGAACCATCCGCATTGACTAAATTCCCATCGGGCGTGTGCGTATTTCGATACAAACGTCCCCTCATTCCATCAGATTTTTCCTGAAAATAGTAACAATGAAACACTCCATCGCTTCCCGGCAGCCAGTTCCAGCCAGTCAGCATACGTCCCTGTGTTCCATCCATTTCCTTCCAGAGATAATATGTGTTTCCATCCACATCCGTATACCAGCCGTTCACCATCCTGCCATCTCCATCAAATCGGAACCAGTCAAACGTACTCTGCCCCTTTGCCGGATCGGCATATGGATTGTAGACAGCCGCCCATTCAGAAGCATAGCTTCTACCGCCCGCTTCAAACTGCCAGCTTCCATCTGCATTCTTCCGCCAGTTTCCAGCTACTACATATTCCGGTATGGCTGCCGCATCCGCATTCTGCCCGGGTCCTGCCTGTCCTTCTGTCAGATTTCCAATACCCGCTCCTGTCAAATCACTGAACCCCGATGCCGGTCCGGTTGCATTCGCTGCACTGCTTCCTGCCGCTGCCCCCTTTCCAGAAGAAGAGCCTCCACCCGAGCCGCCGCCCGAATGAGAACCTCCGCCCGAATGGGAACCTCCGCTGTATGTCTGATCGACCGCCTCATACTGAATTGTGACTGCCGCCCGGTCCGTGAAGCCACCATCCTCGGTTTTCACGGTCACATATGCCGTATGGCTGCCTGATTTTAAGTATTGACGGTCAAGCTCCTGTATCCAGGAAGCCGTCGTATTGACCGTCACGGTTCCATCCGATGATACATACAGCGAATCATCACTTGCCTGATATGTCACTTTCTGGTTAAACGCCTGCGCCGGAAATACCGACGCTGCCAGCTTTTTCGCACCGGTTCCCGTCCATGCCTCCACCGGACGATAACCCGCCCCCGTCCGGGTGCGTTTGATCTCGTATTGCAGCGTTTTCGGTATAAGGCTGATGCCTTCCACACAAATCTTCGATTCGTCCACTGTCCGGAAATCCACCTGTACTCTGCACGATGCCGTCTGCCGGTTTCCAAGCATATCATCGCCGATCACTGTCACCTTCGTCGTGCGGCTGCCGGAAGCTGTCTGTATTTCATACGGTGTATTCACATGTCTGCCCTGATCTGCCGCGATCAGATCCCGGATCCATTTTGCATCCTTTTTCGCCTGCACACCGGCCGACTTGTCCTCGCCGTCCACCGAAATCAGTGCTGCGTCACCGACAGTCCACGATATATCTTTCCGGTCAAAATAATCGGGTGTAAAAGACGCACTCAAGACCTGCGGTGCCGTAACCCGGATCATTTCATCTGGATGTTTCCGATTTCCGTTTAATGTCCGCACCACCTCAAATTTCAACTGATCCTGATTTAGTGCCGCACCTTCATTGGCTACATAGGTCTGATCCTTGATCTGGAACGTAACCTCAATCCGCGCATTTCCCCGGCACGGCTTCCCATCAAAGCTCGCCGCCGGTTTCGTCTCTGCCGTCAGCACCGCTACGCCGCCGTTCTGATACCCTGCTCCGTATATGTCGCTTCCGATCGCATACTGGTATCCGCGGTCTGCCTGCTCTTTTTCCAGCTTCCGTACTATATCAGTGATAAACGAACTATTTAAATTTACCTGAACCGACGCGCTCTTTTTCGTATAACCATTTTCCTCATCGTCATTTGGAAGTAACGTAATCAAATCTGAATCATCGATACTCCAGCGCACCGATGCATCCGCCACATCATTATTCCGATCCACAATCGCCTGCACCGTCACCGGCTGCACCTGTGTTCCCGCCTGCAGATTTCCATGGATGTACGTCGCAATTAATTTTCCATTTCCATCCATCACGCGTGTGACTTTCGTCGGATGTTTCCGGTTTCCGGTCCGCTCCTGCACCACCTGGAATTTCGTCACGCCCGGCGTCAGCCCGACCGAAACTGCCACCTTTTTATAAACCGCCGACACCTGCGTATTTTCCTCCGGCATCGTAAAACAATACTCGCCGCCGTTTACATAAGTAGTATCTTTCCGGCTCTTCCCACGCGTATACGTCGGAACTCCCTCCATCTGAAAGCGTGCTTTTTCCGCCTGCTTTGCCGAGGTGCTGACCGTCACCGTCTTTCCCGGTGCCACCGCACCGCGGTGTTTTTTATCGAGTGTCCGGTAATACGCGCCATTTCCCCGCGCTTCCAGCACTGCCACATCGTAATAATTCGTTCCATTGGAGACGGTATCGACCTGCGGAATCGTAATCAGATAACCACGGACCGGGCGTCCCGCATCATTTGGTGCAAAATGGTCAAGATCATACCCGACCGACTCCGCATCCATCTCCCCGCCCAGCTCTTCATCCACAATCGAGAGAATCCCCTGTTCCAGTTCTTCATAAAAATATCGCTCGTCCACATCCCGCGTGACACCGCCGGATACCAGCGTGAAGAAATTGTCCTTCGCGTGGGAATATCCGATGTGCGCCGCGTATGTATACTGGTTATCATCTGAAATGCCGCTTCCACAGACATTGTTTGCGATTTTCGCTTCCGTATCCGCAAACAGGTACGCGATGTCATCCCCATATTTAAAATAATTAGCTGGTGCGCGGTATCCGATGAAGGTTCCTCTGTGTCCGGCAACCCCGGTTCCCGACTGACCGATCATTCCCTCAAACCGCCCCACTTTCAAGTCTCCGCTGATTCGTTCTCCAACGAGTCCTCCGACATTCTGGCTGCCAGAACCGCCGATCGTGCCATTTACATAGGTATTGTAGAGAGCCGCCCCATTCTGAAGCCCCACAATTCCGCCGACAGTCGCATCCGTTCCCTGAATCCGCGAGGTACTGTTATCCCCGGTGCGGACCTGGCAGTCAATGATACGAGAATCATCCGCCGCTTCCCCGGCGATTCCGCCCGCAAGCGCCTGCGCTCCGGCTGCACGTCCCGTCGTTCGGACGGTTACCTGTGCCATTCCGTTTTCCACCGTGCTGCCTTCCATGTGCCCGATCATTCCACCGACCGCTCCGGTTCCTTCCACATCGCCTTTTACCTGACAATTAAAAATCTTGGAATTCTTCGCATTTCCTGCCAAAATTCCCACCTTACGCACTCCCTTGACCGGCTTTCCTGGTTCCAGAGTCAGATTTCGGATCTCCGCCCCATCCAGCGCACCAAAAAATCCAACATTCGGCGAACTGCCTCCTGCAAACCGGAAATTTGAAATCTTATAACCGTTTCCATCCAGATTTGCCATAAACGGGTGCGTCACCTCCCCTGAAAATTCCGAATCATCCCGGTAATAACCGATCGGATTCCAGTCCATTCCTCCCAGATCGATGTTCGCCGTCAGCTCAAACCATGCGCCCCGGTAATCCCCTACGATCTCTTCTTCCACCTCGCCGTGATCCGGCTGCATGCCAAATGCCGCCAAAAAGCTAAGTCCCATCAGCTGATGTTTCGTGCGTACCTGATACGGTTTTTGTTTCGTTCCAAGTCCATGTGTTCCATCCAGAAAGCTCAAATCCGCCACATCCCAGTTTTCCCAGAGATTTCCGAGGCTGGCGCTGACGATAACGCGCGGCATGATTAATTGTGAAGGAGTTGCCTCTATGACTTTGGAAGAACGTAATTCTGAGGGAGTTGCCCTCACATCCGCATTCATAAGCTCACTGGACGATGCAGCCAGTTTCTGCCATTCTTTCTGCCTTTTTATGGCATCGTCTGTATCATCCAACTTTTCCTTTCTTTCCGAAACAATCCCCAAATCCCAATCCTCAAACACAAACCCGCTCGCCGCAAACGCCGGCAGCGTCGCCGACAAAAGCATCGTCGTCATCACCGCAAATGGAATCACTTTTTTCATCTTCTTTTTCTACAAAAAACACAATAAAAATCTGATTATCCGCTAAAACACAGTATCTATCAGCATTTTCAAGGAAACAAACACATCAATTTACTACTTATTTACTACTAACGAATGAGCCTTGATACGCAAGTTTTCCTAGATATGCAAAGATATGGTACAACACATCAGTATTGAAACAAGAAAAAATTGAATAACTTATAGACTATGGAACGCCTAACATGACGTTCCTTTTCTATTTCCAGCCGTTCTTATTGGACGGCTATTTTATTACCCAAAATGAAAGGAGCATTAGATTTATGAAAAAGATGTTAAAACGATTGTGTACTGGCTTCTTAGCTCTTGCAACTGTCGTTACTACTTTACCGACGACACCCGTTCATGCAGAAAGCAAGCAATACTGGACGGAGTCAAAAGAGCGTGTCGGTATCGTTGAAAAAGTAATGAATGACGGTTCGATTGGTTCTACTTTTAACGAGGGACATTTGACCGTCGAGGGCGAGGACGCTTACTGTATCGACATTAACACAGATTTTAGGAATGGCTACAAGACCAGAATTGACGCAAGCACCCGTATGAGTGCCGACCAGATAAGCGACGTTGCCTTATCTATCGAATATGTGAAACAGTACACAGACAGCCACAGCGGAATAAGCAACAATCACGCCTACCTTTTAAGACAGCTTGTTGTCTGGCAGAGATTGAGCGTACATCTTGGCTGGCAATGCGACAACGTGAGAGCTTCTTATGATGAAATTCCAAAGGCAACGCAGGACGAAGTTTTCTCTGGTGCAAGAGCCTTTGTCAAAGAAAATAAAGGACGTTATGAATGTGGCGGTTATATCTACTCTGGCGAGGGGCAGGAATTGGGGCAATTCTGGGCGAAGTTAAATATCGGAAATGCGAAACTTAAAAAGGCTACCAGTAATACCAGCATTACAGACGGTAACGGGAATTACTCTATCGCTGGTGCAACATACGGTGTCTTTTCTGATAAGAACTGCACGAAACAGCTTGCCACTCTTACGACTGATGAAAACGGAAATACAGATGTTGTAGAGGTAAAAGCAGGCACAGTCTATATCAAGGAATTATCCGCACCAGCAGGATATAAAGTAGATAAAACTATATATTCCTTAAAGGTTGAAGCTGGAAAAACAGCGACTTTGAAAGTATCTGATACACCAAAAGTAACGGACACGTTGATTGAGCTTTTCAAGATTGATATGGAAACACAGAAAGACAATCCGCAGGGGAACGCTTCTCTAGCAGGTGCGGAATTTACATGGAAGTATTATGCAGGCTTCTATAATAAAGACAATCTCCCTGCCGAAGCTACTCGTACATGGGTTACAAAGACAATCGCTGAAACAGACAGCGACGGGTCAACCCACTACATCACAAAATTTGCGGACGCATACAAAGTATCTGGCGATAGCTTCTATATGCAGGACGGTAAAGCGGTTCTTCCACTTGGAACGCTAACCGTTGAAGAAACAAAAGCTCCAAACGGATACTTGTTAGACGGTGCATATATGCAGGCTGGCGATAAGTCCGAACAGATAAAAGACTTATACCTTACACAGATTACCGAGGACGGCGACCTTGCCGTATTATCTGGAAGTAACCAGTTTTCCGTATCAGATAAGGTTATCCGTGGCGGTGTGAAAATTCAGAAACGAGATTTAGAAACGGGCGATACCAAACCACAAGGAAGTGCAACTTTAAAAGATACTGCCTTTGACATCATTTCCTTAAATGATAATGCAGTATTGGTTGAGGGCAAGCTCTATAAGAAAAATGAAGTGGTAAAGACAATTCGTACCGATATTGAGGGTATCGCTTCTACTTCTGCTGACCTTTTACCTTATGGAAACTTCCGTATCGTTGAGAGCGAAGCACCAGACGGATATTTGACAGACGGTGCAAAACCGATTGATTTTACAATCACAGAAAATGGAAAAATCGTGGACTTAACCGACGAAGCCCATTCTATCTATAATCAGATTAAGCGTGGAGATATTGAGGGTGTAAAAATCGGTGCAGGCACACACAAGCGTCTTGCTGATGTTCCTTTTAGGATCACAAGCAAGACAACGGGCGAAAATCATATAGTTGTAACTGATGATAACGGGCAGTTTTCCACTTCTTCTGAATGGGCTTCGCATAAGCACAATACCAACGCAAGCAAGACCAGCGAGGACGGTGTGTGGTTTGGAACTTCTGAACCAGACGACAGCAAGGGTGCATTACCTTATGATACCTACATCATTGAAGAAATGCGTTGCGACAGTAACAAAGGCTTTGAACTTATCCCACCTTTTGAAATCGTGGTATCAAGAAATAACCTTGTGATTGATTTAGGAACGTTGACTGATGAATACGAAAAAGAAATCTCTATCCATACCACAGCGACCAGCAAGGACGGCGAAAAAACTATCCTTGCAGGAAAAGAGGTAACAATCGTTGATACTGTCAAATTAAACGGGCTTACAAAAGGCACAAAGTATCAGTTGAAAGGTTGGCAGATGTTAAAGGAAGAAAACGCCGAGCTTATCATTGACGGGAAACGTGTAGAAAACGATTATACCTTTGTCGCTGATGATGAAGAAATGAAAGTGGAAATTTCCTATATATTCAATGCGTCTGCTTTAGGTGGCAAGAACCTTGTTACCTTTGAAGAATTGTATGATTTCAGCAATCCAGACGAACCCGTGAAAGTTGCGGAGCATAAAGACATTGAGGACGACGGGCAGACCGTACTTATCACAGAGCGTATCATCAAAATTCATACGACTGCTACCGATAAGGACGGCAACAAAGAGCTTGAAGCTGGAAAAGAGGTAACAATCATTGATACCGTAACCTTAGAGGGCTTAGAAGTCGGTACACAGTACAAACTGGTGGGCTGGCAGATGTTGAAAAAAGAAAATGCCGAGCTTCTTATCAATGGGAAACGTGTGGAAAGTGATTACACTTTTACTGCTGACAGCGAAACTATGAAAGTGGAAGTTGCCTTTACCCTTGACGCTACTTCCCTTGACGGCAAACAGCTTGTAACTTTTGAAGAATTGTACGATTTAAGCAATCCAGACGATCCGAAGAAAGTTACCGAGCATAAGGATATTGAGGATAAGGGACAGACGATTACCTTTAAGGAAAAGCCAAAAGAACCAGAGAAACCCGAAACACCACCGACACCAGAAAAGCCAAACAGACCGAGCGACAGTCCCAAAACGGGCGATAACACAAACCTTTACGGACTGCTTGCACTTCTTTTGACCTCTGGTGCTGGACTGGCAGGTATCTTCTTCTACAAACGCCGTAAAATGAAAAAATCATAAGGCGGTAACGGTATGAGAAAAGAAAAATCACGCTCTCCGCCGAAGTTGTCAAACGGCAGACTTCCGCTTATTCTGGCTTGTCTGCCAACAACCTGCAAGAACACGGATAGTCAAGGGTGCGTAAGCATTGATTTTACCCTTTACTATCTGTGGGATTGCTGGTACTTCCCAAACCGCCAGAATAAGAAATCACAATCAATTTATCAAAAATAGAAAGAAACGAGGTAAAACAATATGGAAATGAAATATGTCGTGCCAGATATGGTACAGTCTTTTGGAACTCTTGAATTTGCAGGCGAAAGTGAGCCAGTCTTTGAAAGAGATAAAAATAACCGCAGGGTCTTAGCAAGACGAAGCTATAACCTTTATTCTGACGTACAGAAAGGCGAAAATGTTGTGGTAGAAATTCCCGTGCAGGCTGGCGAAAAAAAGTTCAAGTATGAACAGAAAGTAAAACTTGTCAATCCGAAGTTATACGGCAGAGGTTATGCAATCGGGGATATGGGACATACCGATTATGTGTTAGTTGCTGATGATATTGTAGCAGTTGAAGAAAAGTAAAGGAGTGAAGAATTTATGAGATTATCAAACGGGTTTGTTATTGACAAAGAGAAAACATTTGGAGAATTAAAATTTACAGCGGTGCGTGATGTGTTCTTACAGAATGAGGACGGGACACCGAGTACCCAGCTTAAAAAGCGTATCTATGATTTGAAGTGCAGTTTGCATGGTGGAATTATCCCCGTGTCTGTACCGCCAGAAGTACCGTTAAGAGAATTTCCGTACAATGCAGTTGTGGAGCTTGTCAATCCAGTAGCCGATACGGTATCAAGAAAGACCTATACGGGTGCAGATGTGGACTGGTATGTAAAGGCAGAGGATATTGTATTGAAGAATAAAGGCAATCAAAACGTAGGCAGTCCACAGAACCATACACCGCAGGGACAGCCGAAAAAATAGGCTTGCTGAATAGATTTTCGTTGTAGCGGATATATAAAACTGTTATAATATGGGTATGAAAAATTTAATTATAAGGAGTGCTGTTTATGATAAGAGCTATTATATTTGCTGTATTCGTTGTCCCTATTATATCTCTCGTATTAGATAAGACACAAAAAGCAACTAAAAAAGAAAAATTCACAAATACTGTTTTTGTATCACACGCCTATCAAACAGTATGTCATATTTGTTCATTGATAATGGTAGGAATTGCAATAGCTTTAGGATTGTTCATGGGATTTGATAATACGGTGGGACACTCTGTTGTTTTTGCTATTTTTGTTCTATTGATTGAATTTTGTGCGTGGGCATTAAAAAGACATAAGGTAGTAATTGACGGAAATAATTTGCGTATTACTCCTGCTGTTGGAAGAACAAGAGAAATTTCATTTAATGATATTTCCCGTTGCACAGAAAAAGAGCAAATAGGATTGAAAATATTTGTAGGAAACAAAAAAATTTGTACAGTTTCTTGCGACTGTGTTGGATATAAAGAATTTCTTGAAATGTTAAAAGAGAAAAATTTACTCTAATACGTTTCGCCCAAATAAACAGTTATATTATTTTAGCAGTTAGTCTTAGGATTGACTGCTTTTTTCATACCCAGAAAGGAGTGATTGATTTATGCAAAAGATTTTTAACAAAGGACACCGTATCAGAGCCAGCGACAAGCACCTTGTCTACCACTTTTCCATAGGAACGCTTCTGTTTGTATTCGTGGCGGTTCTCCTGCTACTGAATATCAAACAGCTCATGCGTACTGATTGGGAACATTTCAGCTTGTTAGAGAACGGCTTGACGCTTTCCCCTTACAACTTCATAACTATACTGATAGCGACTGGTGTTTGTGCATTGGTCGTTTTTCTGTATTACCACTTCTGTTACGATAGTTTCAAGAAGCTCCTGCACCGTCAAAAGCTGGCAAGAATGGTACTGGAAAATAAGTGGTATGAAGCCGATACCGTACAAGACAGCGGTTTTTTTACTGACCTGCAAAGCAGATCAAGGGAAAAAATCGTCTGGTTTCCAAAGATTTATTATCAAATGGAAAAGGGACTGCTTCATATCCGCTGTGAAATTACGCTGGGAAAATATCAAGACCAGCTTTTACGGTTAGAGGATAAATTGGAAAGTGGCTTATATTGTGAGCTGACCGACAAGACCCTGCATGACGGCTATATTGAATATACCCTGCTTTATGATATGATAGCGAACCGCATTACCATTGATGAAGTACGGGCAGAAAACGGCTGTCTGAAACTGATGAAAAATCTTGTCTGGGAATATGACGCACTCCCTCACGCTCTGATTGCTGGTGGAACGGGTGGCGGTAAAACTTATTTTCTGCTGACGCTTATTGAAGCCTTACTGCATACCAACGCTGTCCTTTACATCTTAGACCCGAAGAACGCTGACCTTGCAGACTTAGGGACAGTTATGGGAAATGTGTATCACACCAAAGAAGAAATGATTGATTGTGTCAATGCCTTTTATGAGGGAATGGTACAGCGAAGTGAGGAAATGAAGCAACACCCGAACTATAAGACGGGCGAAAACTACGCCTATCTGGGACTGCCACCCTGCTTTCTTATCTTTGATGAATATGTGGCATTTTTTGAAATGCTGGGGACAAAGGAAAGCGTGGGCTTGCTTAGCCAGTTAAAGAAAATCGTTATGTTAGGACGACAAGCAGGTTATTTCCTTATCGTTGCCTGCCAGCGTCCAGACGCAAAGTATTTCTCTGACGGTATCAGAGATAACTTCAATTTCCGTGTGGGACTTGGGCGTATCAGCGAATTAGGTTACGGTATGCTGTTCGGTTCAGATGTGAAAAAGCAGTTTTTCCAGAAGCGTATCAAGGGGCGTGGCTATTGTGATATGGGAACAAGCGTGATAAGCGAATTTTACACGCCTTTAGTCCCCAAAGGACATGATTTTTTACAAACAATCGGCAGGCTTGCACAAGAAAGACAAGTCATGCCAGAACAACAAGGAAAGGAAGATGTGATTGAATAAGGACACATTAAATGTTTATCACGCACCCACAGAGAAAAACTACCTCTGTTTGTGCTTGAATACAGATATTTTTACAACGGATTGCAGGAAATATATGTTAGATTGTTTTTTAGATTATTCTGTCAATCCAAATCTGCGATTTCATTCAAGGATAGATAAAATCATTGATGATGTTATTCGTGAAAAAATCAACATTCCTCATAAGTTTAGAATGAGGTTGGAAAGTAGACATTGCGTTGAAAGCAGGATAATCTATTTTCGATTTCGAGTTTTAGATAAGGCTTGTCTGCAATGTAATGTATTTCTTAAAGGGCTGTCTGAAGAAATGAAAGAAGCACTTTCAGATGAAAGAATAGATTTTGCGGTTATCTATGAGGGCATACAAGGTTCACAGCAGGACACAGACACGGACGACAAGGACGGGTTTTGCGGTTCTCAACCGCAAGTTCCGTTCTTGGCGGACGGGGCTTGTCCCGTCCGCTGATAAAACCCCTCGGTATCTAACAGAGGGGTACGTTTGCAAATAGACAATAGACAAAAAACATAGGAAACATAAGGCTTCTGGCATGGTTTCCTAGCAAAAATCGGCTGTGAAGTCGCCTAAAAAAACTTCACACTTTACAGATTGGGGGTATGGTTCTGAATGAAGAACAATGGATAAAAGAATTACGGGAGAAACGGATTGCTTACGGTATCTCACAAGGCAGGCTGGCGGTGGCTTCTGGTATCACAAGAGAATATCTCAATAAGATAGAAAGCGGAAAAATGAAGCCGTCAAAGGAGCTTTTGGAAACTCTGCATAAAGAACTGGCAAGGTTCAATCCAGAAGCACCGCTTACCATGCTGTTTGATTATGTGAAAATTCGTTTTCCCACGCTGGATATACAGCATATCATCAAAGACATATTAAAACTGAATATCAACTATATGCTCCATGAAGATTATGGACATTACAGTTATACGGAGCATTACTCTTTAGGGGACATCTTTATCTATACGTCGGCTGACGAAGAAAAAGGTGTCCTTTTAGAGTTAAAGGGGCGTGGTTGCAGGCAGTTTGAAAGTTACCTGCTGGCACAGCAAAGAAGCTGGTATGACTTTCTCATGGACGCACTCGTAGACGGTGGCGTGATGAAGCGTATCGACCTTGCTATCAACGACCATACGGGCATTTTGGATATTCCAGAGCTTGCGGAAAAATGCAGAAAACGGGAATATATCGGAAAGTCCAGAAGTTATAAGTTTTACCAGTCGGGCGAGCTTATCAAGCATAGAGAGGACGACAGAGAATATATGGGACGCACCCTTTATCTTGGTTCGCTGAAATCAGATGTGTATTTTTGTATCTATGAAAAGGACTATGAGCAGTACGTCAAGTTAGGGACACCGCTTGAAGAAGCCGACATTATCAACCGTTTTGAGATACGGCTTAGAAATGAACGTGCCTATTATGCAGTACGAGATTTGCTGACCTATTATGACGCAGAGCAGACCGCCTTTTCTATCATCAACCAGTATGTACGGTTTGTTGATGAAGAACCCGACAAGCGAAAAAATGAATGGAAACTCAATGACCGCTGGGCTTGGTTTATTGGCGATAACAGACAGAGCTTGAAGCTGACGACAAAGCCAGAGCCTTACACCTTAGACCGCACATTGCGTTGGGTACAAAGGCAGGTAGCACCAACCTTGAAAATGCTGAAAAAGATTGATAAAGGAAACGGTACAGACTACATGGAAACAATCGAACAGCAGGCAAAGCTCACAGAAAAGCATAAAATGATAATCAAACAGCAGACGACCCCTGCAAAAGATTTGGTGGAAAGTTAGGAGTGATAAAAAATGTGGGTATTATTAAAAGATTTCCTGCTGGTATCTATGGGAATGGGTATCGGCGTAGTCTTGATGTGTATTTTGAATGTCGGCAAAGAAGCTGACTATGAAATGAAACAATTAGAAGAAAGTGAGGACAATTAAATGAATTTCGGACAAAATTTGTATCAATGGTTTTTATCAAACGCACAGAGCTTAGTGCTTATGGCGATTGTGGTTATCGGTATCTACTTAGGGTTCAAGCGTGAGTTTTCAAAACTTATCGGCTTCTTGGTAGTTGCCTTGATTGCTGTCGGTTTGGTATTCAACGCTGGCGGTGTGAAAGATGTATTGTTAGAGCTGTTCAATAAGATTATCGGTGCATAAAATTTTATTGTGGTGCTGATATGCGAATGTTATAATGTGGATATGAAACACAGTATCTAGGAGTGATGGAATGAAATATATAATGCTTCACGGTTTGGGACAATCTTCTGAAAGTTGGAGTGATACCGTAAAAGTATTCAATGATGATTTTGAAGTTTTATGCCCTAATTTATCAGATTGGCTTTTTGGAAAAATACCATGTTATGATACATTGTATCGGACATTGGAAACATACTGTGAACAGTTTGAAGAACCGCTAAATATTTGTGGACTTTCTTTAGGTGGTATTCTTGCTATGCAGTATGCGATAGAACACCCAGAAAAAATGAACTCATTAGTGTTAATAGGCACACAATATGAAATGCCAAAGTATCTGTTAAAAATGCAAAATCTGATATTCCGTATTATGCCTTGTTCAGCATTTGAAAAAATGGGTTTTCAGAAAACAGATTTTATCAATCTATGCAAATCTATGACAGAACTTAATTTTAAACATGAACTGAAAAAAATATCATGTTCGGTACTTGTTGTCTGTGGCGATAAGGATAAGATAAATAAAAAAGCTTCTTTAGAATTGCAACAACAGATAGAAAACGCAGAAATAGCTATTATTGAAAATGCAGGACATGAAGTAAATACAGATAACCCAACACTACTAGGGCAAAAGTTAAATGTATTTTTCAAACAATATGTCTGATAAACAATTTCATATCCATACACACAAAGCAGTTAGTCTTAGGATTGACTGCTTTTTTCATACCTAAATTTCAGATTGGAGTGATGAAATGAACGATATTTTTAAGGATATGCAGGCAAAAGTCGGCTGTGAATACATTTCCGACCTGCCCTCTTACAAGCGTAAGGTGTGGCATGAAATGAAACGGCTGAACCCTGCCGACTATGAAGAAAGACAGTTAGAAGATTTTTCTAAATATGTGTTTGGTATCTCATACCAGAACTTAAAAGATGTGATGAACCAACAGAAAGGACGTGAGGAACAATGCAGGAAACAAGGGTGCTGGTGGAAACGAGAGGAACAACTGGCGAAGAAACAATATCATACTGGTTCGACCTGCCGATAGATGTTGCCGAGTTTGAAGAAAAGTTAGGTATCGGTGCAGAAAGTGGGGATTATCGTATTATCGAAAAGGTGTTGCCTTATGCTGATGAAGTCCACGAACACACCAGCGTGTACCAGCTCAACGAATTAGATTTTATGTACCGCCAGCTTTCAAGTGATATGCAGGAAGAATATGTATCACTACTTACGGTGTTTGAAAATTTAGAAGCACTTTATATTTGCAGGAACGTGATTATTGTTTATCCCGACTGTAAAAGCATGATAGATGTTGCAAGGCAAAAGCTGATGAACGACCCGATGTTCAAGCATTTATCCGAGGACTGTCAAGAATACTACTTTGACTTTGAAGCCTACGCTTCTCACTTGCAGGAACACGGGAAATTTTTAGTAACAGAACACGGTATCTTTGAACTGCCAGAGTAGGAAATGAGGTGGTGCTTATGATTGATGATATGGCGGTTTATATTGCTAATCTTGGCAAATACAATGAGGGCTATTTAGTCGGTGCTTGGTTCACGTTCCCCATTGACGAGGAAGATGTGAAAGAAAAAATCGGCTTGAATGAACAGTATGAGGAATACGCTATCCATGATACCGACAACTTTCCCATTGCGATTGGCGAGTATGTTTCCATTGAAGAACTCAATGAGATGTATGAAATGATAGAGGAACTTCCCGACTATATTGTAGAGTGTCTGGACGAATTTATCAGCCACTATGGGACGCTGGAAGAAGTCGTGGAACATAAGGACGATATTTACTATTATCCCGACTGTGAAACCATGACAGATGTTGCCTACTACTACATAGACGAATTGCAGGCACTTGGGGACATTCCACCCAGCTTACAGAATTACATTGACTATGAAGCCTACGGGCGAGATTTGGATATGGGCGGTTGCTTTATTGAAACAAGCCGAGGTATGTGCGAGATACCATATTAACGCTGGAAGATCAGCGACAAGCATTGTTGCTACTGACAGCGTATTTCTCTTTAAGGGACAGTCTGAAAATGGCTGTCCTTTTCTATTTTGAAAGGAGCTGAAAGAACTTGAAAAAGATTAAAAGCTACACGGGTATCTGGAACGTGGAAAAAGTCTTGTATGCAATCAATGACTTTAACTTACCCTTTCCCGTTACTTTTACACAGATTACATGGTTTGTGATTACGGAATTTATCATCATTCTGTTTGGGGATATTCCCCCACTTTCCATGATTGAGGGAGCATTTCTCAAATACTTTGGTATTCCCGTTGCTCTCACTTGGTTCATGTCGCAGAAAACCTTTGACGGAAAGAAGCCGTACAGCTTTTTGAAATCACAGATAACCTATGCCCTGCGACCAAAAATCACTTATGCAGGAAAAGCCGTAAAACTGCATAAGCAGATATTGAATGAAACAATCACGGCAGTAAGGAGTGTGAACTATGTTCCCGATAAAATATATTGACAATAACCTTGTCTGGAACAAGGACAATGAGGTGTTCGCCTACTATGAGCTGATACCATACAACTATTCTTTTCTATCCGCAGAGCAGAAATTTATCGTGCATGACAGTTTCCGACAGCTTATCGCACAGTCCCGTGAGGGTAAAATTCATGCGTTGCAGATTGCCACAGAAAGCTCAATCCGCAGTATGCAGGAACAGTCAAAGAAGCTGGTAACTGGAAAATTAAAGGAAGTTGCCTGCCAGAAGATAGACGAACAGACCGAAGCGTTAGTATCTATGATTGGGGACAATCAAGTGGACTACCGCTTTTTTCTTGGCTTTAAGCTCATGGTTACGGAAGAACAGCTCAATCTGAAGAACATCAAAAAATCGGTGTGGCTGACGTTCACAGAATTTCTCCATGAAGTGAACCACACGCTGATGAATGATTTTGTTTCCATGCCGAATGATGAAATCAACCGTTACATAAAAATGGAAAAGTTACTGGAAAATAAAATCTCCCGTCGCTTTAAGGTGCGTCGCTTGGAAATCCATGATTTTGGGTATCTCATGGAACATCTTTACGGCAGGGACGGTATCGCTTATGAAGATTATGAGTACCAGCTACCAAAGAAAAAATTGAACAAAGAGACGCTGATAAAATACTACGACCTTATCCGTCCGACAAGGTGTGTGATTGAGGAAAGCCAGCGGTATTTACGATTGGAACATGAGGACAAGGAAAGCTATGTGTCCTATTTTACCGTCAATGCGATTGTAGGAGAGCTTGATTTTCCGTCGTCTGAAATCTTCTATTTCCAGCAACAGCAATTCACATTCCCCGTTGATACGAGCATGAATGTAGAAATCGTGGAAAATCGGAAAGCATTAACGACCGTCCGCAACAAGAAAAAGGAACTGAAAGACCTTGATAATCACGCCTATCAAGCAGGAAGTGAAACCAGCTCAAATGTGGTGGACGCTTTAGACAGCGTGGACGAGCTGGAAACTGATTTAGACCAGACAAAAGAAAGTATGTATAAGTTAAGCTACGTCATACGGGTGTCTGCACCCGATCTTGACGAGCTGAAACGCCGTTGTGATGAAGTCAAGGACTTTTACGACGACCTCAATGTAAAGCTGGTGCGTCCTGCTGGGGATATGCTGGGGCTTCATTCTGAATTTTTACCAGCCAGCAAGCGATATATCAATGACTATGTGCAGTATGTAAAATCAGATTTTTTAGCTGGGCTTGGCTTTGGTGCGACACAGCAGTTAGGAGAAACTACGGGTATCTATATGGGCTATTCTGTTGATACGGGAAGAAATGTGTACCTGCAACCGTCCCTTGCCAGTCAAGGTGTAAAAGGTACAGTTACCAACGCTTTAGCGTCTGCTTTTGTCGGTTCGCTTGGCGGTGGGAAATCGTTCTGTAACAATCTTCTGGTATATTATGCGGTGCTGTTTGGCGGTCAAGCACTTCTGTTAGACCCTAAAAGTGAGCGTGGTAACTGGAAAGAAACGCTCCCAGAGATTGCACATGAAATCAATATCGTAAATCTTACCAGCGATAAGGACAATGCAGGGCTTCTTGACCCGTTTGTGATTATGAAGAATGTAAAAGACGCTGAAAGTCTGGCAATCGACATCTTAACATTCCTTACGGGTATTTCTTCAAGGGACGGCGAAAAATTCCCCGTACTTCGTAAGGCAGTACGCTCCGTTACCCAGAGCGACAGTCGGGGCTTGCTCCATGTGATAGACGAGCTACGCCGTGAAGATACGCCCATATCAAGAAATATCGCAGACCATATCGACAGCTTCACGGACTACGACTTTGCACACCTGCTGTTTTCAGACGGTACGGTAGAAAATGCTATCAGTCTGGATAATCAGCTCAATATCATTCAAGTAGCCGACCTTGTACTGCCAGATAAAGATACCACTTTTGAAGAATACACGACCATTGAATTGTTGTCTGTGTCTATGCTGATTGTGATTAGTACCTTTGCCCTTGATTTTATCCATTCGGACAGAAGCATTTTTAAGATTGTCGATTTAGACGAAGCGTGGGCGTTCTTAAATGTGGCACAAGGAGAAACCTTATCAAATAAGCTGGTTCGTGCTGGGCGAGCTATGCAGGCAGGCGTTTATTTCGTTACCCAGTCTGCCTATGACGTGTCAAAGGAAAGTCTGAAAAACAATATCGGCTTAAAGTTTGCATTTAGAAGCACGGATATAAACGAGATAAAGCAGACCTTAGAGTTTTTCGGTATCGACAAGGACGATGAGAACAACCAGAAACGCTTGCGTGATTTGGAGAACGGACAATGCTTATTGCAGGACTTATACGGGCGTGTCGGTGTGGTGCAGATACACCCAGTCTTTGAAGAACTGCTACACGCCTTTGATACCAGACCGCCCGTACAGAGAAATGAGGTGGAGTGATGAAAGAAAGGATAAAAGGTGTGTTCACAAAAAAGAAGATTTTCCACTTTCTCAAAATGGCTCTGTTCGTGGTGGCACTCTCCCTTATCCTGCTTTCACTTTTGGGGACGGTGGCTCATGCGACGGGGCTTGTAGACGATACCATAAACGCAGAAAATCTTTATTCAAAATATCCCCTTTCCAACTACCAGCTTGATTTTTTCGTCGATAATAGCTGGTCGTGGCTTCCGTGGAACTGGCTCGACGGTATCGGAAAATCGGTACAATACGGGCTGTACTGCATTACCAACTTTGTCTGGACTATCAGTTTGTATTTGAGTAATGCAACGGGCTATGTGGTGCAGGAAGCCTATAAGCTGGACTTCATCAATGATATGGCAGACAGTATCGGAAAGAGCATACAGACCCTTGCAGGCGTTACCGAGAACGGCTTTTCTTCTACGGGCTTCTATGTTGGTTTCCTGCTTCTCATTATCTTAGTGGTGGGAATGTACGTTGCTTATACGGGACTGATAAAACGGGAAACCAGCAAAGCACTTCACGCTGTTATCAACTTTGTGGTGGTGTTCGTGCTGTCCGCTTCATTTATTGCTTATGCTCCCGACTATATCAAGAAGATAAATGAATTTTCATCAGACATCAGTACCGCTTCTTTGGATTTGGGAACAAAAATCATGCTCCCTAACTCCGACAGCGAGGGTAAGGACAGCGTGGACTTGATACGGGACAGCCTATTTTCTATTCAAGTGGAACAGCCGTGGCTCTTGCTTCAATTCGGGAACAGCAACGCAGAAGAAATCGGGACAGACCGTGTAGAAGCTCTCGTATCGGCAAGTCCAGAGGACGAGGACGGGAAAACCAGAGAGGAAGTCGTGAAAACAGAAATCGAGGACAACGACAATAACAATCTGACAATACCGCAGGTCGTGAACCGTTTGGGTATGGTGTTCTTCCTCTTGTTCTTTAACTTGGGTATCACGATATTTGTATTCTTGCTTACGGGCATGATGTTGTTCAGCCAGATACTTTTTATTATCTTTGCAATGTTTTTACCTATCAGTTTTTTACTTTCCATGATACCGAGCTATGAAAGCATGGCAAAGCAGGCAATCGTGAGAGTATTTAATACCATAATGACACGGGCAGGAATAACGCTCATTGTAACGGTGGCATTTAGTATTTCCAGTATGTTTTACAACATTTCCACAGACTACCCATTCTTTATGGTGGCGTTCTTGCAGATAGTATGTTTCGCTGGTATCTACATGAAGCTGGGCGACTTAATGAGTATGTTCTCACTTAATGCTGGCGACAGTCAAAGCATGGGACGACGCATATTCCGCAGACCGTATCTGTTTATGCGACATCGGGCTAGGCGTATGGAACACCGTATTGCAAGGGCGGTAAGTGCTGGCGGTATTTCGGGCGGTGTAGCTGGTGCGGTGGCTGGAAGTGCCGTTGCTGGCAAGAGAGCCGAAAGAAAAAATACGGCTTCTAAAGAAAATCGGGGCAATACCACTTCCAGCATGGGACAGCGTGCAGGTTCAAAAGTCGGTGCTGTTTTAGATACGAAAAATAAAGTGAAAGACAAGGCAAACGCTGTCAAAGAGAATATCAAGGATATGCCGACACAGACCGCTTATGCGGTGTATTCCGCAAAGGAAAAGGCAAAGTCCAGCGTGTCCGACTTCAAGCGTGGCATGGTGCAGGAACAGCAGTCCAGACAGACGGGACGCTTGGAAAAGCAGGAACAGCGTAAGAAAAATATCGCTGACAAACGTATGGAGCTTCAAAAGGCACAAGAAGCAAGGCAGGTACAGCGAAAGGCTGACGGATCAGCGACAACGGGAGCTACCCGTCCCCATGAGCGACCAGTCACAGCTTCAACCATTCCAAAGCCGAGTGTTGAAAAAATGCAGGAAGTCAAACGCCCAGCCACAGCTCCAACTCCGAAAGCAAGTGAGCCAGTCAAGACAAATGTTATCAAAGAGCGTCCGTTATCTTCTGGTGCTTCTGATAAGAAAGCACCCCAGCCTACACAGACAGTACATAGGCAGAATGTAGAAAAAGTGGTATCGCAGGAAACACGCCAGAATGACACCAAAGACCGCAGGATAAAGGTTCAGCAGACCCAGAGCGTCCAGAAGAACCAGCAGACCATAGAGAAAACCCGTAACCTTGTAACGAAGAAAGGACAGAAGAAAAAATGAAACTGAAACATATCGCTATCATTGGCAGTCTGTTTCCTATCCTCTTTTCTCTGGTGCTTTTCTTTGGCGTCCTCATTAGTGCGGACAGCGACGACGAGAACAGCAATTTTTCTTCTGGCATTACGGGTATGAACCTATCCGCAGAAGTCTTGAAACATCAGCCTATGGTAGAAAAATACGCCAGAGAAAACGGTATCTCCGAGTATGTCAATGTGTTACTTGCTATCATTCAAGTAGAAAGTGGCGGTACGGCAGAAGATGTTATGCAGAGTTCGGAAAGTCTTGGTTTACCGCCTAATTCCTTAGATACGGAAAGCTCAATCAAGCAGGGGTGTAAGTATTTTGCGTCCCTGCTTTCTTCCTGCAAAAATCAAGGTATCGACGACTTGAATGTAGCGATACAGTCTTATAACTATGGCGGTGGCTATGTGGGATATGTGGCAGGAAAAGGAAAAAAACACACTTTTAATCTTGCAGAGAGCTTCGCCCGTGAGAAATCGGGTGGAAAGAAAGTAACCTACACCAACCCGATAGCCGTTGCTAAGAATGGGGGCTGGCGGTATGGCTATGGAAATATGTTCTATGTGGAAGTAGTCAATCAGTATTTAGCAGTTCCGCAGGTATCGGGAGAACTGGCACAAAAGGTAATGAATGAAGCGTTGAAATATCAAGGCTGGAAGTATGTGTATGGTGGCAGTAACCCGAATACTTCCTTTGATTGTTCGGGATTGACGCAATGGTGCTATGGAAAAGCTGGTATCTCCTTACCGAGAACAGCACAAGCACAGTATGACGCAACCCAACATCTGCCACTCTCGCAGGCAAAAGCAGGCGATTTGGTGTTTTTCCATTCCACCTATAACGCTGGTTCGTATGTAACACACGTCGGTATTCTTGTTTCGCCGACACAGATGTACCACGCAGGCGACCCGATAGGATATGCAGACCTAAGTAGTAGTTACTGGCAACAGCACTTAATCGGTGCAGGACGAGTAAAACAATAGAAAGGACTTGAAAAATATGTTTAAGAAGAATAAGAAACAGACAGAAACTATCAAAGAACCAAAAGAAAAAAAGGTGCGTACTGTCAAGGTAGGCACACATAAGAAAACCGTGATTGCGTTGTGGGTGGTGCTTGTCGCAAGCGTGAGCTTTGGGGTGTATAAGAATTTTACGGCTATCGACCAGCACACCACCCATGAAAAAGAAATCATTGAACTTTGCTTGCAGGACACCAACGGGATAGAAAATTTCGTGAAAAACTTTGCGAAGTCCTATTACACATGGGATAACAGCAAAGAAGCTATCGAAGCAAGGACGCAGGCAATCAGCGGTTATCTGACAAAGGAATTGCAGGACTTAAATGTAGACACCATTAGAACCGATATACCGACCAGCTCCACGGTTACAGATGTGATTGTATGGCATATCGAGCAATCGGGAGCGGACACTTTTTCTGCTACCTACGAAGTAGATCAGCAGATAAAAGAGGGAGAACAGACAAGCAATGTGAAAGCAACCTATACTGTAAAAGTCTATGTGGACGCAGACGGGGATATGGTAATCGTTCAAAACCCTACCCTTGCACCAGCAGTTGAAAAATCAGACTATGAGCCTAAGACACCAGAAGCAGACGCAAGCGTGGACGCTGATACGGTAAATGACGCTACCGCTTTTCTGGAAACATTCTTTAAGCTGTACCCAACAGCGACGGAAAAAGAGCTTGCTTACTATGTATTGGGAAATGTGATTGAACCTATCGGCAGGGACTACCTTTATTCTGAACTGGTAAACCCTATCTTTATAAAGGACGGCGACAATGTGAAAGTCAAGGTTGCGGTAAAATTCATTGATAATCAGACAAAAGCGACGCAGGTATCGCAGTATGAGCTTGTGCTACATAAGGATAGTAACTGGAAGATTGTAGGATAAATGATATAGCGTGCATTTCCTATCAGATTTGCACGCTTTTACAAAACGACAAGAAAACTGTGCAAAAATATTGACTTGTAATGACCGAATGCTATAATATAAATGACAAGTGTACTTGGTATTATTTGAAGGGAGCGTTATATAATGGATAAAGAAAAAATACTATCACAAAACAAAAAAGAGAATCTATATCTTGATGAATACGAAAAACATATTAAACTTCAAGGGAAATCTTTTGGCTTAATGTTTGTTTTATTTATCTGCATTTTAATTCTTTTCATTAAAGCAGTTTGTAAAGAACCTTACTATGACATAATGACAATTATTGGGTCTGTGGCATTTGGCTCTATGGGTTATGAAGCACATATTTCAAAAAATAAATCCAAATTTGTTATTGCTTTATTCTTTTTTCTATTTATGGGGTATTACTTTTATAAATTTTTAATGGTAGGTTTATAGAATGGACGAACATTTAATTTTGCGAAACAGATTAAAAACTGTACGAAAAGAAAAAAAATTATCACAAACAGAATTAGCTGAACTAGTCGGGGTTTCTCGGAATACAGTTAGTTCTATTGAAACTGGACAATTTAATCCAACAGCAAAATTGGCATTAGTGCTTTGTATAGCTTTAGATAAAAAATTTGAAGAATTATTTTATTTTGATTAAAGGAGAGAACGATTATGGAATTAGAGGAATTGATTGTTGAAATAGTTATAGGATTGTTTTTACTTTTTACATCTTATCAAATAGGTATAAAAGAGAATATTACTTTATTACATGGTTATCATTATACACAACTTGACCCTAAAGATAAAAAGGTGTTTACAAAAAAAATAGGAATAGGCACTTTACTGGTTAGTATTGGTATTCTTGTTATGCCGATTATCAATTTAATCTCTCATTCTGAATTAGGCTATTACATAGGTCTTATTTTGATTGTTGTAGGAGTGTTTTATATCATATTCATCATTGTAAAATACAATGGAAAACTTATTAGCTTTAAAAAGTAGAATTGAGGTATGAATATGATAGGACTGAACAAAAGAGATATAAAAAAGGCATTGAAAGCTGGTGCAAAAGCTGGCGGTGTATCATTGGCTGATGTTCGGGCGGATATTGAAGCTACGATTGATGAAGCTATGAATAGCACCGACCCAGAGGTGCAGGCAAATTTCAAAAAGTATTTTGGGAATAAACGCCCTACACCAGAAGAATATATTTATATCATTACGAAAAAGACAAAGGCAAAATTATAATAAAAGGGTCGTGGAAATGCTTCACAAAATTGTGATCTGCATTATCACGGCTCTTTTACTCTCTGTTTACTTTCAAAACTGTAAGTGTAATTGAATACTGCCCTTGCTATAATTTAATTGTATTCCAAAACAAATAAATGTGGCAGGAAGAAAGGAGCGATTTTTAATGGAACACATTTTAAATTTAGAGCAAGTAAAAAAATACTACGGGGGTAACTCTGGAAATATCACAAAGGCAGTAGACGGTATTTCTATGTATGTAGATAAGGGCGAATTTGTCGCAATCATGGGAGCTAGTGGTTCTGGAAAGACTACCCTATTAAACTGTATCTCTACGATTGATACTGTAACCAGCGGACACATTACAGTCAATAATCAAGATATTACCAAAATCAAGGATAAAGATTTTGCTGATTTCAGACGTGAAAATTTAGGGTTCATTTTTCAAGATTTCAACCTTTTAGATACTTTAACGATTGGAGAAAACATTTCTTTATCATTGGTTATCAACAAACAGAACCCTACTGATATTGAGAAAAGAGTTCATGCTATCGCCGATAAATTGGGTATTCGTGATATTTTATCGAAATTTCCTTATGAAGTTTCTGGCGGACAAAAACAGCGTTGTGCTTGTGCTAGAGCCTTAATCAATGAACCGAAACTGATTTTAGCTGATGAACCGACGGGAGCTTTGGACTCAAAAGCTTCCAGATTATTACTGGAAACAATGTCTGAAATCAACAAGAAAATGCAGGCTACTATTTTAATGGTAACACATGACCCGTTTAGTGCGTCTTTCTGTGAACGTATTTTGTTCTTGAAAGACGGTAAAATATTCAATGAAATTTTCAGAGGGGAAAAAAGCAGAAAAGATTTCTTCAATGAAATACTGGATATATTAACCTTGCTCGGAGGTGAAGTGGGAAATGTTAGGTAAGTTAGCGTATAGAAATACAAAAAGAAATATTAAAGATTATTTGATTTATCTGATAACCGTTACTGCATCCTTTTCTCTTATATTTGCTTTTAATTTGGTGGCAAATTCTGATGAAATTGTAAAGTTATGTTCCAGTATGGATGCATTTAAGAATTCATTGTTCGCTGTAAATATTCTTATTATTTTTGTGATATGCTTTTTGATCAACTATACAACGAAATTTATGTTTGAAAAAAGAAGTAAAGAATTAGGAACATATATGCTTCTTGGCATTAAGAAAAAAGAAATTGCCCACTTAGTTGTAATTGAAAATATACTGTTGGGAATTTTAGCATTTGTATTAGCTATTCCTATTGGCTTTTTATTCAGCCAGTTTGTGTCGTTAGTAATTGTAAACTTACTGGGTATTCCAAAAACTCTCTTTATTTCTTTGAATTTCGTTTCTATTGGACTATTGATAATTTATTTTTTAACTATTTATGTTTTGGTTTTGCTTAATCTATTAAGAAGAATAAGTAAAATGACGATACGTGATTTTCTTTATTTTGACAAACAAAATGAAAAGAAAATGTTCCGTGACAGTAAAAAAAGAAATGTCATTTTTGTTTTAAGTATTATTCTTGGTGCGATTTCTCTTTTTCTCTGGAATTCACGTTGTACTATGGATAATTTTAATAAGCAAGAAACACTTACTTATTTGATGGTAAGCGTAATCATGTTGATTATCAGCATTTATGGTATATCTACAACTTGTGCAGATATGTTCTTGACTGTTATCTTAAAATTTTGTATAATAGGAATTGAAGTTAAATTAGATGCTAAAAATTTGTAATTAAGAAGGAGGGATTCGTCATGTTGGTATTCCAAATGCGTAATGTAGATAAAACATCTACTGTTTTGAAACAGACTAAAAACAGTGATTACGCAGATAAATAAATACGTTAGATTAATTCCTACCAGTGACTAATCTTATGACTTTTTAAACAGATAACTAAAATTACAAACAAATCGTTTAACTTCTGTATTTATTTACAGATGTAATCACTTCAGGAGTGATTACATGAACAAAAATATAAAATATTCTCAAAACTTTTTAACGAGTGAAAAAGTACTCAACCAAATAATAAAACAATTGAATTTAAAAGAAACCGATACCGTTTACGAAATTGGAACAGGTAAAGGGCATTTAACGACGAAACTGGCTAAAATAAGTAAACAGGTAACGTCTATTGAATTAGACAGTCATCTATTCAACTTATCGTCAGAAAAATTAAAACTGAATACTCGTGTCACTTTAATTCACCAAGATATTCTACAGTTTCAATTCCCTAACAAACAGAGGTATAAAATTGTTGGGAATATTCCTTACCATTTAAGCACACAAATTATTAAAAAAGTGGTTTTTGAAAGCCGTGCGTCTGACATCTATCTGATTGTTGAAGAAGGATTCTACAAGCGTACCTTGGATATTCACCGAACACTAGGGTTGCTCTTGCACACTCAAGTCTCGATTCAGCAATTGCTTAAGCTGCCAGCGGAATGCTTTCATCCTAAACCAAAAGTAAACAGTGTCTTAATAAAACTTACCCGCCATACCACAGATGTTCCAGATAAATATTGGAAGCTATATACGTACTTTGTTTCAAAATGGGTCAATCGAGAATATCGTCAACTGTTTACTAAAAATCAGTTTCATCAAGCAATGAAACACGCCAAAGTAAACAATTTAAGTACCGTTACTTATGAGCAAGTATTGTCTATTTTTAATAGTTATCTATTATTTAACGGGAGGAAATAATTCTATGAGTCGCTTTTTTAAATTTGGAAAGTTACACGTTACTAAAGGGAATGGAGATAAATTATTAGATATACTACTGACAGCTTCCAAGAAGCTAAAGAGGTCCCTAGCGCCTACGGGGAATTTGTATCGATAAGGGGTACAAATTCCCACTAAGCGCTCGGGACCCCTTGTAGGAAAATGTCCTAAGTGTGGCAACAATATTGTATTAAAAAAATCGTTTTATGGTTGTTCAAATTATCCTGAATGTAAGTTTACTTTAGCTGAACATTTTAGAAAGAAAAAACTAACCAAAACGAATGTAAAAGAATTACTGGAGGGAAAAGAAACCCTGGTAAAAGGAATCAAAAACAAAGAGAAAAAGCCCTACAATGCCGTTGTAAAAATTGGGGAAAAGGGATATATTGATTTTATCTCTTTTTCAAAATAAACATAAAAGGGCGTGTGAAAAAACGAAAGTTTTTTCATGCGTCCTTTTTCTTATAAATACAACAGTAATTATATTTCACAAAAAAGCGTATAATCCCCCTTCCCCCATGAGAATGCCATTATGAATCCTATGCGGCAGTTGCAACTTTTTTCTGCTTGTTGTGATATTTATAAAGATTGTGTCCGATAGAAACGAGAAATACTTCAAGCAATACAGATTTTATTCCTCTTCGGACAATTCTTTTGTACCACCGGTCGTTTTTCATGATACCAAAGGTACCTTCTGCCTGAATGGATCTGTTCATCCTTAGAAGCGCTCCCTGGATACTTTCGAGATTTTCTATCACTTCCTGATGCATCGCTGTAAGTTCGCGGTTGATCCGAACAGTACGGTTTTTGTCTGTCTTTTTACATTGTTCTGCGTATGGACAGCCGGAGCAGTCTTCACACTGATACACTTCTTCCTGACGCCCATACTTGTTCCCTTTTACGTTTTTTCGATACTGAAGATAAAAGTTTTTCCCGTTTGGGCAACGCATGATTCCGTCTTCCCCGATTGGAAAATTTACTGCTCGGAATGGATCTTTATGATACTTCATGTCAGTAGTCTCTTTCTTGAACATGGTGAATTTCATATACTTTTCTATTCCATGCTGCTCACAAAAAATATAATTGTTGTAAGAACCATATCCGGCATCTGCCACTGGATACTTCGGATAAAAGCCATATGTAGTATAAAACTTGTTCATCAACGGAACAAAACAATCCATATCTGAGCGATACTGATTTACATCAACAACAGCAATGTATTCATCTGCAACACCAACCTGTACATTATAAGCCGGAAGCAGCTGGTCATTTCCCATGTAATCTGTCTTGATTCGCATAAAAGTAGCCGAATGATCTGTTTTCGAGTAGCTGTTGCGATCCTCCCCACAGATTTTGATTTTTTCCACGTATTCTTCTAACTTAGCAGCATACTCCCTGAGTTTCTCATAATGCCGTTGCTGTGTAGTTTTGCGATGTCCCCTGCCATGAACAAACGCAGTTTCATCAATCTGCCAGGCTTCTGCATACTGTTCGGCAGCTTCTTTCAGATACTCTGGCGCATACTCACTATTGATACAAAGCTTTATCCCTGTACATGTCAGTTCTTCATTGATTTCCGCAAAAAGTGTAGTAATTTTATCGAAGACACGGTATCTGGATTTTTCGGTTGATTTTTTCCATACCCAGGAATATTTATTCGCATTTGCTTCAAACTTGGATCCATCGATGTATAGGTGTTGGAGATCCACATGTTCTGTCTCGAAAATTTTTTTGTTTATGTCTTGAAATATCTCTTCAATGGAATCAGCAAGTACCTCGTTAATGAAGTAACCGAAGGTACGATAAGAAGGTGTTTGATGATCCATGAGATACATGAAGCGGAGATTGACTTTACACTGATCCTCCAGTTCACGTAATGATATATAGCCATTCTCCATAAATCCAAAGAAAACTGTCTTCAGCATGCTGACCGGGTCATATCTGAGTCTTCCTGTATAATGTTGCGGAATATTTTTCAGATATTTCTCCAGTTCGATTCCTCCCATAAATCTGTCAAAAGTCAGCACTGGATCACAGATGTCCAGATAATCTTGAATTAGCATTGGCAAAATTGCCTGTTTTGGGTTAGAATAGATTATGTTATTATTTTTTGTCACAAATTAATTATAACAGAAAGAAAGACCTTGAGTTCAATATAAACTCTTGGTCTTTCTTTTTTTTCGGGACTATTCTTTTTTCACAGCCCCTTTTATATATTAATCACAAATCACTTATCACAAATCACAAGTGATTAATCACAAATCACTTGTGATTTGTGATTCTTAATGATACAATATTACTATGTTTTAGCTTTAAAGGCTCGTACAGACTATATGTTTTGTGCGGGCTTTTTTCATACCCGAAAAAATTTAAAAAATTTTTCAAAAGAGGTCATTAAATCACACCTAGCTGTCCTTATATGGTGCGGAAAGAGGGATAAACACTTTTCAAATCATAAAGGAAAGGAGGTGAGATTGATGAAACCGTCTGACTTCCAGAAAACAGTTCAATGTCGTTTTGAAAGTTGTTTAAAGAAAGTTGTCCGTAGTGTCGTGAAAGATTATTACAAGGAATTAAACCGTCGTAAGAATAAAGAAATATCTTTCAGCGAATTGCCAGATGTCCTTGTTGATAAAATGGCTGTTTGGGACGACTACGAAACAGATTATACAATCTTTTCAGTATGTGGCATTGATATTCGTGTCCTTGATGATGAATTGGCAGAAGCCTTGAAGAAACTTCCAGAAAGAAAACGCAATACTCTGTTGATGTATTACTTCTTGGAAATGACAGAAAGTGAAATTGCCAACTTGCAGAAAATCACGCAAAGCGGTGTATTTAGAAACCGACATCACGCTTTGGAAACTATGAAAAAAATACTCAAGGAGGAACATTAGAAAATGAAACAGTTATTTAAGAAACCGTCTTATTACTTGATTTCATCAGCTATGGACGGAAACGAAAAAGCGATTGAAAAATTACTGGCATTTTATGACCCTTACATATCAAAGTGCTGTTTGCGTTCACTTTATGATGAATACGGCAATGTTTATATCGTTGTAGATATGGAATTAAAAGGACGTATCAGAGAAGCACTTATCAAAATGATTTTAGGTTTTGATATTGAAGATATGGACTTAGAACCAGAAGAATAAGCAGTTTTTAGCGGAGCATGATTTAATATCCCCCTCTTTCCTGCTCTGCCACCTGCTTTTATATGAAAGCAACACGCTTTCACCACAGCTCTTTGACAACTGAATAAAGCAGACAGATACGTTTGTGAGATGGCGAGCCACGGGGACTGTACGCCACGACCTTTTCAAAAGAAAGCGAGCGACCCACGCAGTGATCCGAGAGCGACTGTTGGAAAAGTTGTTTTGCCACGACCTATCCTCACAGAATAATGATACGTCCGCATGGTGCGGTTCTGCCCACAAGAATGGGAATAGTTGAGATACTAATGGAGCTTTCCAAAGCCGTCTGCCTGCTTGTAAAAAACGACACACAGTAAAGGGGGGTGCATAGATTATGAACAATACTGATGTGCCTATTTGGGAAAAATATACGCTGACGGTTGAAGAAGCGTCCAAATACTTCCGCATTGGCGAAAAGAAATTGCGTAAATTAGCCGAAGAAAATCTTGACGCTGGCTGGGTTATCGTGAACGGCAACCGTATTCAGATTAAGCGAAAACAATTTGAAAAAATCATAGATACATTGGACGAAATCTAATGTCATTGAGCCGTAGATATGGTATAATAAATATAGCGTATCACGGCTCGTTCCATGACGGAAAGGAGCTTTACACTATGTCTAATGTAAAACGAAAAGACAGTAAAAATCGCAATTTGCGTAATGGAGAGAGCCAGCGAAAAGACGGAAGATACGTTTATAAATATACCGATATATACGGAAAGCCACAATTTATCTATTCTTGGAAACTTGTACCGACAGACAAGACACCTGCTGGAAAGCGTGATGATATATCGTTGAGGGAAAAAGAAACACAGATTAAAAAAGACCTTAACGACGGTATCGATACAGCAGGCGGTAAAATGACAGTCTGCCAGCTCTACGACAAGAAGAACAGCCAAAGAAAGAACATCAAGAGGGCTACTGAAAAAGGACGACAGTATCTTATGAACGCTCTGAAAAATGACCCATTGGGTATGAGGGCGATTGATACTGTTAAGCAGTCGGACGCTAAAGAATGGGCTATCAGAATGAGCGAAAAAGGATACGCCTATAAAACGATTGATAACTACAAGCGTTCCTTGAAAGCGTCATTTTACATGGCGATACAAGACGACTGTATCAGAAAGAACCCGTTTGAATTTAAGCTAAGTGATGTTCTGGAAGATGATACGGAGCAGAAAGTTATCCTTACACCAGAGCAGGAAGAACGCCTGCTTGCCTTTATGGAAAAGGATAAGATTTACAGCAAGTATTATGATGAGGTTGTGCTTCTGCTGGAAACGGGACTTCGTATTTCTGAATTTTGCGGACTAACGACGCATATTGATATGCAGAACAGAATACTCAATATAGACCACCAGTTATTGAAAGACAGCGAAATCGGCTACTATATTGAAACGCCAAAGACCAAAAACGGAAAACGAGAACTTCCATTGACAGAACGGGCTTATCAAGCAATCCAAAGAATACTAAAGAACAGAGGAAAGGCACAACCGTTGATTGTAGGTGGTTATAGCAATTTCCTATTCTTGAACCGTGAGGGCTTACCTAAAGTTGCAGGAAACTATGAGGGCATGGTGCGAGGACTAATTAAGAAGTATAACAAGTATCACACGGACAAGTTACCGAACATCACACCACATTCATTCCGACATACTTACTGTACGAATATGGCAAACAGAGGAATGAACCCAAACACCCTGCAATATCTTATGGGACACGCTAACATAACCATGACACTTGGCTATTATGCACACGGTACATTTCAATCTGCAAAAGCAGAACTGGAAAGACTGGCTTGTTAATATCGGAGCTTATATTTACTACTCATTTACTACTTTTGGTTGCATTTTCATGCTGGTAAATGCCAGCTTATGCAAGGTATCTTCCAAAAAGAAAATACCGATAAAGCCCTAAAATACGGGATATATCGGCATTTACCAACTTATGAAAAGATAATCAGAAATTTAGTAAGTTTTTCCCCATACACGTTCCCCTCTTTCCCCAAACATTAGATTGATTTCCCCTTGTCCAATCTTTTCTCCTAATCAAACTGCCAAACAGCTTCACTCCCGCTTTCCAAGCTCAACAAGTATTCTTTTTTACATCTGTGACAGTGCAAATGCCGGACGTACTCCATATGTCTCACTGTCCGTCCTCACCGGACGCAGACAGCCATTTACCAGATCAACGCCATAAATCTGCTGATTATAAATGAATTTCCCGTTTTCATCCTGCAAATAAAAAGGCGTCCGCAGATAATATCCCTGTGAATAGGCACTGACCTGACTTTGTGGGTTATCATCCCCGGAATCAAACCGCCATAGATATTCCCGGTACGCAAGTGCCTCTTCCAATGACAGGCAGAAAAGCTGGTCGTTCATAAGCTGAAAACCAATATCATGACGCGCCAGTTCCCGCCCGGACGTTTGCGAAAATGCACCAGCCGCCGTGCTTCCCATGTACGCGGTCTGGATTCCCGTATGGATCGGTTCCAGACAGAAGCTGCTGTTCTGACTGTTTTTCTGCAGCCATGCGCGCACCTGCGAAGTTTTATAATTATTGTCTTTGCCAAACGAGAAAATCTTCATCTTTTTTCCCGGTGCCGTGTCCACATCCGCCCGGATCACGCGGTCACAGAGAAACAGCGCTGCTTTCCGGTGTTCATTCTGCCAGTCATGGTAATCGTCGTCGATACAGGTAAATGACAAAATCTCTCCGCCCACCTCGCGCAGTTGGACATCGCCCTCCTTCCAGATCACTTTTTCGGGCATTTCACTTTCACTCCAATCCACGCTTCCACAGCGGTCACAGATTTGATCCCCGTTTTCATCCAGGTGCCCCAGCGCCGGAAGGCGCTCTATCTTTTCTTTCTGACATCGTCCGCAGACATACACTGCCCGCCCATTCTTTAAGCAATCATTTTCCTCCCACTCCCATTGGCTCCACTGATGCGTACAAGTACGGTCATCCCATTTTCTCCGCACCCGGATGCGCGTGATGATATATTCCTTTCCATCCACCGAAAAGGAATCCTCTTCCACCTCAGAATAAACCGCGTCGTATTCCACCCCGATTGTTTTTGCCGATGGTGTAAAATCCTGACCAATCAGATAAAATTCATGCCACGCTGCATCCCCGATCGCAGATACCAGATTCCGGATCCTGGCATCATTTTCCGACTGATTTTGAACGGTCAGACCGGAATCGCTGCCCGATACCGCCGCATCCTCGCGCCCAAATATGGCACACTCTGCCTCCCATGCCCTCTGTTTCCATCGTTCCAGGCGTTTCCGAAGCGCTAGCATGGCGGCATCCTCCTCTGCTCCCATTTCTGGGACCTTGCCGCCTCTTTCATATTTGATATAAATTTTTTCAGTTCCTGTTCCATACAGTTCAAATATTTGCGGTGACTGTACCGCTGATTTCCAGATATGCCCGTCGCTCCCTATGATTTGCTCTGGGAAAGATACATTCAGGGAAGTTCCTTCCAAAACTTTGCCCGTTTGCGTATGAAATATAAGATGATTTGCATTCTCAGCATCTATAAATGAGACGCTGTAGCCGACTATGACAGCTGTTTCTGCCTGTTTCACTGCATTTTCAGCTGCCAGCGCCATTCTACCGGATGAAAATATCAATATCAGTGATATTCCCAAAATGGTACCATTCCGGCAGCGACGCCCTTTATGAGCCCCCATGTTTATTTTTAACAACTCAAACCTCCCCCCTCAAACCTTTTTCACATCTCTTTTCTTATCCTCTTTCGCAAGTTATATAAGTTCTAATTTATATCAAATTTCTATTCTCTATTTTCATTCTTCTAATTCAAAACACATCCTCACTCTGAGTTAAACAACGGTTCTTTCCGTCTATAAAAAGCTTTCATTTTACATTGCATATATCATATAATATATTGCACATTTTTTATAACGATACAGTTATCCGATTCTCCCAAATTTTCCTAAATCATCGAATTCTGTGCGAAACGCACCTCACAAATTACCAGAATAAAAAGATAAATTAGAACGAAACCACCTGCGACCGCAGTTCATTTCGATAAGATATATTGAGTCTAACACATCTATTCTCTAAATGCAAGAACTCTTTTGGAATTTTCACAACGAAAAACGCCCGCCCCAGAAAATAAAATTCATATCCCAAATTTCATTTTCCAGAGCAGGCACTTTCCCACTAACTCATATATAAATTCCTATTTATTTTATCTCAGCCACATTCTCCCAAGGGTATCCCACATCAATGCCGATGCATCGAGAACGACGACATATCATACGCCTTCAGGTTCTCATGTACTTCTCTTGCATCTGCCTCGGCGATGAGTTTGTCTCTCGACTTCTTCGCCTCCAGCTCGGCTTTGTGCTTGCTCGGTCCGCCGACACAGCCGCCGACGCACGCCATACCCTCGATGAAGTCCTCCGGCAGACGTCCCACTTTCAGAAGAAGAAGGGCTTTCTTACACTCAGCCGCACCGTTGCAGCGCGCTACCTTGATATCGGTATTCTCACCAGACTCCTTCAGACATTCTAATACCGCCGCTGTTACGCCGCCGCCGTTGCCGAAGCGTTTTCCAAATACACTGGCTTCCTGCATACTGTTCTCTTCCGGCTCCAGATTTACGTCTTTCGCCCGCATCATCGCACGGATCTCTCCGTAAGTCATCGCATAGTCCGCATTGCCCTGGATATTCAGATCCAGCGTCTCGCTCTTCTTCGCGATACACGGTCCGATAAAGACAGTGACAACCTCCGGATCCTGCGCCTTCAGCATACGGGAGACCGCACACATCGGGGAAACCGTCGTGGACATATTGTCAAGCAGCTGTGGGAAATGCTGTTTGATCATGTTGACAAATGCCGGACAGCAGGAGGTCGTCATCTTCTTGCCCTCTTTGTAAGCTTCCGCCCACTCTTCTGCCTCGGCTGCCGCGGTCATATCGCCGCCCAGACCAACCTCGATCATATCTGCAAATCCAATCTTCTTTAAAGCTGTTTTCCAACTTGCAAACGTGATGTCCGGTCCAAACTGGCCTTCGGTCGCCGGTGCCAGCATCGCTACGACCTTTTTGCCTGCGTTGATCAGGCGGATCACATCGACCATGAAGGTCTTGGAACCGATCGCACCGAACGGGCAGGAATGGATGCAGGCGCCACACTGGATACATTTTTTCTCATCGATCACACATACACCATACTCATCGTAGGTAATCGCATCCACTGGGCAGACCTTCTTACACGGGCGCTCCAGATGGGCAATCGCATTGTATGGGCATGCCTGGGAACACTTTCCGCACTCGCGGCATTTATCCGGGTCGATGTGCGCCTTGGTATTTCCCATGCTGATCGCTCCAAACGGACAGGAGTTCTGGCAGGCTTTACCCATACATTTACGGCAGTTATCGGTGACTGTGTAGGACGCAATCGGGCACTCCTCACAGGCTGCATTGATAACCTGTACGACGTTGTTTGTATTGCGGTCAGACGGACATTTACCTTCTGCCAGACGGATTCTCTGGCGGACAATCTCTCTCTCCTTGTATACACAGCAGCGGTACTGTGCCTGCGGACCAGGGCTGATTTTGTACGGAATATCGTCTCTTCCGTCCTCTAACTGATCATTCCAGGCAAGCTTTGCTACCTCATAAAGTATCTCATGTTTGATGCGCAGAATTGTCGCGTCATTCGTTACCATGTTTTATCCTCCTTATTAATAATACGTTACCGTAACTTTCTTTCCCATACCTTCGACTGCTTCTTTTAGCTGTTTGACCAGGTTCTGGCGGATTCCCAGATCAAACGCCAGCCCTGGATTCTGGTAGGCGCTGTTCGCCGCCGTTCCCACAAACATATGTAATTCCGTGCAGTCTTCTATCAAAATCTTCGCGATCATGGACGCACCATTTTTCTTGTCCAACTCGCTGAAAAACTCAGAACTTAAATCGCATTCGATCAGATAGCGTTTCAGAAGTTCGATCGCTTTCCGCAGCGTCAGAACTCCCTCCGTCACCAGATCGATGCCTTCCATAAAAGCGATCGGCGGAATATCCGGGTCGCTGTAATCCATTGATACCCGCAGCGGTCGTCCCAGCTCCCGCGACAGGATCGTCGCGCTGGTTCCGCCCGATACAATGTGCTTTGCCGACTCATCTTTCATAAAATCCGCCGTGATCGTCTCATCGTCGTTGCGGTCGAGCGGCGGTCCCGTCATCAGGTTGACCGGTTTCCGGTCAATGATCCGAGCTACCACAACCGTCGTATCATCGCCCGGTTTTCCCTCGTAAATCTGGCTGCATTCCGCACAGAGTGCCGCCGCCATACGTGCCGACGAAAGAGAGGTCAGGCATTGTTCCGAAACAAACTCTGCCACCGACTCCCACGGCCAGCCAAATTTATATTTGCCGCTCTTTCCGACTCCCGCGTGCGTCACGCCGTCGCTGACAAGTACCAGCGCATCACCCTTCTGAACCTGGAACCGGCACTCGCTGATCTCCTTGTCCTTGACGAGACGCTTGTATTTCTGCAGCTCCACCACATGACCACAGCGCAAAAAAATGCATCGCGGGTTATCATATTCAACTAAATATACCTCGCCGTTGTTGAAAATCTGGAGAATCGAGAACGTCGCATACGCCACCTGTCTCGTCTGACAGATCGGAAGCGTCTGCACAATCGTCTCCACACATTCCTCCAGCGTGGCTCCATTTAAAAACATCGTACCCAGAATCTTTGCCGTCAGCGTCGAAAGAATATTCGCCTTGACGCCGCTTCCCATGCCGTCCGCCAGAATGATAACGTCCGAATCTTCCGTTTTCAGGCACTCTACCGTATCGCCGCACAGGATCTCTGAATACTTATTCAGACTTTTAAACGTGACATCTACGGTTACTCCCATTTATCGGACCTCACTTTCGCTCTCATCGTCAATCAGGGAACAAAGCTTCATCAGGGTTGTCTTCGTCTCCGCCGTCGTCTCCCCCAGGAGTCCGGCAATATTCTGTGCAACCATCATCTGTTTGTAAATGACATTCTGTGCCAGATCAATGGTCGCCTTTTTCTTGGCATATTCCTGTTTTGCCTGTTTTTCCTCGCGCGTCACATCAATGATCGTGGCAATGACAAAATTGCCGTCATCGATATACGCAATGTTTTGAAGCGTCACAAGATTCCGATCCGGATAGATCACCTTCCGGCTGTGGACGCTTGTGTGCGTCCGGAATACCTCGCGTACATCCTCGGCGTTGATAAAGTCCTCCAGCGGTTTTCCCTTGATCGCCTCCGGTTTGACGCCGAAATACATTTCTGCCGCCACCGAACACTCCCGGATCCGCATATCATCGTCGATGATCATGATCAGGTTCGGGGACGTATCCATCACCAGATGGGACAGCGACTGCGCCCGGTCATGCAGGTACGGAATACACATATCGACCTCCGCCTTTTTCTGGAAAACAGCGATCGCCTTCTCCCGGCAGGTCGGATAACCGCACGCACCGCAGTTTAACTCCTGCTCCGGCGTCATCTTGCCCGTCTTTTTCAAGATCTCCCGGATCTCTTCCTCGGTCGGAATCGGCTCCTTCTGGGAACGATCCGCAAACGTCCGGTGAACCTCCACCTGGCGCGCCGCCTCATGCATCAGGGATAGATCTGCCGGTTCCTTCGGAAGCATCGCTTCCAGATCCAGCTTAACTTTAAAACTCGACACTGAGGTCGCCGTGGATGGTCCATTGACACAGCCTCCATGACAGGCATTCATCTCGATGAAACAGCCAGCCACCTCGCCGGTTTTCATCGCCTCACAGACATCCAGGCAGTCCTTCACGCCGCTGACGTAGAACTTGCGATACTTGTCCGGTTTCTTCTGAGTCGCCGTCACCGCCGTGAGCAGTCCGCCGCTGACCGGATAACGCAGGTTCGCGCCCGGTTCACGATCCTCGAACGGTTCTTCCTCACATGCTTCGATCTCGATCTGTTCCTCTGACAGCCACTGTTTTAAATCCTCAAATGTGAGGACTGCATCCGGCTTCACAACCCTGTTTTTCTCTTTTTCCGCGATACACGGTCCGATCACGACTACCTTCGCCGCCTCGCCAAACTCCGCATACAGCATGCGCGTATGGATCCCCGACGGAATCAGCACCGGTGCCAGATATTTGATGAGTTCCGGATAATGAATCTCAATCAGGTTCACGATACTCGGACAGGCAGTTGTGATGATATTTTTCATCTCGCCCTGCTCTAATAAACGGACATACTCTTCCGTCGCCAGCGCGGCGCCCTCCGCCGCATCACAAACATTCGTAAATCCCAGCTTTTTTAATGCTGACTTGACCTGCCCCCGCTTTTTATACGGCAGAACCCCCATATAGGAAGACGACAGCGATGCAATGACCGGTGCGCCGCTCTCAATCAGCTTTTTGACCTTGGAAAGTTCGCTCGGAACACGTTTTGCCGACTGCGGGCAGTTCAAAAGGCACTGCCCACAGAGAATACAGCGATTTGGCATGATATATGCATGACCATCCCGGATCATGATTGATTTCACTTCGCAGCCCCGCACACATTTATAACAATGCTTACACATCGTCGCCTTAAAATCAATAATCGGCATAGACTCTCCCTCTCTTTTTGCCGTTATATGTAAACGATTACGCGTTCAGGCGTCCCAGAATCTCCTTCTGGAAAAATTCTTCGGTTGTCTCCGGTTTTACGGAATACAGTTCTCCGTCTATCGTCACACAGACACCTTTACGGCAGTTGCCGCTGCAGAAATCTCCATTTAAATCTACCTCACTGTCCAGATGATTCTCTGAAACCAGCTTCTGCAGCTTCTGGATTACCTCACGGGATCCTTTCAGATGACAGGCACTTCCGATACAAATCGATACTCTCATATAATGACCTCCTCACTATCCGTTATAAAACAGACGCAGCCTTTCACCGGAGATTCCCGGTCAAAAAACTGCCTGTTCACATGCATCTTCCAGGGGAATTTACTAAAAATGCATCTTTCCCCATTCTTCTTCATTATCTCATATTGTGATATTATTATCAATCAAATTTCTTGCTGATTTTGTATTTTTTTTAGACCATAAGTGCCTGATTCCAAAACCTTTTCACTTTCTTTTCATCAGCTTATGACTCTCCCGATGTTTTTTAGGAAAATAATCTTTTTATCGGCCACCTTGCACTGCTTTTCTATAATATTTCCATCTCCTCCATGTACGCCCGCAGCCTCTCCACATTCCCGTCCGCAAAACAGTAACCATCCATGCCGCAGCCCTTCGCGCTATCGATGTTATCCTGACGGTCATCGATGAAAAAGCATTCTTCCGCTTTGAGATGAAATTTTTCAAACAATCTCTCATAGATCGCCGGATTCGGCTTCGCCAGCTTCTCCTCCGCTGAGACAAGCGTGCCATCAAAATATTCAATGCCCGGAATCTCATACTCGAACACACGCAGGCGCACGGAACAATTCGAGCAGAGGTAGATGCCGCAGCCCTTTTCTTTCAGTTCCTTCACCAGCTCTCCCATCCCCGGCTTTGCCCAGATGTTGTACTCATGCCAGTGTTCCAGACTTTCCTTCGCCAGCCAGCGCAAATGTTCATTTGGCAGGCGTTTCTGCACCCGCTCCAGCGCCTGTGCATCCGTCAGCGTTCCCTCGTCTAAAAGCGACCACTCCTTCGAATCAAACAATTCGCGGCGCATCCACTCCACATCCTCCGGATTATCTGTGTACTCCCAGCACACCTTGACCGGATCATACTCCAGTAAAACCATTCCCATATCAAATACTATATTTCGAATCATACTTCTGCCTTTCTCTCATCCCGCAAATCTGCCGCCATTCCTGCGGCAGATGGAATTTTCAGTCCAAAAAATTCTCACCTGCAAGCAATCATAATCATTTATATTTTAACATAAATTTCTCATTTTTTTATTTCCATTTTCATAAATTAATGGTACAATAATAGAAAATTTTTCAGGAGGTACCGCTTATGAAAATGATTATCGCAATCATTGGCAGTGAGGACGCCGATGATTTAGTATATGAATTAAACCAGCACTCCTTCTTTGTCACCAAGCTTTCCACGATGGGCGGCTTTCTGAAAAAGAAAAGTACAACCCTGATGCTCGGTGTCGAAGATGAACGCGTCGAGGACGCCATCTCCATCATCAAAAAAATGTCCGGTGCCCGCGAGCAGCTTGTATACACGCCGCCGACCATGGCCGGAAACTGCTGCCCGACCGTTAATATGACCGTTCCGATGAACATGAAAGTCGGCGGAGCAACCGTATTTGTAATAAATGTAGAAGAATTTCAGAAATTCTAATTTTTTGATTTATATTACAAATTCGAATTACAAAAGGGGCTTTCGCTTGCGCGTCTGCCCCTTTTTGATTCCTTGTATAGAAAAAGAAAAACTCCCGGAGAAATCATCTCTGGGAGTTCCACGCTGCACTCAGGTTCTGCAGCTAATCATGCAGAAGAAGGGACTTGAACCCTCATGATGTTGCCATCACACGGACCTGAACCGTGCGCGTCTGCCAATTCCGCCACTTCTGCGTAATTTCTAGTGCGGGCAACAGGACTTGAACCTGCACACTCTCGTACCAGAACCTAAATCTGGCGCGTCTGCCAATTCCGCCATGCCCGCTTGCTTGTCTTTCTGACTCACAAGTGAGTTTATTATAACATAGGGTAGTTCAAAATGGAAGAGTTTTTTTTATTTTTTTGAATTTTTTCGAAAGTTCTTTTTTAAAAAATGTGCGGCAAATTCATCGATACTGAAAGTCCGTGTGATCTTTCGTGTGATCCTTGTACCGAAAAGTTTGTACCTATAACGGAATATTTTGTTCCGCTTGAAATCTTAAAAACACAAAAAAGCCTTGAAAACAAAGGAAAAACCAGTGTTTTCAAGGCTTTCTCTATCATGGAGACAACGGGATTCGAACCCGCGACCTTTGCGTTGCGAACGCAACGCTCTCCCAGCTGAGCTATGTCCCCGTCCAAACTGTTATCATTATAGCACAACTGGAATGAATTGCAAGTAGAGAATAAAAAAAACGGAAACCCTTGTAAATCAAAGGCTTCCGTTCTTTTCTAGCAGAGCTGCTGACGGGAATCGGACCCGTGACCTCCGCACTACCAATGCGACGCACTACCGACTGTGCTACAGCAGCATCTTTTTGTTTTCAGCTCATCTCTAAGCCTCGATTAGTTTATCATGATACAATCGTTTTGTCAACGGTTTTTTTGAATTTTTTTTATTTTTTTAAATTTCCCGTTTTTTTCATCGGATGCCTCCGTTTTCATTCGCAGACATCCGATTCTCATTTCCTATCTTTTCATATTTTTATATGATTCCAACGGGGAGGGGAGTAGCGGAATCGGTTGCCCGATACCTTTCACTTACCCTACATCATTCTCTGACGCACAATCTCATATGCCAGCACACCAGCTGCCACCGATGCGTTCAGGGAGTCGATATCTCCCTTCATCGGGATCGATGCGATGAAATCACATTTTTCCCGCACCAGACGGCTGACACCTTCGCCCTCATTGCCAATCACCAGACCGATCGGTCCTTTTAAGTCGAGGCGGTACATGCTCTCTCCGCCCATATCGGCGCAAACAAACCAGAGTCCTCTCTCTTTCAGCTCCTCGATCGTGGCTGAAATATTGGTTACCTTCGCCACCGGCGTATAATTCAGCGCTCCCGCCGAGGTCTTAGCAACCGTCGATGTCAGTCCCACTGCGCGGCGTTTCGGGATGATCACGCCATGTGCGCCTGCCAGATTGGCAGTACGGATGATCGCACCCAGATTATGCGGATCCTCAATGCCATCCAGAATAAAGAGAAACGGCGGCTCGCCTTTCTCTTCTGCCAGCTTTAGCATATCTTCCACCTCTGCATAGCGGTATGCCGCTGCCTGTGCAATCACGCCCTGATGCTTGCCGGTCTCAGAAAGCTGGTCGAGTCTCTCCTTCGCCACATAGTGGATGATCGTATTCTGCTTTTTTGCCTCTCTCGTGATCGTCTTGACCGGTCCATCTTGGCAGCCATCCAGCACAAACAGCTTATCCACCGTCTTGCCCGAACGGAATGCCTCTAAAACGGCATTTCTGCCTTCGATCATCGTCTCTTCAAATCTATTTTCCTGCTTATTTTCCTGTTCCATCTATCTTCCTCATCATGATTTATAACGATATTAATTCTCCCATCTGTTCCAGCCCTTTTCCCAGAAGTTCTGCCATCCTGTCAAACTGCTCGGTCAGATAGAGATAGCCCATCAGCGCCTCAAATCCGGTCGCCATCCGGTAATCCTTCATCGTCGCGTGCTTCGGCATCGTAAAAGATTTCGCATTGCGTCCGCGTCGGTATGCCGCCTTCTCCGCATCCGTCAGCTCTTCCTCCAGAAGCAGATAAAAATGTGCCTGTGCGTCCGCCTTGACCAGGTTCGCCGTCTTCTTGTGCATCTTGTTGACCTGCATATTGCCGCGGTTCATGACAAGGGTGCGGATCGCCAGCTCATAGACCGCATCGCCGATATACGCCAGCGCCAGCGGGGAATACTCCCCCGCCTCAACATGTTTTAAATGCAGCGCTTCCTTAAACGCATTTAAGCCCGTTTCCATTTGACGCCCTCTCTCGTATCTTCCAGAATAATTCCCATATCGAGAAGCTGTCCACGGATCTCATCCGCCAGTGCGAAATTCTTGTCTTTTCTCGCCTGCTGGCGTTTTGCGATCAAGTCTTCTACTTCGCTGTCCAGAATCTCTTCCTTCTTCTCCGTGATAATACCGAGCACATCGCAGAGTTTATCCATCGTCTCTTTAACATAGGAAACGTATGCCTTCGTCGATGCTTCCGAAATCGTGGAGTTGCTCAGGCGTACAATCTCAAAAATAGCTGAAATCGCATCTGCGGTGTTGAAATCATCGTCCATCGCCGTCTCGAACTTCTGAACCAACTCCTCGACTGCTGCCTGATTCTGCTTCTCCTCTGCCGTCATCTCGCCCTCTTTCGCTGCTTTCAGGCAGTCTGCCTGATGCTCTGCCGCAGTGCGGATGCGCTCTAAGCTGTTTTTCGAAGCTTCCATCAAATCCGCGCTGAAATTGAGCGGGCTGCGGTACTGGGCGCTCAGCATGAAGAGACGCAGAACCTGCAAATCGTATTTCTCACTGATCTCACGCACAGTAAAGAAGTTTCCAAGAGATTTGGACATCTTGCGGTTATCAATATTTAAGAATGCGTTGTGCATCCAGTAGTTGGCAAAGGTCTTGCCATTCGCGCACTCGCTCTGCGCGATCTCATTTTCATGGTGCGGGAAGATCAGATCCTCTCCGCCTGCATGGATATCGATGGACTCGCCAAGGTATTTCTTGGACATCTCGGAGCACTCGATATGCCAGCCTGGACGGCCCTGGCACCACGGAGACTCCCAGAACGGCTCTCCTTCTTTTTTCGGTTTCCAGAGAACGAAATCGGTCGGATCTTCCTTGCCTTCCTCGCCGGTTACCTTGATCTCACGGAAGCCGGACTGCAGATCGTCCAGATTTTTATGGGACAGTTTTCCGTACTCTTTAAAGGATTTGGTGCGGAAATAAACCGTGCCGTCAGCTGCCACATACGCATGTCCTTTTTCGATCAGCGTATTGATCATCTCGATCATACCGCCGATCTCCTGAGTCGCCTGCGGATTCTTCGTCGCCGGTTTGACGTTCATCATCTCCATATCTTTTTTGCACTCTGCGATATAGCGCTTGGAGATCGTCTCCGCATCCACGCCCTCCTCAATGGCTTTCCTGATGATCTTGTCATCCACATCAGTAAAGTTAGATACATAGTTTACTTCGTATCCTTTGTACTCAAAATACCGGCGGACCGTATCAAATACGATCATCGGTCTTGCATTTCCAATATGAATAAAATTGTAAACGGTCGGTCCGCACACATACATCTTAACCTTGCCCGGTTCGATCGGCACAAACTCCTCTTTTCTGCGGGACAATGTGTTGAAAATTTTCATAACCTCATTACTCCTCTTCTATTTTAAATCTGCTTCCGGTGCTGCCTGACAGCCGCCACAGCCGCCGCATCCACCGCAAGCCGCTGCCTGCGTCATCATTTCACTATCATAACAGTAATTCTCCACTTCCGTCAACAGGGTAATCGCCTGTGAGGAAATGCCCTCGCCGCTGCCTGTAAAACCAAGCCCTTCCTCGGTCGTCGCCTTGACACTCACGCGGCTGACCGGAAGCCCCAGCGCATCTGCAATATTTTCTGCCATCTGTGGGCGGTATGCAGCCAGCTTCGGGCGCTGCGCAATGATCGTGGCATCGATATTTTCAATCACATAGCCGCGTTCCTGCAGAAGTTTCCCTACCTTTTTCAGAAGCTCGATGCTCGACGCACCCTCATATTCCGGATCCGTGTCCGGAAAATGCTGTCCGATGTCGCCCAGTGCCGCCGCCCCTAAGAGCGCATCCATCACCGCATGCACCAGCACATCCGCATCCGAATGTCCTAACAGCCCCTTCTCATACGGGATCGTCACGCCGCCTAAAATCAGTTCCCGATCCGGAACAAGTTTATGCACATCATATCCCTGTCCTATTCTCATCGTATTCCAGTTCCTTTCTTGGTCATTTTGTAACTGTCCGGACTGCCCGCAGTTACTTTATTTGATAAATTATTTTATACTTTTGAAAAATATACACTTATCCAACAATTTTTAATTTTCGCTCAATACAGCGGACTTCCAGATTGCTCTGGTACTGACAGCTCTCGCCGTCCACGTGAACTGCCATCGGGCGTTCCGTGTAGATCTGGACCTCCCGGCAGCTGAAGCACCGAAGCCCCCGGTTGTGGGAGCGCCGGAACAACGCCCGGAGCAGAGTTCCAAGCACCTGCCGCTTCGAGGCATGGCTGACAATGCAGACCTCCAGGTTGCCGTCGCTGCTGTCCGCCTTCGGCGCAAACCAGAATCCGCCACCCTCGCAGGGTTGAATCTGTGCACTGATAAAATAAATATAATTAAATTCCACCCGGCGCGTTCCATCGAGCAAAATATATCCCCGGATCGGTTTCGCCTTCAAATACTGTATAAATCCCAGTATCCGGTACGACAATCGCCGCAGATGAATCCGGTTGCAGATATTTTTGATCGCCGAACGCTGCATATGCTGGCATACCTCCGCATCCAGCCCGATCCCCGCGCTGACGATAAAACGCCGATGTCGGAGCACATCATCGCCATATGCAATCACACCATAATCGATCTGCCGGATCCGCCGCGCCTTAAAAATCCGGCGCAGTCCACGCATCGGTCTTCTCGAAAGCCGGAGCCCGCGCGCCAGATCACTGCCTGTCCCCACCGGAATATAGCCCAGCGTCACCATGTCGCAGGAAACGATTCCGTCCACGACCTCATTCATCGTCCCGTCACCGCCCACGACCACAATCACCCGTGCCTCCTTGCAGTGGGACGTCAGCTTCCTTGCATACTCTGTCGCCTGCCCCGCATATTCTGTCAAATATGCCTGATACTCAACCCCGTCCCGCACAAGCCGCTGCTCTATTTTCTTCCATATCTTATAGCCGCGGTCACTCTGTGAAGCGGGATTAATAATGAAATAATACATTACTCCATCCTCATATTTTGCCATAACGTCCCCTGCTTTCCGAAAATACAGAAACTCCCCTGCTGGGCCGTTATATTTTATCTTTTACCCTGCCAGAATACCTGTCACAGGATACAGCGCCATTACAATTTTGCATGAGATAAGTATACCATACTTCCTTTTAAATGATAAGAAAATTTCTATAAATTATTTTCTCAAAAGTGTTGACAATCTTGAAAATTTATATTATACTTGCAAAGCAGTCGTGATTTGTGCGAGTGTCAGCGGGATCTTAGCTCAGCTGGGAGAGCATCTGCCTTACAAGCAGAGGGTCACAGGTTCGAGCCCTGTAGGTCCCACTTTTTAAAATTTAATATGGCGAGATAGCTCAGTTGGCTAGAGCACGCGGTTCATACCCGCGGTGTCGAGGGTTCGAATCCCCCTCTCGCTATTTTTTCTGGGATCTTAGCTCAGCTGGGAGAGCATCTGCCTTACAAGCAGAGGGTCACAGGTTCGAGCCCTGTAGGTCCCACTTTTCTAAATTTAATATGGCGAGATAGCTCAGTTGGCTAGAGCACGCGGTTCATACCCGCGGTGTCGAGGGTTCGAATCCCCCTCTCGCTATTTTATCTGGGATCTTAGCTCAGCTGGGAGAGCATCTGCCTTACAAGCAGAGGGTCACAGGTTCGAGCCCTGTAGGTCCCACTTTTCTAAATTTAATATGGCGAGATAGCTCAGTTGGCTAGAGCACGCGGTTCATACCCGCGGTGTCGAGGGTTCGAATCCCCCTCTCGCTATTGATGAAGCAGCTTGCAGTTGAGCAAGCTGTTTTTATTTTACTTAAAGTCCCTGTCCATCCATAAAATTTTTGTTTAACAAATTTCACATTCCATAACCTTTTTCTTAATATTTATAACAATCCCTATTTAGCCTTGAAGTTGGCGGGTGAGTGTGCTATAATCAGACGAACTTGGAGAGATGTTAAAATAATGTTAATTTATTTATGATAAAAAGAAAATCGAGGTTGATTGATATGAAACATTTTCTGAAGGAACTCCTGAAGAAATACGGGCATATATGGATTCTGGGATACGGATTTATCTATCTTCCGTGGTTTATGCATCTGGAAAAAACCGTGACCTCCAATTACCATATCATGCACTCATCGCTGGATGATATGATTCCGTTTAATGAATACTTCGTCATCCCATATTTACTGTGGTTCGCCTATGTGACCGCTGCGATTGCATACCTGTTCTTCAAGAACAAAGAAGAATATTACCGGTTATGTGCATTTTTATTTACCGGCATGACGCTGTCACTCTTAATCTGCACCCTGTTCCCGAATGGAACTGACCTGCGGACCGCCGTAGACCCGGACAAGAACCTCTGTTCCCGTCTTGTCTATATGCTCCACCAGGCTGACACGAACACGAATGTATTTCCAAGCATCCACGTGTACAATTCCATCGGAACCCACATCGCGGTCATGAAGAGTGAATCTCTGAAAAAGCACAAAGTAATTCGGATTCTTTCCGGTATCCTGATGGTCGCTATCTGCATAGCAACTGTCTCGCTGAAGCAGCACTCGGTTCTGGACGTCGCAGGCGCGATTCTTTTAAGCGCAGCTATCTATCCGTTAGTATATGCGGGAAGCACGCAGGAAGAGACAGAGAACGAACCGGAATATATTCGCTAAAGGATTTCTCAAGACAAGTAAACATAAGCTGGCGCCAAAGTATGACAGGTGCCAGCTTTTTATCTGCGATAAATCCCCCCTGCCGCAGCCGTTACGAAAACTAGGTTTCTAACATTCATCACGTGGTAATCCCTTATCGAATCATATCTAATGATTGACATAGAATCAGAAAATCCGACCATCTGGAAACACTCGACTTTCCAGACGATCGGATCTTTTAATTTCACTTTTATGATAGATTTGATTTCGTTTTCTAATCCATATTATTTCAATTTTTATAATGAATTTCTAGTTAAACCCATAAAACTTCTGCGAAATCTTATAGCAGGCGATCGACACCTTCCGTCCGCCTTTTCCCGGCAGGTTTACGCCCTGTCCGAGGAAGCCCCAGCGCAGGCGCATATACAGCGTGAAATTCTGCTGTTTCAGATACTGCCACAGTTCTTTTTTCTTCTTCAGATTCTCCTCTGTCTCCGAGCGGATCGCCAGAATTGAAGTAACTGTCATCATGATCTCCAGATAGCGGACCATGTAGTGGCGCAGCTTTGGATTCTTGATCTTGGTCACATCGTAATATCCCAGCATCAGCTTCGTGACGAGTATCTGCTGATCAATACGGCTGATCATGACTTTTTCATTGACTGACTGATCGTCGCGTCCGATGAAATAGCGGTAAAAATTCACATCCAGGTAGTACATGGATTTTACGTGTGGAAGCGGCTGATATACAAAAATATTATCCACGTAGAACGTATGCTTTGGCAGTTCCAAGCCGCAGTTCCGAAGCATTTCCACACGGTAAATGACCGAATGCATCAGGATATACTGTCCCAGGCGGAAGCCTCTTGCACCGTTCCAGTCGATGAGCTGGCGTTTTGGGAGCGCCATGTTGTAGTTCATGACCTTTTTGTGTTTTGCGCCCTGTTTCTCATAAACGAAGTTGGTAATCAGCATATCCAGCGTCACATTGTCATGGACAAATTTGCGCAGCGTATCCAGAACCTCCATATATGCCTCTTCGTTGACCCAGTCATCGCTGTCCACGACCTTATAATAGACGCCCGTCGCATTGCGCAGTCCCGCATTGACGGCCTCACCGTGACCACCGTTTTCCTGATGAATCGCCCGGCAAATTCCCGGATAGTTTCTCTCATACTCATCGGCAATCTCCGCCGTATTATCTTTTGTGGAACCGTCATCCACGATCAGGATCTCCACCTCATCGCCGCCCGGCAGCAGGGATTCGATGCAGTTACGCATATATGCCGCCGAATTGTAACACGGAATCGCTACCGACAACAGTTTCATTGGTTTATTTTCTCTCAAAACTCCAGTTCCTCCATCTCTTTGTTGACCCGATCCTCACAGGAACGCATGGCGAGAATCGTCTGTTCCATCAATTTGTCTAATTCCCAGCCAAGCTGCTCTGCCCCGCGGCGGATCACATCTCTGGAACATCCAGCCGCAAATTTCTTGTCCTTAAATTTCTTCTTAAGACTTGAAAGCTCCATGTCCTTGGTGCTCTTGGACGGGCGCATCTTCGCCGCCGCCCAGATAAGCCCTGTCAGCTCATCGGCTGCAAACAACACCTTTTCCATCTCATGTTCCGGAGCCACATCCACCCGTATGCCATAGCCGTGGCTGACAACCGCATGGACTAAATCTTCCTCTGCGCCTCCGTCGCGCAGAAGCTCCGGTGCCCGCTCGCAGTGTTCTTCCGGATAAAGTTCAAAATCAATGTCATGCAGCAGTCCTGCCATGCCCCAGAATGCTTTTTCGTCCCCGTATCCCAGCTGCTCAGCATACCACTCCATGACGCCCTCCACGGTCAGTCCATGTAAAATATGAAATGGTTCTTTATTATACTTGCGAAGGAGCGCAAGCCCCTGTTCTCTGCTCAGTGATGTCTGTTTCATCCTCCGTGCCTCTCTTTCCACGTTTCCGTGTCCGGATCCTTGATTCTCAGTAATTCACACTATCTATAGTTATAACAAAATTAACCAGCAAAATAAAGCAGATTTTTGTAAAAGTATTGTGAACAAGTCGTTGCTGTTCACGCATACGTGCCCAGTAATAACAACTCAAACTCCCCATGTCTGCCACATTGACTGAAATTCTCTTTCAAAATAAGTTACGCATCGTCTTAAACACCACTCATAATCAATCTTCTCCACTGTTTCTGCCGCATAGATCGGATAAGCAGCCACCTGCTCGTCATTAATATAATAGGATGCCTGCCCGACCTCCTGTCCTTCATGAACCGGTGCTTCCAGCTCGGTCGGGTACTCATAACGGATGTCTGGCTTCTCGTCCGCGCGCAGAAGCATCAGAAACATCTGTTTTTCCGATGGCAGATTCAGTGTGAGCGCCGTCGTTCCTTTCATGCCCCGCCTCACCTCCACCTCCGGAAATGTTTTCTCCCGGTCAAATATATCATACCAGTTATATGTATCAAATGCATACTGATCGAGTTTCCGCATATCCGCCCATTTGTACGTCTTGTGCGGCGGCCACCCGCAGCCGAGAAGCGCCACCGTAAATGCTTTTCCCTCTTTTTTTAACGCCGCCACATAACAGTACCCGGCTTTCCCGGTAAATCCTGTCTTGCCCGACAGCACCTCCGCGCACTGGCTTAAAAGCGCGTTGTGGTTTGCCAGGTAAAATGAACGGTTTCCCGACTCATCCTGAATCGTCCGTGATGCCGTACGGGTAATTTCCAGAAATGTTTCGCGGCACGGCGACTGGAACGCGCAGTAGCGCATGATCCGCGCCATATCCGCCGCAGAAGCGCTGTGTTCGTTTCCATCCTCATCCGCAACGTCCAGACCGTTCGGTGTCACGAAACAAACATTCTTACATCCTATCTCCCGCGCTTTCCGGTTCATTTTCTCCGCAAATCCTTCCACACTTCCCCCGATGTGCTCCGCCACCGCCACAGCGCTGTCGTTGTGGGATTCCAGCATCAGGGAATAGAGTAGATCCGATAGGCGGTACCGCTCCCCCGCCCGCATATTGAGCTGGACATCCGGCATGGAGGCCGCTTTCTCTGATACCTCGACCCAGTCATCGGGATTTCCCTGTTCCAGCGCGAGAATGCAGGTCAGAATCTTCGTCGTGCTTGCCATCGGATAAGCGGTATCCGCATCTTTCCCCGCCAGAATACGCCCACTGTCCGCATCCATGAGAACCCAGGCGCGGGCGTGAAGGGTCTGTTGTAGAGAAGTCTCTTTCTCTCCCAGAATCTCTTTATTTTCTATGTTTTCACGAACAAAAACCGCCCCGCCGGCCGGAACCAACTGAATCATCGCCAGTATACTTCCTGCCAGCAGAACGGCTATCCATTTTCTGATTCTATCTCCCATCCGGCTGCTCCGGAATCCCTTTTCAGGAGATTATATGAGAATAAACCTGTTTTCTATGACTTTTTCTTTTTATTTTTCCAGCGGCTCATTCAGCTTCTCCGTCCCCGGCAGCGCAAACCGTCCGCCCGCGATGATCTTTACACTCGTTCCATCTGGATGAATCGCCTCGATCGTATCCAGCTCGGAGTACGGGATTGTAATGTCTGTATGGCAGCCAAAATATGCCTCCTGCGGGTTTTCTTTGCGTTTTGCTGAAATCTCATTCTCACGCGCCACCATCTCGCGTCCATCCGGGTTGAAGACCGGGCAGTCCTCCATCCAGCTGTAGCAGGTATCGCCTACCGCAAAGTGCGGTCCCATCTTCTCGGCAATCAGAATCGGGAATTTGTCGAGAATGCCGTAGCGCAGCGCTACCTCATACGCAGTTGTGTTGGTACCAATCGCAAACTCGCCCATCGGCAGCGTCTCATGGTTTTTGAGGATCATCTGTTTCACTAACGCCTTATTTTCCTCTTCCGTCTCAAAGTTTTTGCAGGTATAGGAGACAGCGATACCATTTTCAAACCGGATTTCCAGATCTTTGAACTGAAATTCCCCAATATAGACGCTGCCGACATGCAGAAGCCCGTTTGTCCCAGCAAGCTGCGGGGAGGTAAAGACTTCTCCAACCGGAATATTTACATCCGCCACACAGTTTTCGAAATTCGACTGTTTCGTCGGCCCAGCAAGCGTGTGAAGCTGTACGGTCAGATCGGTACGGTTGCCGCCGCGTCCGCTGATGTGGACTTGCGATGCCTGATCCAGTTCGTTGATCATGATCTGCTGGATGTCGCGGTACAGCTCATAGTCCAGCGTATTGATGCGGATCGTCTCCTTAAAAATCGCCTCAAACTCCGCTCCGATCTCCGGAAGCGGGAATGCAATGATTGTGAAGCTCGTCTCCGTTCCCGGAATATACGCGTCCACAATCTGCATCGCCTCATTGCTGTAGGATAACAGCAGTTTCTCCTGTTTTTCACTTAAAGAAAAGGCTGCTGCTGCATTGACCGGCTCAAATCCGGCCTCGCCGAAGGTTTCCACAACTGCCGGACCGGCATATACCGACGCCAGATCCTTGTATGTCTCATATGCCACCTTCAAAATAGACAGTTTCCGCTCACGAAAGGCCTTGTCCAGGTAAACCGCATTGTCGTAGCGGTGATCATACTCGTACTGGCGGTTCGCCGGTGTGCCATAGTAACCGTTCGTGCGCGCCGCCATCCGGTTCACCGTGCCGATGGAGGCGCGGGCAATGATCGGCTCCAGACCGAGTTCGCGGAAATTTTCCACTGCCATCCGGATCATGCGCTCAAATCCGATGTGGTAACGGATCTGCACCGTTTTCTTGCCCTCATAGCTGCGTCCGGTCGCCGCAAATCCCTTGCGGTAGCCTTCTGTGTAGGTATCTGCCATCCGGCGTACCGTCTCCTCCGGCAGCTCATTCATAAAACGTGCCGTCGCAAGCTCTGTCTCCGAGATATATTCGCCAAACCGGTACAGATAACGCAGATCATTTAAATCACTGTCCATGATGATCGATTTTCCAAAATCCAGCGACGGATCCAGCGTCTCACGCACCCGCCACGGAAGCATCCTGTCGCAATAATCACTGACAAAATAGTAGAGCGGCTCGCGAAGCTCCGTCACCTCCGGAGTACCGCCCTCAAACAGGTTGTAAACCTCAATAAACAGTTCCTCCAACACCGTCACATCCACCAGACGGCTCTCATAGGCGTAAACGATCGCGCTGCGGATCTCCGTATAGAGAAATGACAGCCACGGACCATAGTTCTCTCCCAGCTCTTTTGCCGCATAGTCCGGGTTCGCAAAGCTCTTCCCATACGCCCCTGGAAGTATATCCGCATAAAGCGTCCGGTTAAATTCTGTTGCCTCTTTCTGGCTCATCGCCGCCAGCGTCCCATCCATCTGTTTCTGGAAGGTTTCTTCTATCAGCTCGATAAACTGGACGGTGCGCTCAAAAAATGCCCGGTATGGCTCGCCAACCGTCGCTTCTTCTTTCATATGGCCGATGCGCTCCATCGCGAGCTCATGGCGCTCCGCAACCGCCTCATTTTCTTCTTTCAAAAGTTCCCAATATTTCATGTTCAGATATTTCCCTCCTTCTGCCATCGCCAAATTTCACTTTCAAACCACGCCCGCCGCAAAGGCTCTTACCGGCGTTCCATTGGTCCGGCATTCCAGGCAAGCCACGCATAAAAACCATTCATTCTTAGCCCCGGATGCCAATCAAAATCGTCACAATCCACCAGATGACCAGAAGCCCCGACAAAATCGTACCAATTTTCGCGAATATATAATTTTTTTCTTCTTCTTTAAAAGATTTCCATCCGTACATCAGCGACGCCACGGAAAATAATATGCTCGAAAAGCACATCGACAGCGCGCCGACCGGCGTATTGCCCTGGCTGCGGACACTGAATGCCATCCCTGCCACGCACAGCAGCAGACCGACTCCCGCCAGTCCCAGGCAGAGATAGCCGTGTTCTGCCATCGGCTTTTGGGTATAAGA